>JAEWJX010000089.1 GCA_023386365.1 Actinomycetes bacterium | reverse complement strand
GGGCGCGCCGCGAGAGCGCGCCCCGCACGCGGGATCAGACCTGCTCGAGCAGCAGGGTCAGGCCGCTGAGGTTCGCGGTCTCGTTCTGGCCGACCTGGTCGGTGGTCGAGGCCGGGAAGGTGACGCGCACCTTGACGGCGAGGTTGGTCACGCCGGTGGCGCCGGGGGTGATCGTCAGGGTGTCGGTGCCCGAGCCGGTCACGCCGGTGCCGGTCGCGATGAAGTCGAAGTCGAGCTTGCTCGCGAGCGCTCCGGTGATCGAGGAGCTGTCGACCGTGAGCTCGCCCTCGAGGTTGTTGCCGGTGGCGGTGATCTGCACGTTCTGGGTGAACTCGAGCACGTCGCCGGGCACGACCTTGAAGGTGCCGATGTTGATGGAGACGGGCGAGCCGCTGGTGACGTCGGTCCAGGTGCCGGTGGTGCCCGCCGAGATGTCGAGGACACCGGAGGTGACGGTGCCGCCGTTGACGGCTGCGTCGTCGTTCCAGAGAGCGAACGTGCCGGCGCCGCCGAGAAGCAGGACGACTCCAGCACCGGTGGCGATGGCGCCCTTGGTGAACTTGTTCATTTCATTTCCTTTCGGGTGGTTTGTGTGTCGCGCATGACGAAGGGCGCGCCGATTGGCGCGTCGAGACGTCGGGTGTCTGTCGGTCGGCGTCATGCGCTGGCCGTCGTGGGGAGGGAAGCCGGGCTATCCCCCGATGAACACACTACGGTCCCCCATAGTGCGGACAAAGGGGACGCAGGCGCCCCATTGCGGGGGTCGTGAATTTTGGATGTAAACGCATGGAGCAACCGTTCTGACCAGGGGTTTTATGTTCCAAGGTCGGTTCTCTAGGCACATTCACAGGGTACAAATCGGGGTACGTGCCAGATCCGTCCACCCCCGCGTGAGGGTCGGCGAGGACAGACGGAACGGTCTACTCCTGGGGGGCCGTCCCACGCCCGTCAATCCCCACCGCGTTCGTGGCTCGACGCGATACGGTCGGAGCGTGTCCACCGACCTCCCCCAGCCGGCCGCGACGGCGCGGACGGCCCGAATCGGCCGCCTCCCGATCCGCCACCTCGCGCCGCAGCAGCCCGAGAACCGCTGGCCCGCGAAGGCCTACCTCGGCGAAGTCGTACCCTTCGAGGCGACCGTCTTCCGGGAAGGGCACGGGGTGATCGGCGCGGAGCTGCTGCTCACCGATCCCACGGGGAGCGAGACACGGCATCCGATGCACCTCGTCGGCGCCGGCACCGACCGGTGGCGCGCGTCGCTGCAACCGGCCACCACCGGACTCCACCGCTACCGCGTGATCGCCTTCGCGGACGACTGGGCCACCTGGCTGCATGCAGCCACCATCAAGATCGGCGCCGGCGACGACCCGACCCTGATATTCGCGACCGGCGCCGAACTGCTGACGCGCGTCGGCGGCAAGATCGCGGCGGATGCGCGCGCGGCGTTCCTCGACGACACCGCCACCGCCGCCGACCGGCTCAAGGTGGCCACCGACCGACGCCTGGTGGCGCAACTGCAGCGCCACCCCATCCGCTCGCTCGTCACCGAATCGGAGACGGTCGACCTGGTGGTGGAGACGGCACGCGCCGCCGTCGGCAGCTGGTACGAGTTCTTCCCCCGCTCGGAAGGCGCCAAACGTCAGAAAGACGGCACCTGGAAGTCGGGCAGCTTCCGCACCGCAGCCAAGCGCCTGCCGGGCGTCGCCGCGATGGGGTTCGATGTGCTCTACCTGCCGCCCATCCACCCCATCGGGCGCACCCACCGCAAAGGCCCCAACAACTCCACCGTCGCCGGCCCCCACGACCCGGGCAGCCCGTGGGCGATCGGCGCCGCCGAAGGTGGGCACGACGCCATCCACCCCGACCTCGGCACCGAGACCGACTTCCGCTACTTCGTGAAGCAGGCCGCAGCATCCGGCATCGAGGTGGCCCTCGACCTGGCGCTGCAGTGCTCCCCCGACCACCCGTGGGTCGCCGAGCACCCCGACTGGTTCACGCGGCGCCCCGACGGCTCGATCGCCTACGCCGAGAACCCGCCCAAGAAGTACCAGGACATCTACCCCGTCAACTTCGACGACGACCCCGAAGGCATCCGCGCCGAGGTGCTGCGGATCGTGGAGCTGTGGATCTCGCGCGGCATCCGCATCTTCCGGGTCGACAACCCGCACACCAAGCCGCTCGACTTCTGGGAGTGGCTGCTCGGCGAGGTCGCCGATCGGCACCCGGAGGTGGTGTTCCTGGCGGAGGCGTTCACCCGCCCCGCGATGCTGCACTCGCTCGCCGGCGCCGGCTTCCACCAGTCGTACACGTACTTCACCTGGCGCAACACCAAGGAGGAGCTGGAGGAGTTCCTCACCGGGATCGCCGGAGAATCCGCCGACTACCTGCGGCCGAACCTGTTCGTGAACACCCCCGACATCCTCACCGAGTACCTGCAGTTCGGCGGCCCCGCCGCCTACAAGGTGCGTGCCGCGATCGCTGCGACCGGCTCGCCCAGCTGGGGCGTCTATGCGGGCTACGAGCTGTTCGAGGACGTGGCGCGTCCCGGCTCCGAGGAGAACATCGACAACGAGAAGTACGAGTACAAAGACCGCGACTGGGCGGGCACCGAAGCCTCCGGACGCAGCCTGGCCCCCTACCTGACGATGCTGAACCGGGTACGCGCCGAGCATCCGGCCCTCGCGCAGCTGCGGAACCTGCGTACCCACTGGAGCGACGACGACGCCGTGCTCGTGTACTCGAAGCACCTCGACGGCGCGTTCACCCCCACCGGGCGCCCCGACACCGTCATCGTGGTGGCGAACGTCGACCCGCACTCGGTGCGTGAGACCACCGTCTACCTCGACCTGGAGTCGCTCGGGCTGCAGAAGGGCGACACCTTCACGGTGCGCGACCTGGTGACCGGCGCCCGATGGACGTGGGGAGAAGCCAACTACGTGCGCCTCGACGCGTTCACCGAGCCGGTGCACATCCTCTCCGTCGAACCGCAGAAGGGACGCTGACATGGCGGCTCCGCGAGACCTCCCCGACCTCGACCCGGGACTCGTGTCGAGCCTCACCGAGGCGCGCCACCCCCGCCCCCACGAGTGGCTGGGCGCCCACCCCGTCGACGGGGGGCGGGTGATCCGCGCGCTGCGGCCGCTCGCCGCATCCGTCACCGCGGTGCAGGCGGATGGCACTCGGGTCGAACTGGAGCACCACGCCGGCGGCCTGTGGCAGGGGTACGCGACCGGAGCCGGCCAGGCGTACGAGCTGCTGACCCGCTACACGGACGGCCCCGAGTGGCGCACCGACGACCCGTACCGGTTCGTGCCGAGCGTCGGCGAAGTCGACCTGTTCCTCTGGGGCGAAGGGCGCCACGAGCAGCTGTGGCACGTGTTCGGCGCGCACGTGAAGCAGCACGAGGGCGTCGACGGCACCGGATTCGTGGTGTGGGCGCCGCACGCCCAGGCCGCGCGCGTGGTGGGCGACTTCAACGACTGGAGCGGACTCGGCCACGCGATGCGCCGACTCGACGACAACGGCGTGTGGGAGCTGTTCGTGCCCGGTCTCGGCGCGGGCAGCATCTACAAGTTCGAACTGCTCAGCCGCTCCGGCGAATGGGTCACCCGGGCCGACCCGATGGCCCGCTACACGGAGGTTCCCCCGTCGACCGGATCGGTTGTGGGGCAGAGCGCCTACAGCTGGGACGACGGGGCGTGGATGGCGTCACGCGCCGCATCCGACCCGCACCAGGGCGCGATGAGCGTCTACGAGCTGCACCTCGGGTCGTGGCGTCCCGGCCTCACCTACCGGCAGGCCGCCGACGAGCTCATCGACTACGTCACCGGGCTCGGCTTCACGCACGTGGAGTTCATGCCCCTCGCCGAGCACCCGTTCGGCGGGTCGTGGGGCTACCAGGTGACCGGCTACTACGCCCCCACCAGCCGCTTCGGCCACCCCGACGACTTCCGCTATCTCGTCGACCGGCTGCACCAGGCCGGCATCGGCGTGATCATGGACTGGGTTCCGGCGCATTTCCCGAAAGACGAGTGGGCGCTGGCACGCTTCGACGGGGAGCCGCTGTACGAGCACTCCGACCCCCGCATCGGCGAGCACCCCGACTGGGGAACGCTGGTGTTCGACTTCGGGCAGTCGCAGGTGCGCAACTTCCTCGTCGCGAACGCCCTCTACTGGCTGGAGGAGTTCCACATCGACGGCCTCCGGGTGGATGCGGTGGCGAGCATGCTGTACCGCGACTACTCCCGCAAAGCCGACGAGTGGGTGCCGAACGTGCACGGCGGACGCGAGAACCTGGAGGCGATCTCGTTCCTGCAGGAGGTGAACGCCACCGCCTACAAACGCAACCCCGGCATCGTGATGATCGCCGAGGAGTCGACCTCGTGGCCGGGCGTCACGCATCCGACCTCCGCCGGCGGCCTCGGCTTCGGCCTGAAGTGGAACATGGGGTGGATGCACGACTCGCTGCAGTACATCCACGAGGACCCGATGTGGCGCGGCGACCACCACGGCGACATCACGTTCTCGTTCCTGTACGCCTTCAGCGAGGCGTTCCTGCTGCCGATCAGCCACGACGAGGTCGTGCACGGCAAGGGCTCCCTGCTGTCGAAGATGCCCGGCGACCAGTGGCAGAAGCTGGCGAACGTGCGGGCCTACCTGTCGTTCATGTGGGCGCACCCCGGCAAGCAGCTGCTGTTCATGGGGTCGGAGTTCGGGCAGCCGTCGGAGTGGTCGGAGCAGCGGGGACTGGACTGGTGGATCCTCGACCAGCCGGTGCACCAGGCCCTCTGGAGCCATGTGGCGCAGCTGAACCGCGTGTACCGCGAAACTCCCGCCCTGTGGGAGCTCGACGCGGAGCCGGCCGGGTTCGAGTGGATCACGAGCGACCCCGGCAGCAACGTGGTCGCCTTCCTGCGGCGGTCCCGTTCAGGTGAGGAACTCGCCTGCATCGTGAACTTCGGTGGCAACCCGGTGGGGCCGTACCGCATCGGTCTGCCCGCGGAAGGCACCTGGGTGGAGCTGCTGAACTCGGACGCCGTCGAGGTGGGCGGATCGGGTGTCGGCAACTACGGGCGCGTCACCGCGACCGCGGAGCCGTGGCACGGCCAGCCCGCGTCGGTGGAACTCACCCTGCCGCCCCTGGCGGCGCTGTACCTGAAGCGCCACCCCGCTGGTTGAGTAGCCGCGAAGCGGCGTATCGAAACCCGGTTCAGTAGAGCAGGGTCGTGAGGCGGCGACGCGCCGCGCCCACGCGCGGGTCGTCGGCGCCGGCGATCTCGAAGTATTCGAGCAGGCGGGTGCGTATGCGCGTGCGGTCGTCGGGTGATGCGCTGACGAACAGGTCGAGCAGGCGGCCGAAGCCGTCGTCGAGGTGCCCGCCGCTGACGTCCAGGTCGGCGACGGCGAGCTGCGCGTCGACGTCGTCGCGGTTCGCGGCGGCGGCGTCGCGGACGTCGGAGGCGGTGGCGCCGCTGAGGCGGTCGAGGAGCGACACCTGCGCGAGGCCGGCGACGGCGAGCTGGTCGCGCGGGTTCTCGACGAGCGCCGCGCGGTAGGCGGCGATCGCCGCCGGGTAGTCGCCGCGTTCGATGGCGTCGTACGCCTCCTGGTGGCGCGGGGGCAGCGGCGGTTCGATCGGCTCGGCAGCTTCGGCGCCCGCATCCGCCCCTTCGGCGGGCACGGTGCCGGTGACGCCGTTCTCGGCGGCGAGCTGCAGCAGTTCGTCGAGCACCTGACGCACCTCGGCGTCGGACGGGATGCCGAGGAACAGGTTCACGGGGCGGCCCGCGATGACGGCGGCCACCGCCGGCACCTCGCGCACCTGGAACGCCTGCGCGAGGTTCGGGTTCACTGACCCGTCGACGACGGCCAGCACGAGGCGACCGCCGTACGACTGCACGATCGGGCCGAGTGCCGAGTTGAGTCCCGGCGCGATGAACTCGACGACCACCGGCACGCGGCTGGAAAGCTCGAGCACGCTCTGGAAGGCCGCATCCGTGGTCTCGAAGACGAGCGACGGGTCGCCGGCGGGCGCCTGCCCTTCGGGGGCTGCGGGTGCGGGCGTCGCCGCCCGTCGCACGAGTCCGGACAGGTCGACGGCGCCACGCAGGCTCGAAGGGGGCAGATCGCTCACAGGCTCTACGGTACTTCGGCGGCGGCCACGAGACCCTGTGTGAAGCCGAGCACCTTGACGCGCTGGTCTTCGGCCGTCAGGGCCGGCACGTAGAACAGCACCTGCATGCCGTATTCGGCGGTGATGCCCTTCGTGGTGGTCTGCTTCTGCGAGAGTGCCTTCACGGCCCCGGTCGGGTTGACGGCTGCGCCTGCCTCGGCCGGCTTCACCGTCTCGATCTCGCGGAGGTCGACCGCCACGATGGCGCCGGTGTCGTTCGTCGCGAAGGCGTACGGCTCTTCCTCGCCCGCCTTGCTGGCGAACTCGACGGCCGCGTTCTGCAGGTCGGCTCGACGCTGCGTCTTGTACGCGGCACCGAACTTCTCGCGGAGCAGGTCGTTCTCGGCGTCGAAGTGGTCGACGTACGGCGACTCGTCGCCGTTGATGAGGATGTCGCCGTACTCGGCCGCCAGCTGCTCGGGCGTGTAGGCGAGCAGCTTGTTGTCGGGCGCGAGACGCGAGGCGCCGAGATCGGTGGGTGCGACCTCCGGCACCGACTGCGTGAGCCGCATCAGGTAGTGCACCTTGTACTGGGTGCGCGGCGACTCCTGCACGAACATGCCGGCGAACTTGTCGCTCTCCGAGCCGGAGAGGATCGCGAACACGACGCGCGGCCACTCGTGGAGGCGCTGCGGCAGGATCAGGTCGACCTCGCCGACCGGGAACGCACCGACGGGCGTCACCGCCGCGTCGGCGCCGATGGCGGCGTAGTTGGCGGTGCGCAGTTCGAGCGCGGGACCTGCGAGGCGCCGACTGGCGGCCTTCGCGTTGCGTGCCTCGTCGGCGGCCGTGACGGACTCGCCGATCTGAGAGACGATGCGGTCGAACTGGCGCTCGGTGACGACGGGCGGCTCGACCTCGGCGACTGCCGCATCCGTGGCGCTGGGGGTGGCGCTGGGCAGCGCGCTGCCTTCGGCGGTGCAGGCGCTGAGGGCGACCGTACCGACGAGCAGCAGCGGGAGCGCCACGAAGGCGCGGCGGCGTCCGCGGGTCTCGGGGACGCTCGCGGTGAGCGCGGCGCGCTTGGGCGCCGGCTTGAGCTGCTGCGGCTTCGGGGGCTTCGGCATCTTGGGGGTCTTGCGGCGCGGCCCGTGGCGGCGGCGTGCGTGCACGAGCGCCCAGATGAGCACGATGAGGCCCACGAGGAGCGCACCGATGCCGGCGATGATGAGGGGGCTCGACCACGGGGTGGAGTTGTCGAGCGGCCAGGTGACCGAGATCTCGGCGGGGGCCGCCGCGGTTCCGTCGGATGCGATGAGCAGCGATACGTCGGAGGGCACGTTCACCTTGCGCACGAGGCTGCCCTCGCCGGCGAACTCCTGGATCCAGAGGTCGCTGCCGGCGGGTGACGGCGACTCCTCCTCGGTGCCGGTCGTGGTGTCGGCGGTGAGCTCGACGGTCTCGGCGTCGTAACCGATGGTGGACGAGGAGGCCTCGCCCACCCATGCCTGCACGTCATCCGTGCGGCCGTAGGCCATGAAGACGGGGTCGGTTCCGGTGCCGGTCACCGAGACGAGCTGGGTGCCGGGGTGGCTGTTGAGCACGTCGCCGTCGATGACGGTGAAGGGGGCATCGCCGGCGACGTCGACCGCTGCGGTGACGTGGTCGGGTCCCTGGAAGATGGTGCGCTGGGCGACGCCGAGGCCGATGGCCACGAGGGCTGTGACGAACAGCACGATCGCGAGTACGAATCGCACGGGTTGTGAACTCCTCTCGAGCTGCCACGCGGGGTGTTCCGCAACGATCCGCCGTCATATGTCGAAGAGGCGGGGTTCGCCGCCCGGGGGCGCGGCGAGGCAGCAGGCAAAGACACCCCAGATTAGCGGAAGGGGTCCCCGTGACCCCGGATAGGGGCCGGGAGGCCCCTGGGAGTCCCCTGACCGGCGTTTTCCCGACAGGTACTCCGCGTCTCCCCCGCCGATTACACTCGTGAGGGTTCCGAGCCCCATCTGGCGGGCCGGACCCCCTACTTTCCCGAACGAGGAGCACACGTGGCGGCAGACGACGCGGGTTTCAACACAGAGCTTCGTGGATACAAGAAGGACGAGGTCGATCAGGCCGTCGGCGCGCTGCGCCGCGATGTGATCAAGGCCACCAGCGACCGCGCTGACGCCCTCAAAGAGGTGAAGCGCCTGCAGGCGCTCGCCGAAGACCTCCAGGCGGAGCTCGACGAGGTCGGCAGCCCCACCTATTCGGGGCTCGGCACGAAGCTCGAGAACACGCTCCGGGTCGCCGAGGAGCAGTCCACCCGCCTCATCGCCCAGGCCGACATCGACGCCGAGCGCCTGCGTGGCTCCGTCCAGCAGGAGATCGACAGCCTCCGCGCGGATGCGGGCGAGACCGCCGAGCGTCTCGTCGGCGACGCGCAGGCCCAGGCCGACCGCATCCTCACGGGTGCACGCGACGAGGCCGAGGCTCTCGTCGGGCGCGCCGCCGCGGATGCGGACGCGTCCACCCAGGAGGCGATGCGCGAAGCCGCGGCGATCCGCGGTGCCGTCGCCACCGAGGTCGCCGAGACGCGGGCCGCGGGCCGCCGCGAGG
>JAEWJX010000096.1 GCA_023386365.1 Actinomycetes bacterium | reverse complement strand
ATTCGGGAGGTTCGCCCCGCGCCCCGATCGACCTGCGGAACGCCCCCGTTCGGTTGCGGCGTAGCGGGAACATGCCGCACCGATGCGGTAGTTGGATGAGAGTGAACAGCGCTTAGCTGGGGAACGTCTCCTGGTGGGAGTGCACCGGGCGGCCTCCTCGGGGCGGGCTAGCATGCGGAAGGACAGTTCCGGACGTTCCGGACTCTGCCCAACCGCTCTGTGAGGAGCGACGAGATGTTCGAGAGGTTCACCGACCGCGCGCGGCGTGTTGTCGTCCTGGCTCAGGAGGTGGCCAGGATGCTCAACCACAACTACATCGGTACCGAGCACATCCTCCTCGGCCTCATCCACGAGGGCGAGGGTGTGGCTGCCAAGGCGCTCGAGTCTCTCGGGATCTCCCTGGAAGGTGTCCGCAGTCAGGTCGAGGAGATCATCGGCCAGGGCCAGCAGGCACCGTCGGGACACATCCCGTTCACCCCGCGTGCCAAGAAGGTGCTGGAGCTCTCGCTGCGCGAGGCCCTGCAGCTCGGCCACAACTACATCGGCACCGAGCACATCCTGCTCGGCCTCATCCGCGAGGGTGAAGGCGTGGCCGCGCAGGTCCTCGTCAAGCTCGGCGCCGAGCTGACCCGGGTGCGCCAGCAGGTCATCCAGCTGTTGCGCGGCTACCAGGGCAAGGAGACCGCCGAGGCCGGCACCGGCGGCCGCGGCGGGGAGGCGGGCAATCCGTCCACGTCGCTGGTCCTCGACCAGTTTGGCCGCAACCTGACCGCCGCCGCGATGGAGGGCAAGCTCGACCCCGTCATCGGCCGCGAGAAGGAAATCGAGCGGGTCATGCAGGTGCTGAGCCGCCGCACCAAGAACAACCCTGTCCTGATCGGTGAGCCGGGCGTCGGCAAGACCGCGGTCGTCGAAGGCCTCGCTCAGCGCATCGTCGCCGGCGACGTCGCTGACTCCCTCAAGGGCAAGCAGCTCGTGTCGCTCGACCTCGCCGCCCTCGTCGCCGGCGCCAAGTACCGGGGCGAGTTCGAGGAACGCCTCAAGGCCGTGCTGAAGGAGATCAACGACTCCGACGGCCAGATCATCACCTTCATCGACGAACTCCACACCCTCATGGGCGCGGGCGGCGGCGAAGGTTCCGTCGCGGCCGCCAACATGCTGAAGCCCATGCTCGCCCGCGGCGAGCTGCGCCTCATCGGCGCCACCACCCTCAACGAGTACCGCGAATACATCGAGAAGGATGCCGCCCTCGAGCGCCGCTTCCAGCAGGTGTACGTGGGCGAGCCGTCCGTCGAAGACACGGTCGCCATCCTGCGCGGGCTGAAGGAACGGTACGAGGCCCACCACAAGGTCGCGATCGCCGACAGCGCGCTCGTGGCCGCCGCATCCCTCAGCAACCGGTACATCACCGCCCGCCAGCTGCCCGACAAGGCCATCGACCTCATCGACGAAGCCGCTTCGCGGCTCAAGATGGAGATCGACTCGTCGCCCGTCGAGATCGACGAACTGAAGCGCGCCGTCGACCGTCTGAAGATCGAAGAGCTGGCGCTCAAGAAGGAGAAGGACGCCGCGTCGAAGGAGCGCCTCGAGAAGCTGCGCGCCGACATGTCGGTGAAAGAGAAGCAGCTCGACGCCCTGCAGACCCGCTGGCAGGCGGAGAAGAGCTCGCTGCACAGCGTCGGCGACCTGAAGTCACGCCTCAACGACGCCCGCATCGAACTCGACAAGGCGATGCGCGAGCAGCGCTACCAGGACGCCTCGAAGCTCAACTACGAGACGATCCCCGCCATCGAGACCCAGTTGCTGCAGGCCGAAGCCATCGAGCAGCAGGGCCCGCGCATGGTGAACGACCAGGTCACCGACGAAGACATCGCCGCCGTCGTCGCCGCGTGGACCGGCATCCCGGTCGACAAGCTGCGTCAGGGCGAGACCGAGAAGCTGCTCACCCTCGAATCGGAGCTGGCGAAGCGGCTCATCGGCCAGCGGGATGCGGTGCGGGCCGTCTCGGAGGCGGTGCGCCGTTCGCGCGCCGGCATCTCCGACCCCGACCGACCCACCGGCTCGTTCCTGTTCCTCGGCCCCACCGGCGTTGGCAAGACGGAACTCGCGAAGGCGCTCGCCGCCTACCTCTTCGACGACGAGAAGGCGCTCGTGCGCATCGACATGTCGGAGTACGGCGAGAAGTTCTCCGTCTCGCGTCTCGTCGGCGCCCCTCCCGGGTACATCGGCTACGAGCAGGGCGGCCAGTTGACGGAGGCGGTGCGTCGGCGCCCGTACTCGGTGATCCTGCTCGACGAGGTCGAGAAGGCGCACCCCGAGGTGTTCGACGTGCTGCTGCAGGTGCTCGACGACGGCCGCCTCACCGACGGCCAGGGCCGCACCGTCGACTTCCGCAACACCATCCTGATCCTCACCTCCAACCTGGGCAGCCAGGTGCTGGTTGACCGCGAACTCAGCTGGGACCGCAAGCAGGAGGCCGTGCAGGAGCTGGTGCGGCAGGCGTTCAAGCCGGAGTTCGTGAACCGGCTCGACGACATCGTCGTGTTCGCGCCGCTGTCGGAAGCCGACCTGGGTCAGATCGTGTCGCTCTACGTCGACCGCCTCGAGCGGCGACTGGGGGAGCGCCGCCTGCAGCTGGCGGTCACACCGGATGCGCGTGCCTGGCTCGCCGAGCGCGGCTACGACCCCATCTACGGGGCGCGACCGCTGCGTCGGCTCATGCAGCACGAGATCGACGACACGCTCGCGAAGGCGCTGCTCGGCGGCGACATCCGCGACGGCGACACCGTGCGCGTTGACCTGGCACCCGGCGGCGGCGGCCTCGTCGTCACCCGCTTCGAGGACGAGGGCGCCCCGGCCGTCTGACCCGGCCGGGTCCGGTTCAGCCGCGCAGGCGGGCGGCGTCTCGGCGGTACATGGCGGCGTGCTCGACGAAGTCGGCGCGGCCTGTCTCTGATGCGCGCACATCCGTGAATGCGGCCAGGTCGTCGAGGCGGTTCGCCGCCATCGCGCGCACCTCATCCGGGGTGGACTCGGCGCCGTAGGCCGCGATCAGCTGCCCGAGCCGCGCCTCGCGTGAGCCGAACACGTCCGGATCGAAACCGGCCGCATCCTCCGCGTACGGCACGATCCGGTAGGCGAGGTACGCCAGGTCCCACAGTCGCGATCCGGGCGACGCGGTGTCGAAGTCGATCGCACCGACGAGCCGCCCGCCCGACTCGATCAGCCCGTCCGCCTCGATCAAGTTGTAGGGTGCGAAGTCGTTGTGGCACACCACCTCGAGCGGCGGATGCGCGGGGGTGCGCCAGTGCAGGTCGGCCGACGCCAGCGGTTCCGATGCATCGTGGATGCGGCGCAACAGCCGCGCCGCGTCGACCAGCGTCTCCGACGACCACAGCACCGAGGGAGCCGCATCCGCGAGCACCGACCCGTTGACGAAGCTCAGCACCTCGCGGCCCCGCTCGTCGAACCCCTGAACCCGCGGCACACCATCGATACCCGCATCCGCGAGACGCCGCAGCAGCGTGTGCACCGCATCCGTCCACGGGCCGACCACCCGCCGGACGGTGTCGCCGACCCGCACCACCGGGTCCATGTTGCCGCCGGTCAGCGTCTGCTCGGTCACGCCGCCACGCTAGCGTCCGCGCACCAGCTCCACGAGCACGGCTGGGCCGTCGGGGTTCTGCAGACTGGTGGTGTCGCCGAGCGGGCGGCCGTCGACGATGTCGCGCAGCAGCCGCCGCATGATCTTGCCGGAGCGGGTCTTCGGCAACTCCGGCACCAGGTGGATGTCGCGGGGCTTCGCGATCGGACCGATCGACGTGGCGACGTGGCGCCGCAGCTCGTCCACCGCATCCGGACCCACCTCGCGCGAGGGGATCACGAACGCGACGATCGCCTCACCGGTGACCGCGTCGTCGGCACCCGTCACCCCGGCCTCGCCGACCAGCGGATGCGCCACCAGCGCCGACTCGATCTCGATCGTCGACAGGCGGTGCCCCGACACGTTGATCACGTCGTCGACGCGGCCCAGCAGCCACACGTCGCCGTCGGCATCCACCTTCGCCCCGTCGCCGGAGAAGAAGTAGCCGCGGTCGGCGAACTTCTCCCAGTAGGCGGAGAGGTAGCGCTGCGGGTCGCCCCACACGGTGCGGGCGAGCGACGGCCACGGGTCGGGGATCACCAGGTAGCCGCCGGCCCCCGGCGCCACCTCGTCGCCGCGCTCGTCGACGACCAGCGTGCGCAGGCCCGGCAGCGCGCGCGTCGCCGAACCCGGCTTCACCGTGGTGTGCCCCGGGATCGGCGCCATCACCGCAGCCCCCGTCTCCGACTGCCACCACGTGTCGACGATCGGGGCGTGCCCGGCCCCGATGTTGTCGCGGAACCACACCCACGCCTCCGGGTTGATCGCCTCGCCGACCGACCCGAGCAGACGGATGGTCGACAGGTCGAACCCGGCCGGCACCCCATCCGGGAACCACGTCATCAGCGTGCGCACCAGGGTGGGGGCCGTGTAGTATTCGGTCACGCCGTAGCGTTCGATGATCTCGAAGTGGCGGGTGCGGCGCGGCGCATCGGGCGTGCCCTCGTAGATCACCTGCGTGGTCGCGTTGGTGAGCGGGCCGTACAGCTCGTAGGTGTGCGCCGTCACCCACGCGAGGTCGGCGGTGCACCAGTGGATGTCGTCGGGCTTCGCGTCGAACGCCGCCCAGTGGGTCCAGCTGGCCTGGGTGAGGTAGCCGCCACTGGTGTGCACGAGCCCCTTCGGCTTTCCGGTGGTGCCGGATGTGTAGATGATGAACAGCGGCGTCTCGGCCGGGAATGACTCGGCTGAGTGGGTGTCGCTCTGGCGGTCGACGACGTCGTGCCACCAGACATCGCGACCCTCCGTCCAAGGGATGTCGTCGCCGGTGCGGCGGACCACGAGCACATGCTCCACATGGTCGAGGCCGGCGACGGCGGCATCCGCGTTGTCCTTCACCGCGACGGCCTTGCCGCGACGGAACTGCCCGTCGGAGGTCACCAGCAGCTTCGCGCCGGTGTCAGCCACCCGGAATCGCAGCGCCTCGGCCGAGAACCCGCCGAACACCAGCGAATGCACAGCCCCCAGCCGTGCCACCGCGAGGGTCACGATGACGGTCTCCAGCAGCACCGGCAGGTAGATCACCACCCGGTCGCCGCGGCGGATGCCGAGCTCGGTGAGCGCGTTCGCCGCCTTCGCCACCTCCCGCTGCAGTTCCGCGAACGTGAGCGTGCGGGTGTCGCCCGGCTCACCTTCCCAGTGGTACGCGACCTTGTCGCCGAGGCCCGCAGCCACGTGACGGTCGACACAGTTGACGGCCACATTGAGGGTGCCGTCCGCGAACCACTCGGCGCGCGGCGGCTGCAGGGTGCCGTCGTCGGCGAGGGCCGGAGTCCAGTCGAGGGTGCGCGTGAACGGGGTGTCCCAGGTGAGGCGGCGGGCCGCATCCGCCCAGAACGCCACCGGATCCTCGGCCGCGCGCTCCCACGCATCCGCGGCGACGTTCGCGGTGGCCGTCAGTTCGGCGGGCGGCGGGAACGCCCGCGTCTCGACCAGCAGTTCGTGGATGGGGGCGTCGCGCGTCACCCGTCCGACGGTATCCGTGCTCGGGTGCCGAGCCGAATCGGCCCGACACCCTTCGTCACACCGCTACGAGAGGGCGGGGATCACCTCGCGCTCGAACAGCTCCACACCCGAACGGTCGTACGCCGACTCGGGGAAGTAGTGGATGCTGTAGCCGAGCCCCAGCTCCTGCCGCTCACGCAGCACCTCGATGATCTCGGCCGGCGTACCGGCGAGGCCCTCCTTCGACGGCAGGCCGCGGTACTGCGCCGCGATCTCCGCCGCCGTCTTGTCGCCCAGGTACGTCGACAGGCGCGCCTCATAGGCGCCGACCTTGCGGTTCACCTCGTCGTGGGTGGCGCCGACGATCGTGTTGAAGTTGCTCGACCGGGTGATCGAGTCGAAGTCGCGCCCCAGAGTCTCGCAGTGCCCGCGCAGGATCTCGCTCTTGTGCGCGAACTCCTCGGCACCCCCGTTGAAGTTGGTGTACTTCGCGTACTGGGCTGCGATTTTCAGCGTGACCTTCTCGCCACCGCCGGCCACCCACATGGGGATGCCGCCGTCCTGCAGGGGCTGCGGCTGCACGATCGCGCCGTCCACCTTCCAGAACTCGCCGTCGAGGGTGGCGCGGCCGGTGGTCCACGCCTGGTTCATGATGTCGACACCCTCGCGCAGCATCCGCAGCCGCTCCGGCGCATCCGGGAACCCGTACCCGTAGGCGCGCCACTCGTGCTCGTACCAGCCGGCGCCGATGCCCATCTCGGTGCGTCCGCCCGAGATCAGGTCGACCGTCGCCGCCACCTTCGCCAGGTAGGCGGGGTTGCGGTAGGCGACACACGTGCACATCTGGCCGAGGCGGATGCGCGACGTGGATGCGGCGAGGGCCGCCATCAGTGTCCACGCCTCGTGGGTGGCTTCGTCGCTCGGCTCGGGGGTGGTGTGGAAGTGGTCGTACACCCACAGCGACTCCCACGGGCCGGCTTCAGCCGCCTGCGCGAGGTCGTGCATGACGCCCCAATGGCGGTCGGGCTCGATGCCCACCAGATCGAAACGCCAACCCTGGGGGATGAAGATGCCGAACTTCACTGCTTTCCTTCCACTTCGATGAGCTGCTCGCGCACCTTGCGCCGCAGCACCTTGCCGATCATCGACTTCGGGAGCTCGTCGACCAGGTGGATGCGGCGCGGCACCTTGTAGGCGGCCAGCTGCTGCTTCGCCCACGCGCGCAGCGCATCCGTGTCGACGGTGGCGCCGGGCGCCGGCACGATCGCCGCGACCACATGTTCGCCGTCGCGCGCATCCGGGATGCCGACGATCGCCACATCCGCGATGCCGTCGTAGCCGCGGAGCATGTCCTCCACCTCCGACGGCGACACGTTGAAGCCGCCCGTGATGACCAGTTCTTTGATGCGATCGGTGATGGTGACGAAGCCGTCATCGTCGACCGACACGATGTCGCCGGTGCGGAACCACCCGTCGGTGAAGACCTCCGCGGTCGCCTCCGGCTTGTTCCAGTAGCCGGAGAACACCTGCGGCCCGCGCACCACCAGTTCGCCCGGCGTGCCCGGCTCGACGTCGCGGGTCGGTTCGTCGGGGTCGACGACCCGCAGCTCGGTGCCCGGGATCGGGAGGCCGACGGTGCCGGCGCGGCGGTTCGGGGCCACCGGGTTCGCCATCAGCACGGGGGAGCACTCGGACAGGCCGTAGCCCTCCACCAGGTAGCCGCCGGTGAGTTCCTCCCACGGCTCCACCACCGCGGCGGACAGCGGCATCGCACCCGAGATGGCGATCTCGATACCCGCGAGCGACACGCCCCGCTCCTCTGCCGCCTTCCGCAGCCGGTCGTACAGCGGCGGCACCGCCGGCAGGAACGTAGGCGGCCGCTTCTTGAACACCGGCAGCACCAGGTCGGGGTCGGGCTTCGGGAACAGCACCAGTCGCGCCCCCATGCTCATCGCGAATGTGAGGCACAGGGTGAGGCCGTAGGCGTGGAACAGCGGCAGCACCGCGTGCACCGACGCCTTGCCGCGTTCGATCGTCGGCACCCACGCCCGCGCCTGGGCGGCGTTCGCCACCAGGTTGCGGTGACTGAGGGTGGCGCCCTTCGGCGAGCCGGTGGTGCCGCTCGTGTACTGGATGAGCGCCACATCCTCCGCCACCGGACCGGGGACGGTCGACGGGATGGCGGGGCCGATGAGCAGCTGCTCCCATGGCGTGGTGCCCTGAACCTCGAGCGTCAACTCGGCGCGGCTCGTGCGGGCCTTCTCGATGGGGAGGCGCAGCAGGGTGCGCATCTTCAGCGGGAACGCGCGCGTCATGTCGACCGACACGATCGCATCCAGCGCCAGATCGCTGGGGAAGTCCTGCAGCGTCGGCACCGTCTTGTCCCACGCGATCGCCACCCGGGCGCGGTGATCCTCGAACTGGTGGCGCAGCTCGCGCGGCGTGTAGAGCGGGTTGTGCTCCACCACGATGCCGCCCACTCGCAGGATCGCGTAGAACGCCACCACATGCTGGGGGCAGTTCGGCAGCACCAACGCCACCCGGTCGCCCGGCTTCACGCCGAGGCGACGCAGGCCCTCCGCCGCGTGGTCGATCTGCGACCCGAGGGCCGCGTAGCTGGTCTCGCGTCCGAAGAACTCGAGCGCCGTGTGATCCGGGTAGCGGGTCACCGTCTCGGCGATCAGGGCGGACAGCGAACCCGGCGGCACCTCCAGCTCGCGCGGAACGCCGTCGGCGTAGGAGTCGAGCCAGGGCTTCTCAGCGGGCGACCTCGTCACCCGCCCAGCCTACGCACCCCCGCGCGTCGCGCTACCGCGCCAGCTCTTCGCGGATGGCGGCGACGAACGCGTCGATGTCGGCCTCGGTGGTGTCGAAGGCGGTCATCCAGCGCACCTGGCCGGCGGCGCGGTCCCAGTCGTAGAAGCGGAAACGTTCGCGGATGCGGTCGGCGGCGTCGTTCGGCAGCACCGCGAACACGGCGTTCGCATCCGTGGCCTGGCTGAACGACAGGCCGGTGATGGTGCCGTCGGCGATCCCCGCCTCGAGCGCCGCACGCAGTCGGGTCGCCATGGCGTTCGCGTGCTCCGCCGCCCGAAGGCCGACGCCGTCGAACAGTGCCAGCAGTTGGGCGCTGAAGAAGCGCATCTTGCTGGCGAGCTGCATCGACGTCTTCCGCAGCCGCACGATGTCCGACACCCGCTCCGGGTTGAGCACGACGATCGCTTCCACACCGAGCGCACCGATCTTGGTGCCGCCGAAGCTGAGGATGTCGACCCCGGCATCCGTGGTGAACTCGCGGAACGGCACCCCGAGGGCGGCGGCGGCGTTCCAGATGCGGGCGCCGTCCATGTGCAGGGCCAGTCCGTGGGCGTGGGCGGCGTCGGCGATGGCACGCACCTCGGCGGCCGTGTACAGGGTGCCGAGTTCGGTGGTGTTGGTGATCGACACGGCGGCCGGTTCCGAGCGGTGCTCGTCGTCCATGCCCCACGCTTCGGTGGCGAGAAGTTCGGGGGTGAGCTTGCCGTCGGGCGTCGGCACCACGAATAGTTTCAGCCCGGCCACTTTCTCGGGCGCGCCGCCCTCATCGGTGTGGATGTGGGCCGTCGAGGTGGCGATCACGGAACCCCACCGCGGCAGCAGTGCGGTGAGCGACACCACGTTGGCGCCGGTGCCGTTGAACACGGGGAACACTTCGGCCTGTTCGCCGAACTGGGCCCGGATCACGTCGCCGAGGCGCGCCGTGTAGACGTCTTCGCCGTAGGCGACCTGGTGCCCGCCGTTCGCCTCGGCGAGGGCGGCGAGCACCTCGGGGTGGATGCCGGCGTAGTTGTCGCTCGCGAAGCCGCGGAAGGAGGTGTCGTGCAAAGTCACCGTCCTATTCTGGGGCCGCTCAGCCGCGCAGCGCCTCCGCGAGCTTCACCCGCTGCCCGATCCGCAGCAGCGAGTTCTCGTAGATGCGGGCGCCGATCGCGATCACGACCAGGCTGGTGGCGATGAGGATCGCAAGCGAGAGCAGCGGCTCCCACCACAGCGCCTCACCCAGGAACAGGCGCAACGGCATCCCGACGGGGGCCGAGAACGGCACGTACGACATGATCGTCACCACGAGCGGGTTGTCGTTGAAGAAGATCACCAGGAAGTACGGGATCATCACCAGCATCGTCACCGGGGTGGTGGTGGAGCCGATGTCTTCCTGACGCGACACCATGGCGCCGGTCGCCGCGAACAGCGACGCGAGCAGCACGAAGCCGAACACGAAGAAGATCGCGAACCACACGAACGGCAGGCCGAGGCCGGCGAGCAGTTCGCTCTGGCCGGTCACGGTGAGGCCGATGATGGAGATCGCCAACAGCAACGCGATCTGACCGAACGCGAGGATCGTGGTGCCGAGGATCTTGCCGGCCAGCAGTGCGCGGGTGGGGATCGCGGCGAGCAGGATCTCGATCACGCGGGTCTGCTTCTCTTCGACCACCGATTGGGCGATCGTCTGCCCGAAGGTCATCGCGGAGATGAAGAAGACGAGACCGAAGCCGATCGCGACGAGGTAGCCGAGGAAGCCGCCGGTGCCGCTGGAGTCGAGCAGCTCGACCGGGGGTGCGACGCTGAGCGCCTGGATGACGCCGACGGGGGCACTGTCGTCGCCGAGGATCTTGTAGCCGAGCGGGTTGTCGTCGGGAACGACCGCCGCGTCGACGTCGCCGTCGCGCACCAGCTGTTCAGCATCCTCGACGCTGTCGACGTCGGTCACTTCGAGTGCCACAGCGTCGGGCAGTTCCACCCCGGCGACGACGGCCACCTTCGGGTCGGAGGCGTTCGCCGCCGTGACAGCGCCGATCACCACGGACCCGACGAGCAGCAGCAACAGGATGCCGGTCGACACCAGGAACGAGACGCTGCGCAGACGCACCATCACTTCGCGGGTCGCGACGAGCCAGACCGTGCGTCCGGTGGAGTACGGGCGGGCGACGGCGGGCGTACGTGCGGCGCTCATCGGATGACCTCCTTGAAGATCTGGGAGAGGGTGGGATGCTGCCGCGCGAAGTCGGTGACGGCGCCGCGGGACACGGCGGCCGCGAGCACCCGGTTGGCGGTCTCGGGGCTGTCGGCGTCGAAGAGCGCGTACCCGCCGTCGGCTTCGATGACCGAGACGCCGGGTTCGTCGCGCAGCCAGCCGGCATCCGCTGCGGTCTGCAGCTGGTAGCGCAGGGTGGCGTGCTGTTCGCGCAGCGAGTCGCGGGGACCGGCGGCGCGGATGCGGCCGTCGGCGATGATGACGAGGTCGTCGCAGAGGCGTTCGACGATGTCGAGCTGGTGGCTGGAGAACAGCACCGGCACGCCCGCGCGGGCGCGGTCGGCGAGCACCTCGGAGACCACCTCGACCGCCATCGGGTCGAGCCCGCTGAACGGTTCGTCGAGGATCAGCACCTCCGGGTCGTGCACGAGGGCGGCGGCGATCTGCGCACGCTGCTGGTTGCCGAGCGACAGCTTCTCGACCGCGTCGCCGGCACGCTCGGTGAGTCCGAGGGATGCGAGCAGGTCGTCGGTGTTGCGCTTCGCGTCGGCTGGGGTGAGGCCGTGCAGCCGGGCCAGGTAGTTGAGCTGCTCGGCGAGCTTCATCTTCGGGTAGAGCCCGCGCTCCTCCGGCATGTAGCCGAAGCGGCGGCGACCCGTGGGGCCGAGCGGTTGGCCACCGAGCGTGACGGTTCCCGCATCGGCCTCCAGCACACCCAGGATGATGCGCATGGTGGTGGTCTTGCCGGCGCCGTTGCCGCCGACGAAGCCGGTCATCCGGCCGGATGCGACGTCGAAGCTCACGTCGTCGAGCACGCGCCGCGTGCCGTAGTTCTTGCTGACGTCTCGGATCTCGAGCACGGTACCTCCCTGGTCTGGTCTCACCGTAGAAGCCGCCTGCGTCACGCGCCTCCCCCCGAAGGCGGACGACGTGCGGGGGAGAGGGTTTCGATACGCCGCTGCGCGGCTACTCAACCAGCGGGGTGGGGGCCGCTGCGCGGCTATTCAACCAGCGGGGTGGCGCACGAACCCCGAGCGGTGGGCACGCACCACGGCCTGGACGCGGTCGCGCACGCCCAGCTTCTGCAGGATGTTCGACACGTGCGTCTTGACGGTGGCTTCACCCACGTAGAGGGTGCCGGCGATCTCGGCGTTCGAGAGGCCGTCGGCGAGCAGGCGGTACACATCCGATTCGCGTTCCGTGAGTTCGGCGATCGCGTCGTCGGTGGCGGGGGTGTCGGCGGTCGAACCGAATCGCTCGATCACGCGACGGGTGACGGCCGGCGCGAGCAGCGCATCCCCGGCGGCGAGTACCCGCACCGCCTCCACCAGCTGCTCCGGGCTGGACGTCTTCAGCAGGAACCCGGATGCGCCCGCCTCGAGCGCGCGGAACAGGTAGTCGTCGCGGTCGAAGGTGGTGAGCACCAGCACCGCGGGGGCGTCCGGCCCCTCCACGATGCGGCTGGTGGCTTCGAGGCCGTCGATGCCCGGCATCTGCACATCCATGCACACCACGTCGGGTGCCAGCTCGGCGGCGAGAGCGATGCCGGTGAGCCCATCGCCCGCCTCAGCCACCACCTCGATGTCGGGCTGGGCGTCGAGGATCACCCGGAACCCGGTGCGCACCAGCGCCTGATCGTCGACGAGCAGGACGCGGGTCATGCGGGGGCCTCCGGGAGGGGGATGCGGGCACGCACCAGGTAGCCGCCGCGGCTGCGGGGGCCGAGTTCGAGGGTGCCGCCGGATGCGGCCACCCGCTCCCGCATCCCCAACTGTCCGAGCCCACCGGGCAGGCGTCGCGCGGTGACGCCGCCGGTGTTGGCGACCTCCAGCTCCACATGGTCGGCGCCGTAACGCACCCGGATGTCGGCGGATGCGTCAGGGCCGGCGTGCTTGCGCACGTTGGTGAGCGCCTCCTGGGCGATGCGGTACAGGTTGACGCTCGCGATCGCCGGCACCGCCACCGGGTCGCCGATCACCTGCAGGCTGGTGGGCACGCCGGCCTCCTCGGAGGCGTCGGCCAGTTCCCGCAGGCGGTCGATGCCGCGCACCGAATCGAGCGCCTCGTCCGGGTCGCGCAGGGTAGTGAGCATCTCGTGCAGTTCGCGGATCGTCTCGCGGCTGGTGGTCTCGATGGTCTGTAGGGCGCCGGATGCGGCATCCGGGTCGGCGGTAAGCACGGTGCGTGCGGCGCCCGCCTGGATGCCGATGACGCTCACATGGTGGGCGACCGCGTCGTGCAGTTCGCGGGCGATCCGCACCCGGTCGAGGGCGACCGCCTGCGCGGCGGTGCGTTCGCGTTCGCGTTCGAGTTCGAGGGTGCGCTGCTCGAGTTCGTACCGCTGCCGGGCGGCGGCGAAGGCCCTGTCGCCGAACCACCACGCGCCGGCGAAGTAGAGCAGGTTGATGAGCACCTGGATGAGCATGAAGGCGACCAGAGGCGACAGGGCGCCCGCCTGGGGGAAGTTCTCGAGCGTCTTCGGGTCGGTGGCCGACTGGAAGAGCGAGATCATCAGCCACACCGCCATCGCGACGACGATCGCGGCACGCGCGGCGATGGCGACGGATCGCCGTGACACCCACGCACCCACCGAGTAGAGCGCCAGGAACAGGGCGATCTGCGTGATCAGCAGCTCCGGCACCTGCAGGCTGCCGGCTGCGATGAACCCGCCCGACACGACTACAGCCGCGACCACCGGGTGGCTGCGGCGCAGGGCGAGGGGCAGGATCGTGAGGGCGAGCAGCCCGAAGGTGAGGGCGCCGCCGGCCGGCTCCTCGTAGACGCCGGAGGTGCGGTACAGCTGCTGGCTGAGCACGGCGCCCAGGTAGAGGGCGCCGGCGGTCGCGAGGTCGACGTACCGGTCGCGCCGGGTGGGGCGCGGGCGTTCCCAGGTGGTGGGGCTTGCGGCCTCGGGTACGGCTGTCACGGCGTGAGCCTAGGCAACCTCGTCGGCCGGCGCCTCCCTCTCCCGGGGGAGCGGGGCTGCGCCGTCTTCGACGAGCTTGGCGCGCATCCGCCGCGATGCCGCCTGGATCACCTGCTTCTCGTCGTCGGTGAGCACGTCGAAGAACCAGGCGCGGATGGCGGCGGTGTGGTCACGGGTGGCGCTCAGCAGGGTGCGGCTGCCCTCGGCGGTGAGGCCGACCCACACGCCGCGGGCGTCGGTGTCGCATTCGGTGCGTTCGAGGAGGCCCCGCGCCACCATGCGGGTGACCTGGTGCGAGACGCGGCTCTTCTCCCAGGCGAGCTCGTCAGCGAGTTCGCCGGTGCGCAGCTTGCGGTGGGGTGCGCTCCACAGTGCGAGCATCACCGAGTACTCGGGATGCGAGACCCCGGCGTCGTCCTGCAGGCGGCGATCGAAGGCGTGGGTGATCTCCCGGCCGGCCCGGTAGTAGTCGCGCCAGACCTGCCAGTCTTCTGGGCTGACCTCGGACACCGTCGACACGCGGCCCAGGATACCGCGGGCCCTGCCGCACTACTCAACCTCGGCCATTCGACTACTCAAAACTGCTGTACGGCGTTCTTCTGGGCGAGCAAGTAACGCATCGTTGAACCTCACCCCTACCCCCGACACCAGCCGGAGAACCCACCATGCAACGTTTCCGACCCCTTCGCCGCGCCCTCGGCGTCGCGCTCGCTGCCGCCATCGCGGTGACGCCCGCGGCGGTCGCCGCACCCGTCCAGGCAGCAGCTATCTCGTTCGACGATCCCTCTGTCGATTCCTTCGACGATCTGCTGTCAATTTCCGTCAAACGTCTCGAGTTCGGCACCATCCCGTTCGGATCACCGGGTGTGACTATGTCCTACACGATCACCGCGCTGGCGGATGTGGATCTTGGTTGGGCCAACTGGCACGCGCCTGGCCCGGACAAGCCCTGGGGGCAGGTGACCTCGGGTGGGTGCGCGGAAATCAGCGACCAGTCCGGCCTCGTCCGGATGACGGCCGGTTCCGTCTGCACCATCGACACCACATTCACACCGAACACGAGGCTCGGGCTGCACATCCCGTACTACGCCGCCAACACCTGGATCGCATCCAGGGATGGTGTCGATCACGGCGCGCGACTCGTGCCTCTCACGGCCTCCGTAGCCGGTCTGGACATCGAAACTGCCGAGTTGGAACTGACCGCGATGCCTGGCGAACAGAGTCAAGCGGTGCGCACGACCCTCACGAACAACGCGGCCGTTCGAGTCGACCAGGTGACGCTCACGGGCTTGGCGGAGCCTTTCTCGCTCGCGTCGAGCACCTGCGACGTCGGCATTGATGTTGGTGGGTCCTGCGAGCTGAATTTCGCGTACCGGGGTGGCGCCGATAGCTCGGTCGACACCCAGGGGGTGGGGCTCATCTTCGCCGCCACAGGTCCGAATGGGCAGGAGACCTACGATTCCCGCGGCAATCCGATCTTCCAGCTCACGGGGACGACGCTGGAGACCGCCGACCTCTCTGTCACGAAGCAATTTCTGGGCAGTGATCCACTCGGTCTCGGCAACACCGCGCAGTGGCAGGTCGACGTGACCAACCACGGGCCGACGCTGGAGCCATCGGTGACGCTGACCGATGTGCTCTACCCCGGACTCGACTACGACCAGCCCTGGTGCCCGATCGACGACACCTGGAAAGAGGATGGGTTCACCTATGGCACGTGCGAGTTCGGGCCGCTGGACGTGGGGGAGACCCGCACCTTCACGATCAGTTCCGTGGTGACGGCTGAGGCGTCTGGGATCCTGTTGGCCGGCGGTTCCTGGGTGAGGGGAAGCCTCCCCGACCCGAATCCTGACAACGACGACGCATACGCGTTCGCCGGTCTCACCGTCGCCCCGGTGGACCCGCCCGTCGGTCCCGGGATCGATCCCCAGAACCCCGCGCCCGACAATGGCACGCCAGAAGGGGCCCATCAGCCGGATGGCGTTCCCGCGGCGGGAATCGGGAGTGGTGCCGCATCTGCCGAAACCCTCGCGCAGAGCGGTGTCGACGATCCGCGGATCGTGCTGCTCGTCGCCTGCGCGCTGCTTTCGGGGGGCATCGTGCTCCTGATCATGTGGCGACGCAGCAGCGCGACCCTCGCGGGTGACGCTCGCAACGCTCAGGAACCCTGAGACGGTGCCCTGAGGGCCTGAGCAACCACTCACGCTGGTCCACCCGACCACTCAAGTGGGCACTCAGGGCACCGTTGCCGGTGAGCGGATCGGCAATCGTTGAATCGTCCCCCCGCTCACCCCTACCCGGAGCACTGACCCATGCGACCCCTCACCCTCCTGCGCCGCGCCCTCGGCGTGACGCTCGCGTCCGCGATCGCAGCGACCGCTGCCCTCGCCGCGACCCCCGCCCAAGCGGCCACTCTCGTCTTCAACGATGTGTTCAGCGTGTCGGGCTCGCTGGAGTTCGCGAGCAGCGTTCCGTTCGGGTCGGCGCCGGCGACTCAGGCGATCACAATCACTGCTCTGCGGGACGCCGACCTGTATATCAAGGGACTCAACCCTCCCGCGGCCACCGCTCTCTTCGGCTATGTCGCCTCGGGTGCGTGTGCGGGGATGGGCAACGCCGATCCGAGCCGACGGATGACCGCCGGCTCCGTGTGCACGATCACCGCCCACTTCAATCCGATCGCTCCGTTCCCGCGAACGACTGTCCACCTCTCCACCGTGACGCTGACGGCAACCGTCGATGGCGTGGAGACCGCACCGCGCGGGGTGACCGTCTCCGGCAGGGTCAACGGCTTGTCGATCTCCCCCCAGCCGATGACCTTCACCGCACTGCCCGGTCAGGCCAGCGAGCCGAAGTTCGTGACCTTCTGGAACTTCGGCGCCGTGCCGATGGAGCAGCTCACGGCCACCGGCGTGACTGCGCCGTTCTCGCTCCACTCGAACACCTGTTCCGACCGCCTGGAAGTCAACAAGTCCTGCCAGATCGGATTCGTCTACACCGGAAGTTCAGACGTCGCCACGCACACCCAGTACCCGGGAGTCACGTTCACGGCCACCGGCCACTACGGGCGCAAGTCCTATAGCTCCGGGAGCGAGCGCCTCATCACGCTCACCGGGACGACCCTCAGCGCCGCAGACCTCGCCGTCACCAGAACACTCGTGACCACTGACCCGCTCACGCTCGGCAGTCGAGTGCAGTGGCAGGTCGAGGTGACCAATCACGGGCCCACCGACGAGCCGTCTGCGATCGTGGGCGACGTGCTGCACCCCGGACTCGCCTACGACGAGAGCGACCTTGCCATCGAGGGTTGCCCCGTCCATCGCACGTGGACGGAAGGCGGCATCGCCTACGCGGAGTGCGAGCTCGGGCCGATTGCTGTCGGGGAGACCCGCTCGTACACGATCAACACCGTGGTCACGACGGAGGAACCGGACGTACTGCTGGCCAGTGAGTCCACGATCGTCGGCACCCTCCCCGACGCGGATGAGAGCAACAACTCGGCGTACGCTGTCGCGGGCCCGACCGTCGCGCCGGTGGAGCCGCCGGTGGTGGTCGACCCCGAAGGGGACGGCGAAGAAGGCACCTCGCCCGGCATCGTCAACCCAGGCGGGCCCGGCCTGGATCAGACGGCGCCTGCACCTGCGCCCGCGCCTGCACCCGCACCTGCACCTGCACCCGCACCCGCGCCCGAACGTCCGACCGGTCCGGCAGGCAACGGCTCGCTCGCGCAGTCCGGCCTGAACGACCCGAGCCCCGCACTCCTCATCGCCGGCGCGCTGCTCGCGGCGGGGCTCCTGATCCTGCTGGCGACTCGGCGTCGGCTCGGCGCCACGCAACAGTAGGGAGCACTCCCAGGAATCTCCGGGAATAGGTTGACGTGTCAACGGTTATAGTCCGATGACACGTCAACTTTCTCGGAGGACATCTTCATGAGCAGCCCGCTCCGCATCGGAATCATCATCGGCAGCACCCGCCCCGGCCGCGTCGGCGACCAGGTCGCCAACTGGGTCGCCGAACACGCCAACCGTCTCGGCGACGCCCAGTACGAGGTCGTCGACATCGCCGACGCCAACCTGCCGCTGCTCGACGAGGCCGTGCCCGCCTCCGCCGGCCGCTACGAGCACGACCACACCCGCGCCTGGGCCGAGAAGATCGACCAGTTCGACGGATTCGTGTTCGTGACCTCCGAGTACAACCACGCGCCGTCGCCCTCGCTGCTGAACGCGCTCTCGTTCATCTACCGCGAATGGAACGACAAGGCCGCCGCCATCGTCAGCTACGGCGCCCTCTCCAGCGGCATCCGCGCCGCCGACAAGCTGCGCAGCACCCTCGGCGAACTGCAGATCGCCGACATCCGCCAGCAGCTCGCGTTCTCCTTCTTCCACGACTTCGAGAACTGGAGCACCTTCACCCCCGGTGAGCAGCACCTCGCCAGCCTCCAGGCGCTCACCGAGCAGCTCGAGAACTGGGCCGGCGCCCTCAAGCCGGTGCGCGTCGAGAAGGCCCTCGCCTCCGCCGCCGCGTAACAGCACGCACAGAACAGGCGCCCCGTGCACATACAGTGCGCGGGGCGCTTGTCTATCCTCGGAGGATGGCGGTGCCCCCCGATCTGCCCACCCCCGACGAGACCGTCGCCCTCGTGCGACGCTGGCTCGCCGCTGCCGACGGCGTGAAGCCCGACGCCAGCGCCAAACGCCTCGCCGGTCTACTCGCCGACCCCCTCGGCCTCGAATTCACCCTCGGATTCGTCGACCGGGTGGTGCGGCCCGAAGACCCGCGGGTCGCCGCCCGCAACCTCGAACGTCTCTCGCGGCGGGTACCGCGGTTCCTGCCCTGGTACCTGCGCGCCCTCATCAGCCTCGGCGGCGGCATCGGCGTGATCGTGCCCTGGCCCGTCATCCCCATCGCCCGCCGCGTGCTGCGGAGGATGGTCTCGCACCTCGTCATCGACGCCACCCCCGCCAAGCTCGAGAAGAGCCTCGCCCACCTGCGCGGGCAGGGCGCGAAACTCAACATCAACCTGCTCGGCGAGGCCGTGCTCGGCGAGAAGGAAGCGGCGCGCCGACTGGTCGGAACCCGCGAACTGCTCGCCCGCGACGACGTCGACTACGTGTCGGTCAAGGTGTCGTCCGTTGCCAGCCAGCTCTCCATGTGGGGCTTCGACGAGACCGTCGACCGTGTCGTGCGACACCTGACGCCGCTCTACGAACAGGCGGCCACCACCCGCGGCACCAAGTTCATCAACCTCGACATGGAGGAGTACCGCGACCTCGACCTGACGATCGCGGTGTTCACCCGCATCCTCGACCAGCCGGCGCTGCGCACGCTCGAGGCGGGCATCGTGCTGCAGGCGTACCTCCCCGACTCGGTGGCGGCTCTCGAGAAGCTCACCCAGTGGGCGAAAGCGCGCGTCGCATCCGGTGGGGCCGGCATCAAGGTGCGCATCGTGAAAGGCGCCAACCTCGCCATGGAGCGGGTCGACGCCACCATCCACGGCTGGCCGCTCGCCACCTGGCCCACCAAGCAGGCCACCGACACCAACTACAAGCGGATGCTGGTGGCCGCCCTCACACCCGACGCGACAGCCGCCGTGCGGGTCGGGGTCGCCGGCCACAACCTCTTCGACCTCGCCTTCGCCTGGCTGCTGGCCAGCGGACGCGGCGTCGAGCACCAGGTCGACGTCGAGATGCTGCTCGGCATGGCGACCGCCCAGGCGCAGGCCGTGCGCGCCGACATCCGGCGGCTGCGGCTCTACACGCCGGTCGTGCACCCGGACGAGTTCGACTCCGCCATCAGCTACCTCGTGCGTCGGCTCGAAGAGAACGCGTCCGACGAGAACTTCATGTCGGCCCTGTTCGACCTCTCGTCCAGCGCGAAAGCGTTCGCGCGAGAAGCCGACCGCTTCGCCGCATCCCTCGCCGCCCTCGACGACGAGGTGCCGCCGCCGAACCGCACCCAGAACCGGCTCAGCCCTCCGCTGCCCCGCGCACCGCAGACGTTCCGCAACGAACCCGACACCGACCCGTCGCTCATCGCCAACCGGGTGTGGGGGAGAGGCATCCTCGAGCGGTCGGAATCCACCCGGCTGGGGCTCGACACGCTCACCGCGGCCCGCATCGACGACCCCACCCGCCTCGACGGGGTGATCCGCACCACCGCCGACGCCGGCATCCACTGGGGTCACGTGCCCGGCCACTCCCGCGCCGAACTGCTCGACCGGGTGGGTGAAGTGCTCGCCGTCTTCCGCAGCCGCCTCATCGAGGTGATGGCCGCCGAGACGGGGAAGACGATCGCCGAAGCGGATGTCGAGGTGAGCGAGGCGGTCGACTTCGCGCTCTACTACGCCGACCGTGCGCGCGAACTCGGCAGCATCCGCGACGCCAGCTTCGCGCCCGTTCCGCTCACCGTCGTCACGCCGCCGTGGAACTTCCCCGTGTCGATCCCCGCGGGGGGTGTGCTGGCGGCGCTCGCCGCCGGGAGCGCCGTGATCCTGAAGCCGGCGCCGCAGGCGCGGCGGTCGGGGGCCGTGCTCGCGGAGGCGCTCTGGGAGGCGGGAGTGCCGCGCGAACTCCTGGCGCTCGTCGACATCGAGGAGGGCGACCTCGGCCGCCGCCTTGTGACGGCCCCTGAGGTGGGTCGGGTCGTGCTCACCGGTTCGTACGAGACGGCCGCGCTGTTCCGCTCGTGGCGACCCGACCTTCCGCTGCTCGCCGAGACGAGCGGCAAGAACGCGATCGTCGTCACCCCGTCGGCCGACCTCGACCTCGCCGTGAAAGACATCGTCGCCAGCGCGTTCGGCAACGCCGGACAGAAATGCTCCGCCGCGTCGCTCGCGATCCTCGTCGGGTCTGTGGGCGATTCGGAGCGGTTCCGTCGGCAGCTGGCCGACGCGACGGCCAGCCTCGCCGTCGGCTACCCGCAGAACCCCGCCGTGACCGTCGGGCCCGTCATCGAACCCGTGCAAGGCAAACTCGCGCGCGGGCTCACCACCCTCGCCGAGGGGGAGAGCTGGCTGGTGAAGCCGCGGCAGCTCGACGCCACCGACCGTCTCTGGTCGCCGGGCGTGCGCGACGGCGTCGCCCCCGGATCCGATTTCCACCGCACCGAGTACTTCGGCCCGGTGCTCGGCATCATGCGAGCCGCGACCCTCGACGAGGCGCTCGAGCTGCAGAACGCGGTCGCCTACGGACTCACCGCCGGCATCCAGTCGCTCGACGTCGACGAGGTGGCGCACTGGATCGACGGCGTGCAGGCCGGCAACCTGTACGTCAACCGGGCTATCACGGGTGCGATCGTGCGGCGGCAGCCGTTCGGCGGCTGGAAGCGCTCCAGCGTCGGACCCGGCGCGAAAGCCGGCGGACCCAACACGCTGCTCGTGCTCGGCGACTGGCATCCGGTGCCGGCGGCGCCCGAAGGCGACCTGCGGCTCGACGGACTCGAACGCCGGGTGCGTGCCGTGGTCGAAGCCTTCCAGCCGGCCCTCGACTACGGCGGGTTCGATGCCGTGCGTCGCGGCGCGTTCTCGGATGCGGCGGCCTGGGCCACCGAGTTCGGGGCACCGCGCGACGTGTCGCAGCTGGGCGTGGAGCGCAACGTGTTCCGCTACCTGCCCGCCCGCGTCACCGTGCGGCTCGCCGAGGGCGGCCAGCTCGCCGACGTGGTGCGTGTGCTGGCGGCCGCGGCGCTCGCCCGCGCCCCGCTCAGCATCAGCTCGGCGACACCGCTGCGTCTCGGCCGGGTCGGCGGCGAGTTCGGGTGGTCGGCGACCGTCGAATCGGATGACGCGTTCGCGTCGCGGGCCGCCCGTGAACTGCCGTCCCGCATCCGCCTGATCGGCGGCGACGCGACGGCGCTCGCGCAGGCGCTCGACGGGGCACCGGATGTGGCCGTGTACCCAGGCCCCGTCACCGCCGCGGGCCGCATCGAGCTGCTGCCGTTCCTGCGGGAGCAGGCCATCTCGATCACCGCCCACCGTTTCGGCAACCCCGACCGCGCCATGATCGGGCTGCCGATCCACTGACGGGTTGCGGGCGTAGCGTGGACGCATGAGCATCCCCACCATCGCCCTCAACACCGGCGCCGGCATCCCGCAGCTCGGCCTCGGCACCTGGCCTCTCAACGACGCCCAGGTGGCGGATACGGTGGCCGCCGCCGCCGCGCTCGGCTACCGGCACATCGACACCGCCACCCGCTACGGCAACGAAGCCGGTGTCGGTGAAGGCGTGCGACGCAGCGGCATCCCGCGCGGCGAGTTCTTCGTGACCACCAAACTCGACGGCCAGTTCCAGGGTGACGACAAGGCGATCGGCGGGCTCGAGGCGGCCCTCGACCGCATGGGCTTCGACTACGTCGACCTGCTGCTCATGCACTGGCCGCTCCCCGGCCGCGGGCAGTTCGTGTCGACGTGGCGCACCTTCGAGAAGCTGCACGCCGACGGCCGCGCCCGCGCCATCGGCGTCTCCAACTTCCGTACCGAGCACCTCGACACACTCCTCGCCGAGACGGAGATCGTGCCCGCCGTGAACCAGATCCAGCTCAACCCGCACGTCACCCGCCCGGCGCAGCGCGCGTACGGCGAGGAGCACGGGATCGTCACCGAGTCGTGGAGCCCGCTCGGCGGGCAGGGTGCCAGCATCCTGGGCGAACCGGTGGTCGTCGAGGTGGCGGAGCGGTCGGGCCGCACCCCCGCGCAGGTGGTGCTGCGCTGGCACGTGCAGCAGGGGCTGGTCGTGATCCCGAAGTCGGCTTCACCGGAGCGGATGCGCGACAACCTGGCGATCTTCGATTTCGAACTCACCGAGACCGACATGACCGCGCTCGCGACCCTCTCGCAGGGGCCCGACGCGGGAGTCGACTCGAACGTCGAGGGCCACTAGCCCGCCAGGGCCGCCTCGAGGATCTCGCGCACGCGCTCCGGGGGGACCGCGTTCTCGCGGGCCGTGGCCGCGAGGTGGGCGGCGAGTTCTTGGATGCGACGCTCGCCCGCATCCGGCGACCAGGCCACCAGGGTGCCGGCGCGGCCGTGGGTCTCGATCGCACCGGCCGCTTCGAGCTCCTTGTAGGCGCGGGCGACGGTGCCGGGCGCGACGCCCAGGTCGGTGGCCAGCTGCCGCACCGTCGGCAGACGCGACCCGGCAGGCAGTTCCCCCCGCTGCATCCGTTCGAGCAGCTGAACCCGCACCTGCTCGAACGGCGGGGTGGTGGATGCCGGGTCGATCGTGAGGTCGCGCATCAGTCGTAGCTGCGATGGATGAGGTGGCTGAGCACGATGGCGCTGCGGGTGTGGTCGACGCTCGGCGCGATGCGCACCCGCTCGAGCGCCTCCTCGAGGCTGGGGATGTCGCGCGACCGGATGTGCACGATCGCATCGGCGTCGCCGGTGACGGTGGAGGCGTCGACCACTTCCGGCACCTGCGACAGGATGCGCTTGAGTTCGTCGGGGGCGACGGTGCCGCGGCAGAACAGTTCGACGTAGGCTTCGGTTGCCATGCCGTCGACGGCGGGGTCGACCTGGATGGTGAACGCCCGGATCACTCCGTCGGCCACGAGTCGGTCGACGCGCCGCTTCACGGCGGATGCGGAGAGGCCCACCCGGTCGCCGATGTCGCCGTAGCCGGCGCGGGAGTTCTGGCGGAGCAGGTCGAGGATGCCGTAGTCGATGTTGTCCACCGTGCGAGTATACGCAGGTTATTTGCGTTCACACCCCAATCGACGCAGGGAACGTGCAGTAGACGCCTGAAACCTCACGATGTGTGCGTGCGACACTGGCCCCATGACCTTGATCGAGCCCGCTCCGACCACGGCCGAGCGTCGCGCCACGCGCCGCACGGTTCTCATGTGCCGCCCCGAGCACTTCACCGTCAGCTACCGCATCAACCCCTGGATGCACCCCGAAGACCCCACCGACACCGGCAACGCCGTCGCCCAGTGGCAGACCCTCTACGACCTCTACCTCGAACTCGGCTACGAGGTGCACCTCATCGACCCCGTCGAAGGCCTGCCCGACATGGTCTACGCGGCCAACGGCGGATTCGTGCTCGACGGCATCGCCTACGGCGCCCGCTTCCAGTACCCGGAGCGCGGACCCGAAGGTCCCGCTTACATGGACTGGTTCCGCGCCAACGGCTACGAGGTGCGCGAACCCGTCTCCACCAACGAAGGCGAAGGCGACTTCCTGCTCGTCGGCGACACCATCTTCGCCGGCACCGGCTTCCGCTCCGACGCCGCCAGCCACGACGAACTGCGTCGCATCTACGACCGCGAAGTGGTGACGCTCAAGCTCATCGACCCGAGCTTCTACCACCTCGACACCGCCTTCGCCGTGCTCGACTCCACCGGCGGGCCCGCATCCGTCGCCTACCTGCCGAAGGCGTTCGACGCCGCCAGCCTCGACATCCTCGAGTCGCGCTTCCCGGAGGCCATCCACGTCAACGACGAAGATGCCGCCGTGCTCGGCCTCAACAGCTTCAGCGACGGCCGCAACGTCGTCATCGCCTCCCGCGCCACCGACTTCGAGCGGCAGCTGCGTGAGCGCGGCTTCGTGCCGCACGGCGTCGACCTGTCGGAGCTGCTGCTCGGCGGCGGTGGCGTGAAGTGCTGCACGCTGGAGTTGCGATGAGCGAGCAGGCCATCAGCCCCGCCGTCACCGGCGAGACCGCCCGCTACCTGGAGCAGGCCGAAGAGTTCGGTGCACACAACTACCACCCGCTGCCGATCGTCGTCGCGCACGCGTTCGGCGCCTGGGTGACGGACGTCGACGGCAAACGCTACCTGGACTGCCTGGCCGCGTACTCGGCGCTCAACTTCGGGCACGGCCATCCGATCCTCGTGGATGCGGCGAAGGCGCAACTCGACCGCCTCACCCTCACCAGCCGTGCGTTCCACAACGACCGCCTCGGCCCATTCCTGGAAGGCCTGGCGAAGCTCGCCGGCAAGGAGATGGTGCTCCCCATGAACACGGGGGCGGAGGCCGTCGAGTCGGGCATCAAGATCGCCCGCGCCTGGGGCTACCGCGTGAAGGGTGTCGAGGAGGGCCGGGCGAAGATCATCGTCGCGAACGGCAACTTCCACGGCCGCACCACCACCATCATCAGCTTCTCCGACGACCCGGATGCGCGTGCCGACTTCGGCCCGTACACCCCCGGCTTCGTCTCGGTGCCGTACGGCGACATCGCAGCCCTCGAGGCGGCGATCGACGACGACACCGTCGCAGTACTTCTCGAACCCATTCAGGGTGAGGCGGGCATCATCATCCCCCCAGATGAGTACCTCCCGGCGGTGCGCCGCCTCACCCGGGATGCGAATGTGCTGTTCATCGCCGACGAGATCCAGTCGGGTCTGGGGCGTACGGGCGCCACGTTCCAGTGCGACAACGCGGGTGTCATCCCCGACCTGTACCTGCTCGGCAAGGCGCTCGGCGGCGGCATCGTGCCGGTGAGCGCGGTGGTGGGCGACGCGAACGTGATCGGCGTGATCCGTCCGGGTGAGCACGGGTCGACGTTCGGCGGGAACCCGCTGGCGGCGGCCGTCGGGCTCGCCGTGGTGGGTCTGCTGGAGACCGGCGACTACCAGCGTCGGGCGGCCGCCCTGGGCGACCACCTGCGCGGGCGCCTGGATGCGCTGATCGGGCGAGGCGTGGTGTCGGTGCGTTCCGCGGGCCTGTGGGCGGGCATCGACATCGACCCGCAGCTGGCGTCCGGCCGCGAGGTGGCGGTGCGGCTCGCCGAACGCGGTGTGCTCGCGAAGGACACGCACGGCTCGACGATCCGTCTGGCGCCGCCGATCGTGGTGGAGCAGGACGAACTCGACTGGGCCGTCGACCAGCTGGAGGCGGTGCTGGAGGAGCTGCGCGGCTGAGGCGACGCGAGTGGTACCAAGTGGTACCATGGCCGGATGGCCACGAACCTTCGACTCGACGGTGACATCGAGCGCGCGTTGCGAGAACTCTCTCTGGCAACCGGGCGATCGCAGCAAGACATCATGCGCGAGGCCATCGCGACGTATCTCGGCATCGCCACCCGTGTCGACATGACCGACGCCGCGATCGAGCGTCGGCGCGCGGGCCTGATCCCTCCGAAGCGGCCCTACTCCCGACCGCGCACGACGTTGCGCCTGACCGGCGGGGTGACCTCCGTTGACCTCATCGATCGCGAGGATCGCCTGTGATCGTCTACCTCGACAGCAGCGCACTGCTCAAGAGGATCCTCGACGAGGAGCGCACCAAGGAACTGCGCGATCAACTCGATGCATGGAACGGCGAGGGTGCCCAATTCGTCACCTCGCAACTCGCCGAAATCGAGGTCGCGCGCGGATTGCGGTCGCGCATCGACATCGACGTGGAGTCGCAGGCGTTCGCACGCGCGCTCGATGAGGTATGGGACGGGGTCGCCGTGGCGCCGCTCGATCGGCAGGTCGTGAGCACCTCGCAGATCATCGGGCCGCCGCTGCTGCGCACTCTGGACGCCATCCACCTGGCTACAGCGGTGCTCCTGCGCGTCGATCGGCTTGTGACCTACGACGACAGGATGCTCGACGTGGCCGCCGGTCTCGGGGTGGTGACCGAGCGTCCCTGATGCCCACCGGGATCGGCACCCGATAGCGTGCGGGGATGAGCTTCTCCAGCTTCCCCGAGTCGACCCACGTGCCGCTGCGCGGCGGCCCGGTGCTGCGCTGGGGCGTGCTCGCTCCCGGCGCCATCGCCCACGACTGGGTGACCACCCTGCACGCGAACACCGACCAGCGCGTCGTCGCGGTCGCATCCCGATCCGCCGAACGCGCCCAACGCTTCGCCCAGACCCACGGCGCCGACCGCTGGTACGACAGCTACGACGCCCTCGTCGGTGACCCCGACGTCGACATCGTCTACATCGCCGCACCCCACACCGAGCATCGGGCTCTCGCGTTGCTCGCCATCGACGCCGGCAAGCATGTGCTCATCGAGAAGCCGATCGCCGTGTCGGCCGACCAGGCCACCGAGATCGCGCTCGCCGCCCGCACCGCGGGCGTGTTCGCCATGGAGGCGATGTGGTCGCGGTTCCTGCCGCAGACCACCATCATCCGCCGGCTGCTCGACGAGGGCGCGCTCGGTACCCCCGTCGGCGCGGCCGCCACCTTCGCCGGCCAGTTCGAATACGACCCCACCAGTCGCGCCTTCGACCCCGCCCTCGGCGGCGGCAGCCTGCTCGACCTGGGCGTCTACACCCTCTGGTGGACCCACTTCTGCCTCGGCCGCCCCGACACCGTGCACGCCACCGGCGAACTCGCCCCCACCGGCGTGGATGCGGATGCGCGGGTCGTGCTCGGCTGGGGCGACACCGTCTCGGCGAGCTCGTTCACCAGCATGAACGTCGACCTGCCGATCACCGCCATGGTGGTCGGCAGCGAAGGGCTGCGACTCGACGTGGAACCGTTCGTGGCGCCCGGCGGGTTCCGCATCGGCCGGGTCGACGGGGGAGCCGCCCACTGGGAAGACGAGACCGGGCTGCGCTGGCGCGACGGCCTCTGCTACCAGGCGACCGCCGTGGCGAAGCACATCGCCGACGGGCGGCTGGAGGCCCCCGAACATCCGCTCGAGACCAGCATCGAACTGCTTGCGATCATCGACGACGCGCGCCGGCAGCTGGGTGCGGCCGGAGCGTAGCCTGGACGGGTGTCCGTGCTGACCCCCGAGCTCCTCGACCGCATCCGCTCCCGCGCCGCCGACTACGACCGCGACAACGCCTTCTTCGACGACGACCTCGCCGAACTGCGCGCCGCCGGCTACCTGCGCCCCCGCAGCCTCCTCGAGTCGGTGCACGACCAGCGCCTGCTCGCCGCGTACGCGCCCGCGACGGCGCTCGCCGTCAACATGCACCTCGTGGTGGTGGGCATCGCCCGCACCCTCGCCGACCGCGGCGACGACTCACTTGCGTGGGTGCTGGCGGATGCCGAAGCCGGTGAGCTGTTCGCGTTCGGCAACAGCGAGCCCGGCAACGACCTGGTGATGTGGGACTCGCTCACCCGCGCGGAACGCGTCGAAACCCCCGTGCCGGGTTACGCGTTCACGGGCACGAAGATCTTCACTTCACTCGCCCCCGCTTGGACCCGCCTCATCGTGTTCGGCAAACACGACGGAGAAGACGGCCCGCGGCTCGTGCACGGCATCCTCACCCGCGACGACGCAGGCGTGACCACCCTCGACGACTGGGACACGCTCGGCATGCGCGCCACCCAGTCGCGCACCACCAAACTCGACCACGCCATCGTGCCCGACGAGCGCATCGTGCGGCACCTGCCCGTCGGCCCCAACGCCGACCCGTTCATCTTCGCCCTGTTCGCCAACTTCCTTCTGCTCATCGCCGCCGTCTACGCCGGCATCGCCGACCGCGCCCTCGAACTCGGCGTCGAGGCCGCCCACCGCCGCACCAGCCTCAAGAACGGGGAAGCGCCCTACTCGGCCGACCCCCACATCCGCTGGCGTCTCGCCGACGCGGCCCTCGCGCTCGACGCGCTCGCCCCGCAGCTCGACACCCTCGCCGCCGACGTCGACGAGAAAGCCGACCGGGGGGCGCGGTGGTTCCGCGAACTCACCGGCGTGAAACACCGCTCCACCGAAACGGCACGACATGTCGTCGACCAGGCGATGCGGGTCGCCGGCGGAGGCGGCTACCGCAGCACCAGCGAACTCGCCCGGCTGCAGCGCGACGTGCTCGCCGGGATCTACCACCCCTCCGACACCGAATCCGTGCACGCGACGGTGGCGCAGCAGCTGCTCGGGTAGGTGCGGCCTTCGGCCGCGCGGCGCTGCGGGGTTTCGATACGCCGCGCTGCGCGTGGCTACTCAACCAGCGGGGGGAGCGGGGAGGGTGCGGTCGAGGTGACCCAGCCAGCGGGCCGCGAGGCCCGTCCAGGCGGCGGCCGGCTCGCCCTCGGCGAGACCCAGGCCGTGCACACCCGACGGGAGCACGTGCAGCTCGTGCGGCACCCCGGCGCCGGCCAGCGCCATCCCCAGAAGGTAGGCGTGCTGCACCGGCACGACGGCGTCGTCGGCCGTGTGCCACACGAACGTCGGCGGCGCGGATGCGGTGACCAGTTGGTCGAGCGAGGTCGCCCGCCGCGCATCCCACGTCGCGTCGGCGCCGAGCAGGTTCTCGCGCGATCCGCGGTGCGTCTCGAGCATCATCGACACCACCGGGTAGCCGAGCACGACGGCGTCGACCCGCTCCTCCGGGTCGGTGCCGGGCGCGTACGCGGCCAGCCCGGCGGCGTGCCCGCCGGCGGAGAACCCGAGCAACCCCACCCGCGCGGCACCTGCCGCCCGCACCCGGCGCACCTCGGCGCGCACCGCATCCAGACCGGCGGGGTGGCGGGTGAGCACCGGGTACTCGAACACGCTCGCCTCGTGCCCCAGCCCGCGCAGCCACTGCGCCACCGGTTCCCCTTCGTGCGGTGCGTGCCGGTGGTAGCCACCGCCCGGCAGCACGATCAGATGCAGCGAACCCATGCCTCCATCTAACCTGGGGCGCATGACCGGACCCATCCTCTTCATCGGCGACTCGATCACCGACGCCGGCCGACGCGACGACCCGGAGGGTCTCGGATCCGGGTATGTGCGTCTCGTGGCCGACACCTACGCCACCCGCGGCGACACCCGCACGATCGTGAACCGGGGAACCGGGGGCGACCGCATCGGCGACCTCCGCGCCCGGTGGGACGACGACGTGCTGGCTCTCGCCCCCAGCATCCTCACCGTCTACGTGGGCATCAACGACACCTGGCGCGCCTTCGACCAGGGGCAGGAGACGTCGGCGGTCGAGTTCGAGTCGCTGTACCGGGAGCTGCTGGAGGAGGCGCGCGCCGCGTTCGCCCCCCGCCTCATCCTGGTGGAGCCGTTCCTGGCTCCCGTCACCGACGAGCAGCGCGGGTGGCTCGACGACCTCGACGGCAAACGTGACGCGGTCGCGTCGTTGGCGACCGAGTTCGGGGCGGCGTTCGTGCCCCTGCACCGCATCCTCACCGTCGCCGCCGCCCACCACGGCGCCGCCGCGATCGCGGAAGACGGCGTGCATCCGACCCCGCTCGGTGCGGAACTGATCGCCGAATCGTGGGAGGCGGCCGAGGGCGCGTCGGCTTCGTAGCGCATGATGGGTGCATGCTCGATCTCGCACTGCAGCCCATCACCGTCGGAACCTCCGGCCTCGGCAAGCGTCCCGGCGCCGACCGGGGCCTCGCGACCGCGATCCTGACGTCGCAGTTCCTGCAGGCCGACACCTCCAACAACTACGCCGACGGCGAGAGCGAGCGGCTGCTCGGAGAGGCCATCCGCGAGCTGGGCGGCTTGCCCGACAACCGGGTCGTCTTCTCGAAGGGCGACCAGGACCCGGTGACGGGCGCGTTCTCGGGCGACCGGATGCGGCGCTCCTTCGAGGAGTCGACCTCGCGGTTGGGGCTGGAGACGCTGCCGCTGTACCACCTGCACGACCCGTACACGATCTCGGTCGCGGAGGCGATGGCGCCCGGCGGTGCGGTGGATGCGCTGCTGAAGCTGCGCGAGCAGGGCCGCATCGGCGCGATCGGCATCGCGGCGGGCACCCGCGAACTGGTGGAGGAGTACGTGCGCACCGACGCGTTCGACGCCGTGCTCACCCACAACCGTTACACCGTGGTGGACCGCTCCGCCGAGACGATCATCCAGCTCGCGACAGACCGTGGAATGACGGTCTTCAACGCGGCACCGTTCGGCGCCGGCATCCTCGCGGGCGACAACTTCCGCGGCCAGACGTACGGCTACTCGGAGCCGAGCCCCGAGTTCCTCGCTCACGTGCAGGCGTTCCGCGCCCTGTGCACCGAGTGGGGTGTCGAACCGGCCACCGCGGCGCTGCACTTCTCGCTGCGGGAGCCGCGTATCCACACCACCGTGGTGGGGGTGAACTCGGTGGAGCGTCTCACCGAACTCGAAGACCACCTGGCGGCCGTCGTCGATGTGGAGTTCTGGGCCGCGCTCGACGCCCTCGGGGCGCCGCCGGCTCCGCCCACCGACTGACGCGACGCGTCAGGGGGTCTGCAGTCGCGGCAGCACCATCCGGAACTCGGTGCCGACGCCTTCTTCGCTGGCGACGTCCATCGTGCCGCCGTGCGCGGTCACGATCGCTTTCGTGATGTTGAGGCCGAGCCCCACACCGGGAACCGCGTTGCGGGTGGCGGTCGTCGCCCGGAAGAACCGGGTGAAGAGCCGGTCGAGTTCCGCGGGCGGGATGCCGAGGCCGGTGTCGGCGACCGTGACGACCGCCTCGCCGGGCGGGAGGCCGACGCCCACCGTCACCTGGCCCCCGCGGGGAGTGAACTTGATGGCATTCGAGACGAGGTTGTCGAGAGCCTGCCCGATGCGCACCGGGTCGGCCCGCAGCATCACCGGACCCTCGGGCAGCTCCCCGACCAGCGTGATGCCCGCGGCATCCGCGATCGGGGCGGCCGACTCGACCGACGCCGACACGATCGACAGCAGGTCGATCTCGCGGGTGTCGAGGGGGAACTGCCCCGACTCCACCTGCGCGGTGAACAGGAGGTCGCCGACGAGCTTCAGCAGGCGGCGCGCGTTGCGTTCGGCGACCGCCAGGAACTGCAGCTGCTCGTCGGTGAGCGGATGCTGCGGGTCGTCGCGGAGCAGCTCGATGTAGCCGAGGATCGAGCTGAGCGGGGTGCGCAGCTCGTGCGAGATCATGCCGACGAACTCGTCCTTCATGCGCGCCACCTCGATGGCGCGCGTCTCGTCGATGGCGACCAGCAGGTATCCGACGGGTGACCCCGTGCCGTCGCGGCGGGAGGTGACGGTGAGTCGCACCGGGACCGTGGTGCCGTTCATCCGCAGCATCTCCAGCTCACGCACGTACGGTTCGCCCGAGTCGGATGCGGTGAACGCGGCCCGCATGCCGGCGGCCACCGGGTCGTCGCCGGCCGGCTCCGATCCGCCCGGGGCGAGGCCGTCGAGCACGGATCGCGGGAAGAACCGATCGGTGCGCATCGCGTACTCGGTGTCGATGTCTTCGTAGCCGAGCAGCGCTGTCGCGCCGGGGTTCCACAGCACCACCTCGCCGTCGCGGTCGGTGCCGATCACGGCCTGCACGGTGGTGGCGTTCCAGATGCTGCGGAACGTCTCGAGCAGCTCCCGGTAGCGCACCTCGCTTTCCTGCAGCTTCGCGACGACCCGCATGTTCTCGTCGAGGGCTGCGGCGCGCTCCGCGGCGACCGCCTCGGCCTCCTCGGCGCGGATGCGGGCGATGCGCGCGAGTTCGTTCACGATCGCGGCGACGATCGAGAACACCGTCGGCGTGATCACGATGCGCAACCACTCCGACCCGTTCGTCGGGGGGTCGGAGATGAACGGGATCACCAGGGCGACGGCGGTGAGTCCCGTGACGACGAGCACCCACCGGAACCCGGGGGCCGCCGCGATCCACACGATCGGCAACAGGATCAGCCCGGCGAACAGCGACGCCGAGCCACCCGTGCCGGCACGGAACAGACCCAGTCCGAGGATGTCGGCCATCGGGATCACCAGCACGGCCCACCCGGCGTCCACCTTCTGGATGGTGAGCACGGCGGCGAGGGCCGTCGCCGTGAGCACCACGATGATCCCGGCGAGGGCCGTCGCGAATGGCTCGAAGGTCAGGTCCGGCACCGTGAGCGTCAGCAGCACGGCGACGCCCAGCACGATGAACGTGGGCGCCTGCTTCACCAACGGGCTGGGGTCGTCGATGATCGCGTACCAGCGGGACCACAGGTCCCGTGGGCGATCCGACGGGGAGGTCATCCTCGTTCGTTCGCCAGTTCCGCCACGCGCGCCACCTGGGCGCCGGTGAACGGCTTCGGGAGCACCGCATCCGCTTCCGGGTAGCGGGATGCGTCGAGCACCGAACTGATGACGAGCAGGCACTCGGGGTGCGTCTCGCGCAGCCGTGCCGCGAGATCCTGCCCGGAGATGCCGGGTAGCACCAGGTCGACGATGGCGAGGGTGGGCCGGATGTCGTCGAGCATCAGCAGCGCCTGCTCGGCGGTCGCGGCGGTCACCACGCGGCAGCCGGCGCGCTCCAGGTAGCGCCGGAGCAGTTCGGACTGGTCGTCGCTGTCGTCGACGACGAGCGCGAGCGGGGAGGCGGTCATGCGAAGTAGACCTGGCGGACCACCAGGATGCCGGCGATCACGACCAGCGCGATCACGGCCTGAACGAGCAGCAGGTATTCCTTGCGTCGGTCGCGGCGCAGCTCCTCGCGGGCCTCGCCCCGTTCACCTCGGGTGGTGTGGCTCATCCCAGAACCCTTCCGGTCTTCTCGGTCTTGATCCAGACGGTGTCGGCTTTGCGCCATTCCTTGATGTAGGAGTCGACGGTGATGGCGCACAGCAGGGGGCCGTAGCCGACGAGGTAGGTGAGCAGCGGCGACAGCACGCGACCGGCGCGGGTCTTCTCGACCACCCGGGCGAGCCACGCGCCGAGCATGGCGAGCGAGATCCACAGGTAGATGAACAGGGTGAGCGCGACGTGTCCACCGGGCAGCAGTTCCATGCCGAACACCCCCGGCAACTGCTCTTCGATGAGCCCCGGGAAGAGCGCCGCGATCATCACGACGAACGAGATGAGGCCCGGGAAGAGGAAGGCTTCGCGCCACGACGACCGCCCGATCCGTCCGTCGAGCTGCACGCCGATGAGCATGGAGAAGATGTAGGTGAGCGCGGCCGTGATCCACAGCGCCCGGAACACGACCTGCGCCAGGTCGCTCTGCAACAGCAGCAGACCGACGAGACCGATCGACGACAGGATCATCGCGAACGGCAGCAGGAAGATGCTGAACCACGACGCCCCGAACGCGATGCTGCCCAGGTGGTGCACGCCGTGGCCGGGGCGGAACCAGACCTTGCGGTAGATCGACGACACCTGCACGTTGCCGCGCGCCCAGCGCAGGCGCTGCTTCCAGAGGGCGTCGATGGTGCCGGGTTCCTCGGCGAGCACGACGGCGTGCGGCTCGAACACCATCCGTCGGCCGTGCAGCTGCGACTCAAAGGTGGCGACGGTGTCTTCGGCGAGGGTGCCGGTGGGGATGGCTCCGCCGATCGCCTCGAGGTTGGCACGCGAGTGCAGCTGGGCGCCGCCCGCGAGGCAGGCGTGCGCGCCGAGCACGTTCTGCGCGCGGCGGGATGCGAGCTGCGCGAGTACGTACTCGATCGCGATGAAGCGGGTCATGTAGTTGCGGTCGCGGCTGCCTTCGGCGATGTAGCCCGACACGGCCCCGACCTGCGGGTCGGAGAGGTGGCGCGTCATCTTCGCCAGCGAGCTGGGGGTAAAGATCACGTCGGCATCCATGATGAGCACCGCTTCGGCCCAGTCGTCGTCGAGCACGATCCGGATGCCGTGGTTGAGCGTGTGCGCTTTGCCCTGGCCGCCCTGCTCGCGCCGCAGCAGGAACACCCGCCCGGGTTCCTGGGTGGCCCACCGGCCCACCACATCCGGGGTGTCGTCGGTGGAGGCGTCGTCGATCACGTAGATGCGCAGGCTCTCGACCGGGTAGTCGAGGGCGAGGAGGCGCTCGATGGTGGCGCCGATCACGACGCCCTCGTTCCAGGCGGGCACCATCACGGCGACCCGCGGGAAGTACGGCTCGGCCTTGCTGTAGTGGTTGAAGAAGGCGTGCATCGGAACGATCACGAAGTGCACGAGCGCGGTGATCACAGGCACGGCACCGGTGGCGACGAAGATCAGCAGCACGACCTCGAGCACGGTGCGCAGCACTTCCCAGAACTCGTTCATCGCGCCCCCTCGCCGTGGTCGTGCCCGCGAAGTCCGTCGAGCAGCTTCACGACCTTCTCATACCGGCCGACGTCGGAGGCGACGTGACTGTCGGTGGAGGCCACGAGTCGTACCCCCGCTTCGCGGGCCGCGGCGAGCGCGATCGGACCCGGGCAGTCCCATTTCTCGTTCACCTCGACGAGCGTGTCGGTCGCGGCCGCCGTCTCGGCCCACACCCGTAGGCGTTCGGCGCCGAGGTCGCTCTCGTCGAGTCCCACCTTCGGCAGGATCGAGAAGCAGTGCGCCAGCTGGTTGCCGGGGTAGCGGTGCATCGCGCCGACGAGTCCGCCGATGAGCAGGTCGAGTGCGTCGTCGACGGTGAGGCCCGCGGCGAGACGCTCGAGCGTGGTGCTGGGCGACCACGGCTCACCCACCCCGGGGAACTGGTGGTCGGCGATGACGATCCGGTCGATGCCGTCGAGGCCGCCCGGGATGTCGACGGCGCCCGTCGAGTCGAGGATCTTCGCCTCGACGCCGGTGTGCACGGTGAGGCCGTCGGGGATGTCCAGCGCCCGAACCGCGGCCACGAACTCCGGCACCCAGGTGGTGGAGGTGCGCACATGGTCGATGAGCCGCAGCTCGGTGAGGCCGGCCGCGTGCGCGGCGGCCACGTTCTCTTCGAGCGTCGAGACGGCGTCGTCGGAGAACGTGGAGTGCACGTGGTGGTCGCCGAGCAGCTCAGGATGCATGGCCGTCACTCGTCCTGGTGGCCCGCGTGGTCGGAGGTGAGGAGTTCGGCGGGGTCGAGCACGACGTCTTCCAGGAAGCGCACGGTGGCCAGCTCCCGGAACTCGAGACGCTCGGGGAGAGGGCGACCGGTGAACAGGTCGACGACGAGCGACGGGATGTCGACACCGGCCGCGATCGTCAGCGGTAGCGCGCCGGGGAAGCGCGGGTTCACCTCGAGCAGCGCCGGGCGCCCTTCGCGGTCGCGGCGCAGCTGCACGTTGGCGACGCCGACGAGTCCGATCGCTCGGGCGACGACCGCGGCCGTCTCCTCCAGTTCGGGGTCGTGCACGGTGCGCCCGGCGATCGCGACCCCGGAGTCGACGCGGGTGCGGGTGCGGGGTACCGCGGCGACCACCCGGCCCTCCGCATCCGCGATCACGTCGACCGAGTACTCGTCACCGGGGAGCAGGTCCTGCACGATGAGGCCCTCGTCGGTGGGCAGCGCTTCGAGCGCGGCGCGGTCGGGGACCACCCGGATGCCGCGGCTTCCGGCGCCGCTGCGCGGCTTCGCGAACGCGGGGAACTCCCAGTCGACCGCGAGCGCGTCGGGGCCGGCGAGCACGGTGCGGGGCACCCGCGCCGTGGGGGCGCACCGTTCGGCGAGCGCCAGCTTGTCGAGGCACGTGGTGAGGGTCTCGGCGGACGGGGCCGCGAGCACCGCCGGGGCGAGCTCGTCGCGGCGGTCGGCGAGCGCCTGCAGCTCGACGTCGACCGTCGAGATGACCACGTCGAGCGCATCCTGTTCGACGAGCGTCGCCAGTCCGGGCACGAACGCGTCGGAGCGGCCGGGCTCGACGATGCGCCGCTGTTCGGCGGGCACCAGGTAGATGCCGCTCGCCCAGCCGTCCATGTCGGCCGCGAACACGGTCACGTCATCCCGGCGCAGCAGCGAGCGGATGACGGCGACACCGGCCGGGCCGCCGGCCCCCGTGACCAGTACCCGGATCATCGCTGCTCCCGTCTGCTGCGTTCGGCCACCCGGTCACGGATGGGGGTGGACAGGTCGGACGTCTCGCGCACGATCTCGAGCGGCTCCACATTGTCGCCGCCGCCGAACCGCGACCAGTAGCGTGCGGTCGCCTTCACGAAGTCGGGCGCCAGGTAGCTGCGGTGCTGGTCGGCCTGCGAATCGAAGCAGGCGAGCAGCGCGAGCTTGGGCTCGACGAACCCGTCGATCGACACGAACCGGGTGGGCCGGAAGTCGACGGTCGACGACGGGCTCTGGTAGCAGGCGACCGTGTCGATGGAGCGGGTGGCGACGATGGTCGCCTCGTGCACGGCCCGGTGGTCTTGGTGGCGGTCGTGGTTGGTGTGCGTGTAGACGATCGTGGGGACCACCTCGCGCACCACCTCCTCGATGAGGCGAACGGTGGCTCCGCCGCCCGAGATCTCGGTGTCGACGAGGTCCTTCAGGAACAGCCGGGCGCCCAGGAGTTCGGCGGAGCGCAGCGACTCGTGCTGGCGGTCGTCGGCGTCGCCGCCGCGCGCCCCACGCGACAACGTGAGGATGGTCACCTCGTCGCCGGCGGCACGGTGGGCGGCGAGGATCCCGCCCACGCCGAGTTCGACGTCATCCGGGTGTGCGCCCACGGCGAGCACGTACTCCTTCGGCGCCGCGGCTTCGCGGCGCGCGCGCCCCTCCTCGGCGAGCCGGGTGACCACCTCCACCAGCCGGGCGGTGTCGAGGGGCTTGGTGAGGAACTCGTCGGCCTGCGCCCGCAGCGCCGAAACCGCGTAGTCGACCGACACATGTGCCGTCATCACCACGACCGGCAGCCACGGGGTGTCGGTGCGGATCGCGTCGAGCAACTCGAGGCCGCTCAGCCCCGGCATCTCGATGTCGGTGACCACCACATCCGGACGGAACGGCTCGATCGCCGCCACCGCCTCGCGGCCGTCCGCCGCCACCTGCACCACGCATCCGGCGCGGCGTTCCAGCACGGTCTTCACAAACAGCGCAACGTCGGCGTCGTCGTCGACGACGAGCACTCTGCGGGACTCTTCACCCATCTGGCACCCCTGATCATCGAGCCTAAACCGACCGACCGCGGATGCCCACGGCTGGCCGCGGCGTGTGCCGGTCAGGGCTGGGCGTAGAGGGCGCGGGCGAGCGCGTCGAGGACGAGCGCCGACCGCGGGCCGAAGCTGAGGATGTCGCCGTCGGCCATGTCGACGAAGCGGCGGTGCTGCCCGGCCTGGGTGAGGGCGATCGCCGGTTTCGCGGCGAGCAGCCCGTCGACACCGCCCGCGGATTCGATGCCGTCGGTCATCACGAGGATCAGGTCGGGGTCGGCCTCGATCATCGCCTCGTCGGTCATCGGGGTGGAGCCTTTCCACCCGAGCTCGCCGGCGATGTCGCGGGCGCCGAGCCCCTGGATCAGTTCGCTCGCGCCCGACTCCTCGCCGAACAGGTAGTAGATGCCGGATCCGCCGCGCAGATAGAGGAACATGACGCGCAGCTTCGCGTCGGCGGATGCGGGGGCGATCGCGGCGATCTGGGCGACGGTCTCGTCGACCTGTGCCGTGATGCGCTCGGCGAGCTGGTCGCCGACGTCGGCCACGCCCATCGTTTCGCCGACATGGCGGGCGAGGGCGGCGGCGCCGGCGAAGCTCGACTCGTTGTCGACGAACACGACCGTGACGCCCGACTCGCGCAACTGTTCGAGCACGTCGCGCGGGCCGATGCTGCCATCGGTGATCACGAGGGTCGGCCGGAGCGCGAGCACACTTTCGCCGTTCACGGCGTGGGCGCCCGAGGTGACCACCGGAAGGTCTTCGGTGCCGGGGAAGGTGGTCGACATGTCGCGCCCGACGAGGGTGTCGCCGAGGCCCAGCCCCCACACGGTGGCCGCGAGGGAGCCGGCGATGTCGAGGGCGAGAACCCGGGAGGTGTCGTCGACGACGATGTCGCGGTCGCCGTCGGGGTCGCGCGAGACGACGGTGGCGGGCAGCGTCTGCGCCGGGTTCTCGACGACCGGCTCGACCGCGGCGGATGCGACGACCGCCGTGCTCGGACCTTCGACCGTCTTCGGGTCGGGGTAGAGCTCCAGCTCGGAGAGCGGGCGGGTGTCGCCGCTCGGTGCGGGGGTGCCCGGGTTCGCGGCGGAGCCGGGCGACGCGCATCCGGCCAGCAGGGCGGCCGCGGCGATGGCGCCCAGCGCGGCGCGGAGAGTTCGGGTCACGCATCCATCATAGGTCAGGAGTTAGGTAACCCTTACCTGCGGGATCGCAACCAGTGGACGATTTCCCAGCCTGCGCGAGGCGGACACTCAGCCTCGCTGCTTACCATGAATGCATTCCCGCGGCGACGCTGTGGTGGTCGTCGCCGCGGGAGATCACCCGAAGCGCATCGCGCTTCGCGAGACGGCCCGCCCGATCCCCCTCGGCGGGCCGTTTCCCTTTTCTCCGCTCCTCCCCATCGCAGGTGCGATCCGCGACGTCAAGCCCCCCGGCCCCGGAAACAACGGCGCAACATCGCAGGAATAGGCTCGGCCCATGGGAGACCTCTTCGAGGGATACGGCGCGGTCGCGACCGGACGCGCCGGGGCTCCGCCCTGGGACGAGATGTTCTCCGCAGCGGATGCCGCCCGCGGCTCGTACCGCGAGATCCACGCCGCCCTCGCCCGCATGACCCAAGAAGAGCTGCGCGGCCGCACCGAGTCGCTCGAGAACTCCTACCTGGCTCAGGGTGTCACCTTCGACTTCGCCGGCGAGGAACGCCCGTTCCCGCTCGACGCCGTGCCGCGGGTGATCGAGCAGGCCGAATGGCGCACCGTCGAATCCGGTGTGAAGCAGCGGGTGAAAGCCCTCGAAGCGTTCCTCTCGGATGTGTACGGCACGCAGCGCGCCGTGCTCGACGGCGTCATCCCCGCCAGCCTCATCAGCTCGTCCAGCCACTTCCACCGCCAGGCCGCCGGCATCGAACCCGCGAACGGCGTGCGCATCCAGGTGTCGGGCATCGACCTCATCCGCGACGAGCAGGGCGCCTGGCGCGTGCTCGAAGACAACGTGCGGGTGCCGAGCGGCGTCTCATACGTGATCTCGAACCGCCGGGTGATGGCGCAGACCCTCCCCGAACTGTTCGTCTCGATGCGGGTGCGGCCGGTCGGCGACTACCCGCAGCGGCTGCTCGGCGCACTCCGTGCTGCGGCGCCCGACGGCATCGACGACCCCACGGTCGTGGTGCTCACGCCCGGCGTCTACAACTCCGCCTACTTCGAGCACACCCTGCTCGCCCGCCTCATGGGCGTCGAACTGGTGGAGGGCCGCGACCTGTTCTGCTCCGGGGGTCGCGTGTTCATGCGCACCACCGCCGGACCCACCCGCGTCGACGTCATCTACCGACGCGTCGACGACGAGTTCCTCGACCCGCTGCAGTTCCGCGCCGACTCGATGCTCGGCTCGCCGGGCCTCATGCTCGCGGCACGCCTCGGCAACGTCACCATCGCGAACGCGGTCGGCAACGGAGTCGCCGACGACAAGCTCGTCTACACCTACCTGCCCGACCTCATCCGGTACTACCTCGGCGAAGACCCGATCCTGCCCAACGTCGACACCTGGCGGCTCGAAGAGCCGGGCGCCCTCGAAGAGGTGCTCGACCGCCTCGACGAACTTGTCGTGAAGCCGGTCGACGGATCGGGCGGCAAGGGCCTCGTGGTGGGTCCGGATGCGTCACGCCCGCAGTTGGACGAACTGCGCACGCGACTGCTGCGCGACCCGCGCGGCTGGATCGCGCAGCCCGTGGTGCAGCTCTCCACCATCCCCACCCTCGTCGACGACGGCCTGCGCCCGCGTCACGCCGACCTGCGGCCCTTCGCCGTGAACGACGGCAACGACGTGTGGGTGCTGCCCGGCGGACTCACGCGGGTGGCCCTGCCGGAGGGTCAGCTCGTCGTCAACAGCTCGCAGGGCGGCGGATCGAAAGACACCTGGGTCGTCGGCACCGACCCAAGCGCCGCAGCCGACCACTCCATCCAGAGCCTTGTCGCCGAGCAGGCCGCCATCACCCAGTCGATCCCGGTGATCACCGAATCGCACCTCCAAGACCACAACCCGCAGGACGGACCCCGCCGCGACCAGCAGCAACAGCAGCAGCAGACCCGCGAAGCGGAGCCGACATGCTGAGCCGCATCGCCGAATCCCTCTTCTGGATCGGCCGCTACATCGAACGCAGCGACGGCACCGCCCGCATCCTCGACGTGCACCTGCAGCTGCTCCTCGAAGACCCGTGGATCGAGGAAGACATCGCCTGCCGCTCGCTGTTGAGCGTCATGGGCGCCGACGTGGGCCCGGACGCTGAGGTCACCCGGGCCGATGTGCTGTCGATCCTCGCCGTCGACCGCAACCAGCCGGCGTCCATCGCCTACTCATTGGCCGCCGCACGCGAGAACGCGCGTCGTGCCCGCGAGGTGGTGTCGACCGAACTGTGGGAGGTGCTCAACACCACCCGCGCCCGCATGCCGCGTAAGGTGCCCACCGACAAGGTGCACGAGTTCTTCGGATGGGTGCGCGAACGTGCGGCGCTCGCCGTCGGCATCATCGAGTCGTCGACCAGCCGCGACGAGGCGTACTCGTTCTTCACCCTGGGTCGCTCCATCGAGCGGGCCGATATGACGGCGCGGCTGCTCGCCACCCGCTCGCTCACCGAAGCGTCCGGGCCCAGCTGGACCACCATCCTGCGTTCGGTGGGCGCCTACGAGGCCTACCTGCGCACCTACCGCGGGGTGCCGAGCGCCCGCAACGCGGCCGAGTTCCTGTTGCTGGACCGACTCTTCCCGCGCAGCATCCTGTTCTCGGTCACCCGCGCCGAGCAATGCCTGCGCGAGATCGAACCGCGGGCGGATCGGGTGGGCGTCTCCGACCACGCGCAGCGACTGCTCGGGCAGATCCGCTCCGAGCTGGAGTACCGGCCCATCGCCGACATCATCGACGACCTGCCCCGACATATGGACAACGTGCAACTGGCCACCAGCGCCGCATCCGAAGCGATCCGGCAGCGCTACTTCCCGACCAACGCGGCACCCAGCTGGGCGGGGGAGTCCACATGAACCGCCTGCGCATCCGGCACGTCACCGGGTTCCAGTACGAGGGGGCGGCGACCGCGTCGTACAACGAGGCCCGGATGCTGCCCGTCACCGGCGACGGTCAACTGGTGCTGTATTCGAACCTCGACATCTCGCCCATGTCGAGCACGCACAGCTACGTCGACTACTGGGGCACCCGGGTGTCGAGCTTCGAGATCCTCAACCAGCACTCGGAGTTGAGCCTCACCGCGACGAGCCTCATCGAGGTGCGGTCGCGCGACCACGTCGAACGCGAACTCACCTGGGACGAGCTGGCCGTCGAGACGGCACGCGCCACCGCCTACGTGGAGCAGCTGGCGCAGACGCCCCGCACCCGGCCCCCGCAGGAGGTCGTCGACCTGGCCCGGAAGCTGGTCGCCGAACACGCCGACCCGTGCGCCGCGGCACTCGCGATCTGCACCGCGATCGGCGAACGCATCGAGTACATGCCCGGCGTCACCGGCGTGCACACGACGGCGATGGAGGCGTGGGAGCACCGCAAGGGTGTCTGCCAGGACATCACGCACCTCGCCATCGGCGCGCTGCGCTCGGTCGGCATCGCCGCCCGCTATGTATCGGGGTACCTGCACCCACAACCGGATGCCGCGGTCGGCGTGACCGTCGCCGGCGAGTCCCACGCGTGGGTGGAGTGGTACTGCGGCCAGTGGCACGGCTTCGACCCCACGAACCTGATCGACATCGGCGAACGTCACGTGATCGTGGGCCGCGGCCGCGACTACAACGACGTCGCACCCCTGCGCGGTGTGTACGCGGGGCCGTCGAGCTCGAAGCTGTTCGTGACCGTCGAGATCACACGCGAGGCGTAGCGCCAGTAGGCTCACTCCACGATCTGCGGCGGAGGAGGCGGGATGGCGAGCATCAGCCCGGCCGGAGCCACCCTCGGCCTCGTCGTCGGCTCGGCCCTGGGGCAGGTCGCCAACATGATCTACGCGGGCCTGTTCTACGGGGCGCGCCTGTACTTCGGAATCGAAGACGTCGAGGTCGTCGGCATCCTGATGATGTCGTTCGGTGCGCTCGTCGGGCTGGCGTCGGCGGCGATCGTCGGCCCCATCCTGTACCTGCGGCCGACGTGGCAGCGGTTGTCGCGCAGTGTGCTCCTGCTGATCGGCATCGTGCTCGCCGGCACCGGCGTGATGGCGCTCACTTCCGAGATCATGCTCGACCGGCGCGCGTTCATCATCGTCGCGCTGACGGGCTCCGTCGTGGCGATCCTCGTCGGGGTCGCGACGACACGCATCCAGCAGTACCGCGCGCGGCGGACCGAGGAGTTCCTGCGGCGGTCCGCCGGCATCCGCGACGACGAGCGCTACTTCGACCTCGACATCGACTGACTAGCGGCGCGGGTTCTTGCCCGTGACCTTGTCTTCATCCGCCTCGATGTCGACCGGCTCGCCGAGCGCCTCCGCGGAGAGCGCCTCGGCCAGCTTCATCGCCTCCTCGAGCTGGGCCAGGCCGAGACGACTCGTCGGGGCCAGCTCGGTGAACCGGCGGGGACGCAGCGACTCGTAGCGCGGCTCCCACACGTTCAGCTCCTCGAGTTCCCGCTTCTCCTCCTCGGCGATGCGGTCCAGCATCTCGCGCACCTCCGAGAGGGTGGTCGCGGCGGCGCGGTCCTCGGGGTCGATCGGCTCCAGCTTCTCGTCGTCGAGCAGCCGCAGGCCGGTGTCGATCGCCGCACCGAAGCGCACATCGTGTTGCAGTAGCGCGATCAGCTCGCTGCCCTCCCCGCCGAGGTAGGCGAGCGGGTCGTCGGTCTTCGGATCCCGCACCAGCGGCACGGTGATCCTCTTGCCGTCGAGTTCGCCGCGCAGTACCTCGCGCACCGACAGTTCGACCGTCAGCAGTTCGAACGCGACGCCATCCTCTCCGACGACGTCGCGGTGCTCCGTGCCGACGACACCGAGGACGCGCACGCGCGCGACCACCTCGGCGACACGCAACCGGTCGAACAGCGGGAAACGGGTGGTCAGGTAGACGACCATTGCTCTCTCCTTGTGTGGGGGTGGTGTTCAGTCGACTGCGTACCAGACCGTCAGTTGACCGCTTCTGCGGTCGACGGCCAGCGCGGGGGCGGTGTGGGAGGTGACCGGGATCTGGGTGGCGGCCGGCCACCCGCTGTAGCTGTTCCAGCCGCGGCGGGTGACGCGGATCGAGGTGAGGTAGTTCTGCTCGCGGTAGGCGAGGATGAACCGGTTGGTGGCCGGATGGAACACGACGCTCGGCTGGATGCGGCTCGCCCCGTTGTGGGTGGCCGCCTTGCCGACCGACACGGCCCCGCCCGCCACCGACAGGTCGAGCGAGCGCACCAGGTTTCGGTGCACGATGCTGCGGTTGCCCCACGCGAACGCCAGCACGAACTGGTTCGACGGGGATGCGGCGAGGCTGACGCCGTTGAGGGCCCGATAGCTGGGACCGACGTTGACGGGTGCGGTCCACGAGCCGCCGTCGTCGAACGAGAGACTCACCCGCAGCTGGCCGGTGTCGTTCTGGGCGGCGCGGTCGATGTGCGACCAGGCCAGCATCCACACCTTCTGGTTGCCGACGCGGGTCGACGCGAGCCCCACCTTGCTGGCGGTGGCGGCTCCGGCGGGTGCCCCGACGAAGCCCCAGTTGGAGCCCTCGTTGGTGCTGCGTGCGACGCGGATGCGGCCATCCTCACCCCAGGCCCACGCCCACAGCAGGGTGCCGTCGTCGGCATCCGCCACCGTCGGACCCCACAGGGAGCGTTCGCCGCCGTAGAAGAACCACGGCGGGGTGATCACGTTCGTGACGTCGGTGCGGATGTGCGACGGGATCTGGTTGGGGATCGCCCAGCTGGCGAGCAGCCGCCCGGTGCCGCCGATCGAGGTGACGTTCGGCGAGCTGGTGGTGCGGGCGTCGCTGCTGCCCATCGACGTGAGGGCGCTGGAGCGCGGGCTCCAGGTGACGCCGTCGCTCGAGGCGAACGCACGCATCCGGTTGCGGGTCATCCCCGGGTAGATGCCGTGCACGCCGTCGAGGTCGAGCGGCCAAGGGCCGAGACGCTGGCGGTGGTACTCGTAGCCGCCGTTCATGGTCTGGTCGCCGCTGGTGTCGTCGAGCCAGAAGCAGTGCCCCAGCTCGTGGGTGAAGATGCCCTGCAGGTCGATCTGGCCGACGACCGCGTTGTGGGGCACGAAGTTCCACTGCGGGAAGGTGGGGTCGGAGCCGTTGCGTCGGTGGATGACGAGCGACGCCTTCCGCCAGCTGCCGAACGTCGACGCGATCCGCGACGACGTGAAGTGCCGCTCGTTCGAGGTGACGAGGATCTCGCCGTCGTCGGGCTGGGTGCGGGTCGTGTAGCCCTCGAACCGCGGCCGGCAGTCGACGCCCGCCGCCATCCACCGCGTGTACGCGTTGATGAGCGCATCCGTCACGGCATCGCGCCACGCCGTGTCGAAACCCTGGGCGACGAAGCTGTCCCAGTTGATCCGCACGGCGGGCCGGTCGCCCGCGTTCCACATCGCCACGTTGGCCATTCGAGCCTCTCCTCACCCGCGGCCCGGGGCCGGGCGGCGTCACCTGTGAGGAGGGGGCGGATGCGGTGGTGATACATCCGGCGCCGGGCTACACGTCGGCGCGGTGGTGGCCGCGGCCGCGCCAGCGGCGACGGCGGGGTGGCTCGGTGGGGTCCACGGCGGTCGCCCGCCGGTCGACGCGGCGCTGCTCCCAGGCGGCGAGTTCCGCATCCACGTCTCTGAGAGCGGTGACGACGGGCGGGCCGCCGAGTAGTTGGCGCCTCGCCTCGATGACGCGGGCGTTGAAGTCCTCGACGGCGGCGCGCACCTCATCCGGCCGGTGCAGGGCGTCGAGTGTCTCGTCGAGGCCGGCGTCCTCGGTGCGCAGCGTGTAGGCGGCCGGGCCGATGCCGCGCAGCTGTTCCCGCTCGATCTTGCGACGCATCCACCAGTCCGGGTCGTGGCGGGCGTCGACGTTCAGACCCGGGAGCGGCTTGCCGGCCCCCGGCAGGTTGTCGAAGTCGCCGCGACGCATCGCCTGCTGGACGGCGATCTCGGCCGCCGCTGCCCGTTCAGCCTGGGTGGGGCCGCGGGTCGGTCCCTCCTCGTCGGGAACCTCCTCGCCGAGCTCCTCGCGCCGGAAGCGGTCCAGCCGGTAGCGCAGGGCTGCCCGGATGGCGTCCCCGTCGCTCGGCTGCTCGGCCATGCGACCAGGCTACGCACGACCTCCCGCGTGCGCTGCGTCGTGGCTGCCGGCCGAGATGTTGCGGATCAGCAGGATCAGCCAGGTGAAGATGAGCGCGAACCCGATGATCTCCACGGCGGTGAGGTTGTAGATGCCGAGGAAGAAGAAGATCGCCGCGCCCACCACGACCACCAGGAACGCGTACCCGACCAACACGAACACGATCGGCAGCCGCGGCACGATCCACCGGATGGCGACCACGAGTCCCGCGAAGATCACGATGAGGCCGGTGGCGAACGTGTTGTGCACCCACTCCACCCAGTCGACCCGGAACACGCCCACGCAGGCGAGGAAGACGCCGAGGGCGAGCAGCGCCCACCGCAGCACCTCGATGCGCGTGCGCTCGTGCCGGTCGTCGGCCTCCCGCGGGTTGCGGGCCAGGTGGCCGGTGGCGAGCTCGGCGGCCAGGTAGCTGGCGATCGCGGTGATGATGGCGCCGGCGATGAGCAGCGTGAGGTTGAAGGTGGCGCTCGACAGGTTGCCGCCGATGCCGAGGGCGCTGATGTTCTTCTCCCACCAGAGCGGGTCGGACGTGGAGAGCATGCTCGTCATCACCCCGAGCACGAGGAACACGGCCAGCACGGTCGCGACCCGGGTGGTGGTCATGCCCGCCGCCGAGAGGTACGCGGTGTAGCTGACGAGCGCCGACCCGATGCCCACGATGAGCGCCGAACTGAACGCGAACACCTCGGCGCCGATGAACGCATCCGCCAGGACGATCGACAGGCCCGCCATGGTGAACAGCGCGATGGCGGCGTGCGCGATCCCCAGCGCCACGATGTTCAGCACCAGACGCCAGGTGGATGTCTCGGGCCGCTGGCGCTGCGATGCGCCGGGCGCGGGCAGCAGGTAGCCGACGGCGAACACGATCGCCGCGAACGCGGCCGAGACGAACGCGACGATCGTGCCGAGCGAGTTGGGCCCGGAGATCGGCATGGAGCGTCCGCCGACGAGCAGCGCGCCCACCAGGAACCCGAGCACGAGGGCGGCGACGGCGACGTAGAGGGCGCGGGATTCGGTGGTGGCCGCCGACGCTCCGATGCGTGCGACGAGCGGGGCGTCTTTCTCGGCAGTGGTGGTCATGGCGACATTGTGCACCTGCGACCCACTCGCCGAGCGGAACTCAGCGCTGTGTGCCGACCTCGACGATGGCGATCTCCTGGGTGGCGGCGTCGCGGTCGGCGGCGCTCGACGTCGACAGCCGCAACGGCCAACGTTCGGCGCGGTCCCACCGCACCCGCACCTGACGGGTGCGCAGGTAGAACACGGCGGCGATGCCGGCGGCGGCGAACCCGGATGCGGCGCCGAGCGCGATCGCCCACCGCGGCCCCGCCGCATCCGCAACCGCACCCACCAGCGGCGCGCCGATCGGGGTGCCGCCCATGAAGATCGCCAGATACAGCGCCATCACGCGGCCCCGCATGGATGGCGCGGTCGTCACCTGCACGTACGCGTTGGCCGTGTTCATCATGGTGATGCCCGCGAAGCCGACGATCGTCAGCAACACGGCGAAGCTGATCGGCTCGGGCGCGAGGGCCGCGGCCCCCAACGAGAAGCCGAAGCCGACGCTCGCTAGCGTGAGGGTGCGCAGCCGGGGGCGCTCGCGGCGCGCTGCCAGCAGCGCACCGGCCACCGACCCGACTGCCAGCGCCGACGACAGCCATCCGAACAGCTGCGGCCCCTCGCCGAACTCCACGCGCGCCATCGTCGACGTGTAGATGGGGAAGTTGTAGCCGAGGGTGCCGGTGAGGAACACCATCGCAAACACCAGCAGGATGTCGGGGCGGCGCCCCACATATCGGAACCCGGCGCGCATCTGACCTTTGCCCGCCGCCTTGCGGGTGAAGCGGGTGAACTCCGCCGGACGCAGCGCCGCGAGCGACCCGAGCACCGCCAGGAACGTGGCGGCGTTGATGATGAACACCCACCCCGAACCGACCGCCGCCACCAGCACACCCGCGATGGCCGGCCCGATGAGGCGGGCGCCGTTGAAGGATGCGGCGTTGAGCGCCACCGCGTTCGACAGGTTCGCGTCGTCGACCAGCTCGCCGACGAACGCCTGCCGGGCAGGGGCGTCGAACGCCGCCGCGACGCCGAGACCGAGCGCGAACCCGAACACCATCCACAGCTGCACGACGCCCAGCAGCGTGATGATGCCGAGACCCAACCCCAGGAACAGCATCGCCGTCTGCGTGACCGCGAGGACGTGTCGCCGGTCGAAACGGTCGGCCACCCAGCCGGTCACCGGCAGCAGCAGAAGCTGGGGGCCGAACTGCAGCGCCATCACCACGCCGACCGCGACCGCGTCGTCGTCGGTGAGCTGCACCAGCACCAGCCAGTCCTGGGCGATGCGCTGCATCCAGGTGCCGATGTTCGACACCAACGCGCCCGCGAACCAGATGCGGTAGTTCCGTGCCTGGAAGGACCGGAACGTCTGACTCATCCTCTCCATCATGCTCCTGTTCTCCGGGCGCGGGCTGGGCGCTACGCTCGCAATCGGCAGGGAGGCCCACATGACCGAGACGACCCGAACGTCCCGCACCTTCGTCGACGCCCACGGGGTGACGATCCACTTCTATGTGTGGGAGGCGTCGTCGCCGCGGGCCGTCGTGCAACTTCTGCACGGGGTGGGGGAGTACGCCTCCCGCTACGACCGTTTCGCGCGGTCGCTCGCCGCGGCCGGCTACACCGTGTACGCCGACGACCACCGCGGGCACGGCGCCACCGGGCTCGAGCAGTGGGGCGGCGACCACACCAAGCTGGGGTCGCTCGGGCCGGGCGGTGTGCGCGCGGCGATCGCCGCCATCCAGCAGCTCACCGGCATCATCCGCGACGAGAACCCCGACCTGCCGCTGGTGCTGTTCGGCCACAGCCTCGGTTCCCTGTTCGCCCAGAAGATCATCGGAACGGATGCGGACGACTACGACGCGGTCGTGCTCTCGGGCACCGCCTACCGCACGCCCCTCCGCATGAACAGCGGCGACCTCAGCAAGCGACACCGGCAGCCCGGCGGCAGCGGCTACGAGTGGCTCAGCCGCGACCCGGAGGTGGCGACCGCCTTCGCCGCCGACCCGCTCACCTTCGACGCGAAGGTGGCGAAACTGTTCGGCTTCCGGGAGGCGCTGCGGCTACTCGGCACCCCGAAGAAGTTGGCCCGCGACCTGCCGATGCTCATCATGATCGGCGAGGAGGACACCCTCGGCGGCCCGAAGAGCGTCCAGGTGCTGGCCGACGCCTACCGCCACCGCGGACCCCTCACGGATGTGACGGTCACCATCTACCCCGGCGGTCGCCACGAGATGCTCAACGAGACCAACCACCTCGAGGTGCAGGCGGATGTGGTGGCCTGGCTCGACGCACACCTCCCCGCGCGGGGGTAGCCCGACTTAGGCACGCCTAACCCGGCGCATCTAGGATGGACGGGTGCATGGCGAGTTCAAGGTGCCGGGCGGCAAGCTCGTCGTGGTCGACCTCGACGTCGAAGACGGCCGCCTCGCGAACGTCCGACTGTCGGGTGACTTCTTCCTCGAACCCGACGACGCGCTCCCCGCGATCGATGCCGCGCTGACCGGTCTGCCGGGCGACGCCGACGGCAAGACGATCGCCGCCGCCGTTCAGTCGGCGCTCCCCGAGGGTGCGGTCATGTTGGGCTTCTCGCCCGAAGCTGTCGCCACCGCGGTGCGTCGCGCCGTGCACCGCGCCACCGGCTGGTCCGACTACGACTGGGAGCTCGTGCATCCGGGGCCGCTCGACCCCGCCACCCACCTCGCCCTCGACCAGGTGCTCGCCGAAGAGGTGGCCGCCGGCCGCCGCAAGCCGACCCTGCGCATCTGGGAGTGGGACAAGTCGGCCGTCGTCATCGGCAGCTTCCAGTCGGTGAAGAACGAAGTGGATGCCGAGAACGCGGCGAAGTTCGGCTTCCCGGTGGTGCGTCGCATCTCCGGTGGTGGCGCCATGTTCATGGAGGCCGGCGCGATCATCACCTACTCGCTGTACGCCCCCACCGACCTCGTGCAGGGCATGAGCTTCGCCGAGAGCTACGCGTTCCTCGACGACTGGGTGCTGGTGGCGCTGCGCAGCCTCGGCATCAAAGCCACCTACCAGCCGCTCAACGACATCGCGAGCCCCGCCGGCAAGATCGGCGGCGCCGCGCAGAAGCGGCTCGCCGACGGCGCCGTGCTGCACCACGTGACCATGTCTTACGACCTCGACGCCGAGAAGATGGTGCAGGTGCTGCGGATCGGGCGCGAGAAGCTGAGCGACAAGGGCACCAAGTCGGCGCAAAAGCGGGTCGACCCGCTCCGCAGCCAGACGGGGCTGCCGCGTGCCGAGATCATCGAGCGGATGGTGTCGACGTTCCGTTCGCTGCACGGACTGCACGACGGCGAGATCACGCCCGAGGAGTACGCGCGGGCCGAACAGCTGGTGGCCGAGAAGTTCGGCACCGACGAGTGGCTGTACCGGGTCCCGTGAGCCGCGTCGCCCATCTCGCCCGGCGACGCACGATCCTCGGGATCTCGCTCGCCCTGCTGCTCGTCGTCGCCGTGCTGGTGTCGGCGGTGGTCGGCCAGTTCTCGGTGAGCCCCGCGGAGGTGGTCGGCTCGCTGCTGCGCGCCATCGGCATCCCGAACGCGTGGGCATCCGACGACCCGACGACGGAGGCCGCGCTCTGGGTGATCCGGTTCCCGCGGATCGTGATGGCGATGGCCGTCGGCGCCGCGCTGGCGATCGCGGGAGCCGTGATGCAGGCGATCTTCGGCAACCCGCTCGCCGAGCCGGGCGTCGTCGGTGTCTCGTCGGGTGCCGCCCTGGGTGCGGCGCTCGCGATCGTCACCGGGCTGCTCGCGTACGGCGAGTGGACGATCGCGGTGCTCGCGTTCGCGGGCGGTCTCGCGGCGACGCTGCTCGTCTACGGGGTGTCGCGCGCCAACGGCCGCACCGAGGTGGTGACGCTGCTGCTCACAGGTATCGCGGTGAACGCGTTCGGTGGGGCGGGCCTCGCGTTCCTGCTGTTCATGGCCGGCACCGCCAGCCGCGAGCAGATCGTGTTCTGGCAGCTCGGGTCGCTCTCCGGGTCGCTGTGGCGCGAGTCGCTGTTCGTGCTCGTGGTGGCGGCGATCGGCACGGTGATCGCCGTGTGGCTGGGTCGACGCTACGACCTGCTGGCGCTGGGGGAGCGCAACGCCCGCCACCTCGGCATCCATGTGGAGCGGCTGCGGTTCTGGTCGATCGTGCTCGTCGCCCTGCTCACCGGTGCGGCCGTCGCGTTCGTGGGCATCATCGCGTTCGTGGGCCTGGTGGTGCCGCACCTGATGCGCATGATCATCGGGCCGTCGCATCGCGCCCTGCTGGTGGCGAGCGCGATCGGCGGTGCGCTGCTGATCGTCGTCGCCGACCTGCTGTCGCGCACCCTCGTGCCGGGGGCGGAGCTGCCGATCGGTCTGCTCACGTCGCTCATCGGCGGCCCGTTCTTCTTCTTCCTGCTGTGGCGGCAGCGTCGGGCGTCGGGCGGATGGGCATGACCGGCATCCGCGCCGAAGGCGTCTCGATCGAGCTGGGCGGACGGTCGGTGGTGCAGGAGGTCGACCTCGAGGTGCCGACCGGCGAACTGTTGGCGCTGGTCGGCCCCAACGGGGCCGGCAAGTCGACGCTGCTCGCCGCGCTGTCGGGGGAGCGGCGGCCGGATGCGGGGCGCGTCATCGTCGGCGACCGGCCTGTCGGCGACTACCCGCCGCTCGAACTGGCGCGGGTGCGTTCGATGCTCACCCAGGACAACGCGGTGAGCTTCCCGTTCCTGGTGTCCGAGGTGGTCGAGATGGGCCGCAGCCCGTGGGCGCGGGTCGCCGAGCGGGAGCGGGATGCGGACGCGGTCGACACGGCCACCCACCGCACCGACGTGGTGCATCTGCGCGACCGGCGCTTCACGGAGCTGTCCGGCGGTGAGCGCGCCCGGGTGTCGCTCGCGCGGGTGCTCGCCCAGGACACCCCGGTGGTGCTGCTCGACGAGCCGACCGCCGCGCTCGACCTGCGCCACCAGGAGGACGTGCTGCGGATCGCGCGGGAACTGGCCGAGGAGGGCCGCACCGTCGTGGTGGTGCTGCACGACCTGTCGCTGGCCGGGGCGTACGCGGATCGGGTGGCGCTCATGCAGGACGGCCGCATCCGGGCGCTCGGCGCCCCCGTGGAGGTGCTCACCGAGCAGCTCGTGTCGGAGGTGTACGCGGTCGACGTCGAGGTGCTGGTGCGCGACGGGCGTCCGCTGATCATCCCGCGCCGCTAGGGTCGAGCCCATGCCTGTCGCTCTCGTCACCGGAGCCGCCCGCGCGAACAGCATCGCGGCGGGGATCGTGCCGCGGCTGCGCGCCGACGGGTGGACGGTCGTCACCTCCGACCTGCGTGATGCCGACGTGCCCGCGGACCTGTCGACGGCGGACGGGCCCGAGCGGTTGATCCGCGAGGTCGTCGCCCAGCACGGGCCGATCACGGCGCTGGTGCTGAGTCACGCGCACGATGTGGAGACCGGCATCCTCGACACCACGGCGGAGAGCTTCGACCTGCACGTGGCGGTCAACGCGCGAGCGTCGCTGCTGGCGATCGCGGCGTTCGCGCGGCAGGTACCGGATGGTGGCGGTGCGATCGTGGCTCTCACCAGCGACGCGACCACCGGCAACCTCCCGTACGGCGCCTCGAAGGGGGCGCTCGACCGGATCGTCATCTCGGCAGCCCGTGAGTTCGGCCCGCTTGGGATCTCGGCCAACGTGCTGAACCCGGGTCCGGTCGACACCGGGTGGATGGATGACGGCATCCGTGAGCACCTCACCGGCATGCACCCGAGTGGTCGGCTGGGGCAGCCGGCGGATGTGGCGGGCGTGGTCGCGTTCTTGGTGTCGCCGGAGGGCCGCTGGGTGAGCGGTCAGCTGCTGCACTCCGACGGCGGATTCTCCGCCCGCTTCTAGCTGCCCGCGCCCGACCCCGACCCCGACCCCGACCTCTCCCAAATCAAGGACTCCGCATCCCAAATCAAGGACTCCGCATCCCAAATCAAGGAGTGCGTGTGGCGGATGTGGCTGCCGGGCCTCATCCGCCACTCCGGTCACACAGGTTCCTTGATTTGGGATGCGGAGTCCTTGACTTGCGGGTTTCGACACACGGTCGACTCCGTCGAACGCTCCCCAACCGGCGGAAGTCAGAAGTCGCAGCGGGGTGCCGTCCGGCACCCCGCGACCAGCGCTACGGGATCGAGTAGATCCGCACCTTCGAGTCTTGGTGCTGCGTGAAGAGCGTGTACTGGAGTTCGCGGTAGTCGCCGTCGGAGTTGTGGCTGACGAAGTAGACGACGGGTCCGTCGGCCGTGTATTCGACTTTTGACACGGTCATGGTGTGGTCGACGCCGGGGCCTTTCTCGCCCCAGTCGAAGATGCCGACGTCGCCGGGGCGCACCCGGTCGAGGTGGTCGTTGTCGTTGGAGACGAAGCCTTGCGATTTGAGGTAGGCCTCCATGGCGGTGGTGGAGATCCACGGCTTGGTGGCCATGCCGTTGGCGCCGGGCGAGCTCCAGCGGTCGTCCATCTGCCATCCGCGGGCGATGAGGCCTTGGCTGGTGAAGTTGACGCAGTCGCCGCCGAGGGGGTTGTAGTCGCCCCATTCGGCGAGGTTGTAGTTCTGCCAGTAGGTGAGCAGGTAGTCGAGTTGGGCGTCGACGTTGCCGGCGGTGGGCTGGCTGCTGGTGCCGGTGGCGGCGGCGACGATCTGGTCGCGGTAGGCCTGCGCGTTGGCGATGACGGCGGCGGATGCGGTGGTGGCGGCGTCGAGGGTGGTGCCGGCCTGGTCGGCGGGCGCCTCCTGGAAGGCGGTGAGCGCCTGGTAGAGGGCGTCTTCGGTGGGCTTCTCGGCGTCGGCGTACACATCGAGGATGCGCATGCCTTCGGTCTGCACGGCGGTGCGGAGACCGTCCCATCCGGTGGCGATGCCTTGGGCGGCTGCGGCGACCTTGTCGGGGGCGTCGGCGACGGTGGCGCGGAGGCCGTCGAGGCCGTTCTCGAGGATGGTCGATTCGGCGTCGAGTTCGGCGACGGTGGCGCTGTCGGTGTCGAGCGCGGGCCGGGTGAGGATGGCGGACTGGTCGCCGCCGAGCTGTGCGGCGGCGTCGTCGACGGCGGTCTGGAAGGCGGCTGCGGCGTCGGCGGTGACGAGGGCGCTGCCGCTGGCGATGACGGCGTCGGCGGCGTCGAGGGAGGCGGCGGGGGAGCCGGTTCCTCCGGAGGCGGTGTACGCCTCGTCGAGCTGTGTGCGGAGTTCGCCGACTTTGGCGGCGGCGGCGTCGTAGCGGCTGACGGCGGCGGCCCGCGACACGATCGGGGGTACGACGACGACCCCGATGACGAGGAGGACGACGGCGAGTGCGCCGACGATGATGACGACGGTGCGGCGGCGGCGCACGCGGCGGCTGGAGCGTCGCGGGCGGGTCAGCGGGGGCGCCGTCTCGGGTCGCTCGGTCTCCTGGATTGCCACCTGCGTAGGGTACCGCCGGTCCCTCCGAATTCCCCGGATGGACTCCCCGGGCGGGGGGTGGACGGGGTGGTCCACCTGCCTCCGTGGGAGCGCTCTCTTTGGTAACGATTGCGGAAATTACCCGCCCCTGACCTGGGTTTTTCCGTCGTTGCCATTTCGTTGCCGAAATCCGTGTTGACAGGCCCGGAAATGGCTGCGTAGTCTGACCAACGATTTCGTGGGAGCGCTCCCACAGCCCGATCGTGGGAGCGCTCTCACAGAGATCGCATCCCATCCACGCACACAAAGGAGTGACCGTGAAGTTCTCACGACGCACCGCCACAGTCGCTGCGATCGCCGGTACCGCCTCCCTCGCCCTGGTTCTCACCGGGTGCCAGACGACGGACAACGGTGGCAACAGCGACGAGCCCATCACCCTCACCATCACGACCTTCGGCACCATGGGTATCGACGTGAACTACGAGGCGTACGAAGAGGAGCACCCGAACGTCACCATCGAGGCGACCAACCTCGAGAACGGCGGCGCGGCGCGCGACGACGCTTACGCGAAGATCGCGGCCGGCACCGGCCTCAGCGACGTCGTCGCGATCGAGGAGGGCTGGCTCTCCACGATCCGCGAGGTCTCCGACGCGTTCGTCGACCTGCGCGACTACGGCATCGAAGACAACAAGGACCAGTGGCTCGACTGGAAGTACGCCCAGGGCACCGACGGTGAGGGACGCGTCTTCGGCGCCGGCCTCGACATCGGACCGCAGGGCCTCTGCTTCCGTGGAGACCTCTTCGAGGCGGCCGGCCTGCCCGGCGACCGCGAGGGCTTCGCTGCCGCCATCGGCGGCGAGGACGCCACCTGGGAGTCGTTCTTCGAGTTCGGCCAGGAGTACACCGCCGCGACCGGCAAGGCGTTCTACCACAACCCGTCGTTCTTCTGGAACTCCTTCGTGAACCAGCAGGACGAGGGCTACTACAAGGCTGACGGCGTCACGCTGAACGTCAAGGACAACGCCGCCCTCCAGGGCCAGCTCGACCTGATCGTCGCCAACGCCAACATCGGCGCGGGCCTCCCCGGCTGGGGTGTCGGCGACCAGGCCAAGGCTGACGACTTCGCGGTCTACACCTGCCCCTCCTGGATGCTCGGTGTGGTGAGCGGCTACTACGACGCCGGCACCACCGGCACCGGCTGGGACTTCGCTGACGTCCTCCCCGGTGGCGCTGCCAACTGGGGTGGCGCGTTCCTCGGTGTTTCCGAGTCGTCCGAGCACAAGGAGGCTGCGGCCGACCTCGCGCTCTGGCTCGCCGAGCCGGCGCAGCAGGCTGCTGCCTTCGAAGCTGCCGGACCCTTCCCCTCGACCCTCGAGGGCCAGGAGCTGGTCGGTGACTCGGTGAACGCGTTCTTCAACGACGCTCCCGTGGGCGAGATCTTCACCAACCGCGCGAAGGGCGTCGTCGCCCAGGTCAAGGGACCGGAGGACTCGGTCATCCAGGACAACGTCTTCGGACCCGTCCTCGACCAGATCAGCCAGGGCGAGATCACGGACGGCGCAGCCGCCTGGGATGCCGCCATGGTGCTCTTCGACCAGCTGGTGAAGCAGTAACAACCACCACCTGAATCTGAGCGGCCCCCGGGCACGTCCCCGGGGGCCGCTCACCCCTTCCACCCCGCACGCGCTCTCCAGATAGGCCCACCGATGAGCACACTCGACGCACGGCGCTCAGGCAGCAGCCTGACGTTCAAGCAGAAGCTCGCGAACTTCGACTACAAGGCTTCGCCCTACCTCTACATCTCGCCGTTCTTCGTGATGTTCGCGGTGCTCGGGCTCTTCCCGATCATCTACACGGTCAACGTGTCGCTCTACAACTGGGACCTGCTCAAGGGCCAGGGAGACTTCATCGGTCTCGACAACTACGTCATGACCCTCACCGACCCGTTCTTCTGGAACGCGTTCGGCAACACGATCAGCATCTTCCTGCTCTCCGCGGTGCCGCAGCTGATCATCGCCACCGTCATCGCCGCGGTGCTCGACCAGGCGATCCGCGCCAGCACGTTCTGGCGGATGAGCATCCTGCTCCCGTACATCGCCGCCCCCGTCGCGGTGGCGGTCATCTTCACCCAGATCTTCAACCAGTTCGGCGGCCCCATCACCGGTGCCATGGAGGCGCTGGGCCTCGAGCCGATCCGCTGGGGCTTCGACCCGTTCCCCTCGCACGTCGCCATCGCGACGATGGTGAACTGGCGCTGGACCGGCTACAACGCCCTCATCCTCCTCGCCGCCATGCAGGCCATCCCGCGTGACATCTACGAGTCGGCGTCGCTCGACGGCGCCGGCCGTGCCCGCCGCTTCTGGTCGATCACGATCCCCATGATCCGCCCGACGATGATCTTCGTCATCATCACCTCGACCATCGGCGGTCTGCAGATCTTCACCGAGCCGAAGCTGTTCGACGGCCAGTCCAACGGTGGCGCGAACCGCCAGTTCCAGACGATCGTCCTCTACCTCTACGAGATGGCGTTCCCCCGGCGCGACTTCGGTCGTGCCGCGGCGACAGCCTGGATCCTCTTCATCATCATCATCCTGGTCGGCCTGCTGAACTACGCGATCTCGCGCACCATCGCCTCCCAGGACATCAAACGCAACATCCGCGTGCCCAAGCGCGCCGTGGTGAACGCGAACGGAGCACGTCGATGACCGCCACGATCAACCAGAAGCAGGGCAGCCACCTGCACATCCCCACCTCCGAGGAGCGTGCGGTGAAGAAGCGCAAGGCGCGCTTCTACGACAAGCCCGGCTGGCTCACGTACGGCCTGCTCGGCGCCTTCTTCCTCGGCGCGGTGTTCCCGCTGTGGTGGTCGTTCGTGATGGCCAGCCGTCAGGCGTCCGACATCAACGCGGTGCCGCCGGTCGTCATCCCCGGGCCGAACTTCCTCGAGAACGTGGTGAAGGCCTTCCAGACGGTCGACTTCGCCAAGGCCCTGATCAACTCGATCATCATCTCCGGCACCATCGCCGTCGCGGTGGTCTTCTTCTCCACCCTCGCCGGCTACGCCTTCGCGAAGCTCGGCTTCCGGGGCCGCGACCCGCTGATGATCGCCGTCATCGCGACGATGGCGATCCCCACGCAGCTGGGAATCATCCCGCTGTTCATGCTGGTGTCGGAGCTGAAGCTCACCAACACCCTCGGCGCCGTCATCATCCCCGGCCTCGTGAGCGCGTTCGGCGTGTTCTTCATGCGGCAGTACCTGGTGGATGTGATCCCGGATGAGCTGATCGAGGCCGCGCGCGTCGACGGCGCGTCGATGTGGGGCACCTTCTGGCATGTGGCGCTCCCGGCGGCGCGTCCCGCGATGGCGGTGCTCGGCCTGTTCATGTTCATGGCCGCCTGGACCGACTTCCTGTGGCCGCTGCTCGTGCTCGGCCCGAAGAACCCGAGCGTGCAGACCGCGCTCGCCGCGCTCAACGCATCCGGTGGGCACACGCCCGACTACTCGATGGTGTTGGCCGGTGCGGTGATCTCGATCATCCCGCTGCTGATCCTGTTCCTGTTCGCGGGCAAGCAGCTCATCGCGGGCATCATGTCCGGGGCGGTGAAGGGCTGATGGCGCTCGCTCTGCCGGACGGCTTCACCTGGCCGGCCGGGTTCCTCTGGGGTGCCGCCACGGCGGCCGCACAGATCGAGGGCGCGGCCCACGAGGACGGCAAGCTCGACTCCATCTGGGACCACTTCGCGCGCATCCCCGGCAACGTCGCCAACGGCGACACGCTCGACCCGGCGGTGGACCACTACCACCGCATGCCGCAGGACGTGCAGCTCATGAAGAGCCTCGGCCTCGACTCGTACCGGTTCTCGACGAGCTGGGCGCGGATCAAGCCGGCCGACGGCCCCGTCAACGCGAAGGGCATCGATTTCTACAGTCGGCTCGTCGACGAGCTGCTCGAGAACGGCATCCTCCCCTGGCTGACGCTCTACCACTGGGACCTCCCTCAGGCGGTGGAGGAGACCGGCGGATGGGCGAACCGCGACACCGCGCAGCGGTTCCTCGACTACGCGATCGCCGTGCACGACGCGCTCGGCGACCGCGTGAGCCACTGGACCACCTTCAACGAGCCGCTCTGCTCGTCGCTCATCGCCTACGCGGGCGGCGAGCACGCACCCGGTCGGCAGGAGCCGCGCGCCGGCCTTGCGGCGCTGCACCACCAGCACCTCGCGCACGGCCTCGCCGTGCAGGAGCTGCGGGCCCGCGGCGCCGAGAAGCTGGGCATCACGCTGAACCTCACGAACGCGGTGCCGAACGACCCGACCGACCCGGTCGACCTCGACGCGGCCCGCCGCCTCGACGCGCTGTGGAACCGCGCCTACCTGGAGCCGCTGCTGCTCGGCGCCTACCCGGAGGACTTCCTGCAGGATGTCGCCGGCCACGGCTTCGACCAGATCGTGCGCGACGGCGACCTCGCCACCATCAACCAGCCGATCGACTTCCTCGGGGTGAACCACTACCACGACGACAACGTGTCGGGGCATCCGCTTCCCGCGGACCACCCGAAGGGGCTCTCGCCCACCGACAAGAAGACGTCGTCGTGGTTCGTCGGCTCCGAGTTCCTCACCACGCCCACGCGCAACCTTCCGCGCACGGCGATGGGGTGGGAGATCAACCCCGACGGTCTGCGCACCCTGCTCGTGCGGCTCGGCCTCGAGTACCCGAACCTGCCGCCGCTGTACATCACCGAGAACGGGTCGGCGTGGCCCGACGAGGTGGCGGCGGATGGCGCGGTGCACGATGCGGATCGCGTCGCGTTCCTCGAACAGCACCTCGACGCCGTGGCCGCGGCGATCACCGAAGGCGCCGACGTGCGCGGATACTTCGCGTGGTCGCTGATGGACAACTTCGAGTGGGCGTGGGGCTACGAGAAGCGGTTCGGAATCGTGTACGTGGACTACGTCACCCAGGAGCGCATCGTCAAGGACTCGGGTCACGCCTTCGCGGCGATCGCCGAATCCGCACGAACCCTCACGGCCTAGGATGAACGGGCCGAACCCGGCCAGGAGGATCCGCCGATGACACCGGAAACGCAAGGAGGAGCGCCGACCCTCGAGATGGTCGCCGCTGCCGCCGGTGTGTCACGCTCCACGGTCTCCCGTGTCATCAATGCGTCGCCGAAGGTCACCCCCGAAGCTCTCGCCGCCGTGAACAAGGCGATCGACGAGCTCGGGTACGTGCCCAACCGGGCGGCCCGCATCCTGGCCAGCCGGCGCACCCAGTCGATCGCGTTGGTGATCCCCGAGAACACCGCCAAGTTCTTCGCCGACCCGTACTTCGCCACCGTGGTGCAGGGCATCGCCATGTACCTGTCCGACACCGACTACACGTTGAGCCTGCTCATCGCGGCGGAGAAGGACGGCGAGAAGACCCGGCGCTACCTGCAGGCAGGCAACGTCGACGGGGCGCTCATCCTGTCGCACCACTCCGACGACCGCTCGTACACGCAGCTCGCGAAGTCGATCCCCGTCGTGTTCGGTGGGCGCCCGATGAGCCAGGAGGGGTCGTCGGCCTACTACATCGACGTCGACAACGTCGAAGCGGCCCGCAACGTGACGCGCAAGCTCATCGAGCACGGGCGCCGCCGCATCGCGACGATCGCCGGCCCCGGCGACATGTCGGCCGGTCTCGACCGCCTCGAAGGGTGGCGCCAGGCGCTGGATGCGGCCGGGGTCGCCTCCGACCTGGTGGAGCACGGCGACTTCAGTCCAGCGGGGGGCGAGTCGGCGATGCGTCGGCTGCTGGCGCGCGACCCGGAGCTCGACGGCGTCTTCGCCGCCAACTCGCTCATGGCATCCGGGGCGCTCAACGTGCTGCGTTCGCTCGGCAAGTCGGTGCCGCACGACCTGGGCCTCGTCACCTTCGACAACGACTACGCAGCGCAGTCGTCGAGCCCGCCGCTCACCACCGTCGAGCAGCCGAGCGTCGAGCAGGGGCGGCGCATGGTAGACGTGCTGTTGCATTTGATCGACGGTGGCACCGCCTCGCAGGTGACGATGATGCCGACCCGCGTCATCGAGCGCGCGTCGGAGTGATCCCGTAGCGTCGAAGGATGGCAGACCAGGTCGTCGACATCCCGGAACGCAGCCGCTTCGTGCTCGAACGTGACGGCGAGGTGATCGGCAAGGCGCTGTACCAGCGCGCGCCGGGCGTGATCACCTTCACCCACACCGAGGTCGACCCGGCGATCCAGGAACGCGGGCTCGGGTCGCTTCTCGCGAAGTCGGCCCTGGATGCGGTGGCGGCCGAGGAGGGCACCCGCGTTGTCGCGAAGTGCCCGTTCATCGCCGCGTACATCCAGCGTCACCCCGAGTACCAGCCGCTGCTCGAACGCTGATCACGGCGCACAGGATTGCGCGAAGGTAAGGGCGTCTCACCACTAGGCTGATCGCGGCTTCACACCCGTCACCCGCCGCCTTCCCAGGAGACCCGCCCTTGGATACTTGCGTTCGCCTTGCTGTCACCGGATTCGACCTGTGGGGCATCGCGCTCGTCGCGGTGCTCGTGATCGGAGCGGGTGCCGCCGTGCTGCTGCTGGCGCGCACGCGCCACGGTGCGCGGGTCGGCGCGCTGCTGGTGGTCGGCCTCCTCGCGGCGGCCGTCGTCACCGGAGGCACGGCGCAGTCCGCGACTGCGGCAGAAACCTGCGCGCCCGCAGCCCCGCCGGCCGTCGCCCCGGTGGTCAACACGGCCCCCGTCGCGGTGGCGGATGCCGCGACGGTCGTCGAGGACGCGCAGCCCGCCATCGCGGCAGGCAACGTGCTGACGAACGACACGGATGCCGACGGCGACACGCTCGTCGTCACCACGGCGGGCATCTCCGCCCTGGCCTACGGCACCCTCGAGATGGAGGCCGACGGCACCTTCCTGTACACGCTCGACGGCACCGGCCCGGCGGTCGACGCGCTCGACGCGGGGGAGGCCCTCACCGACACCTTCTCCTACACGGTCTCCGACGGACACGGTGGCACCGCATCCGGAGCGCTCACGGTGACGATCGACGGCACCACCGACCCGCGGGCACCGGTCGCGGTCGACGACGCCGCGACCGTGAAAGAGGACTCCGCCCCCAACCCGGTCTCGGGCAATGTGCTGACGAACGACACGGATGCCGACGGCGACACCCTCAGTGTCACCAACTCCGGCACGTTCACGCTGAGCTACGGCGTGCTGGTGATCCACGCCGACGGCACCTATACCTACACGCTCGACAACACCAACCCGACCGTGGACGCGCTCGACGACGGGCAGACGCTGACCGACACCTTCAGCTACGCGATCTCGGACGGAAACGGCGGAACCGCATCCGCGACCCTCACCGTGACGATCAACGGCACGACCGGCAACCGCGCGCCCGTGGTCGTCGCCGACACGAACACGGTGAAGGAAGACGCCGCCCCGAACATGGTGTCGGGCAACGTGCTCGCCAACGACTCCGACCCTGACGGGCACACGATGAGCGTCTCCAACGCGGGCACGATCACGCTGCAGTACGGGTCGCTCGAGATCCACGCCGACGGCAGCTACACGTACACGCTCGACAACTCGAACCCCGCCGTGGACGCCCTCAACAACGGGCAGCACCTCACCGACACGTTCACCTACGTCGCCTCCGACGGGCATGGCGGCACCACCGCATCGACGGTCACCATCCGCATCGACGGCACCACCGACAACGGCGCGCCGAACGTCGTCGCCGACACGAACACGGTGAAGGAAGACGCCGCCCCGAACATGGTGTCGGGCAACGTGCTCGCCAACGACTCCGACCCCGACGGGCACGCGATGAGCGTCGCCAACGCGGGCACGATCACGCTGCAGTACGGGTCGCTCGAGATCCACGCCGACGGCAGCTACACGTACACGCTCGACAACTCGAACCCCGCCGTCAACGCCCTCGACGACGGGCAGCACCTCACCGACACGTTCACCTACGTCGCCTCCGACGGGCACGGCGGAACGACCGCGTCGACCCTCACGATTCGCATCGACGGCACCACCGAAGGCTGACGCAGAGGGCTCGGGTCAGCGGCCGCGGCGCTCCAGCAGTTCGCGACCCACGATGCCCGCCGCCGCAGTGACGACCGCCACAACCAGGGGCGGCACCACCAGGGCGGGCATGAGCAGCGCCATCGTGAACACGCCCCACCCGTAGTCGAGCAGCTCGAGCGGGTAGCGCAGCATCACCCGCGACCCGACCGCCGCGGTCACCGCCGTCGCGAGCGGCGGAACCACCCAGAGCATCAGCAGGCTGACGCCAGCCGCCACGATCCGGCCGGCGGTTCGGATGCCGCCCCACGCGATCGACGCGCCCACGAGCAGCGGCGACAGCCAGCGCAGGATGTCGAGAGCCCACCCGTAGTCGACCGTCACCGGCACGATGCCCACCGGGGGGAAGAAGCCGCCCACCCACCAGGTGACCGTGATCGACGCGAACGCGAGCGCCACCGTGGCGCCCGCGCGGGGACCCCGCGAGATCAGGCCCAACACCACCAGCCCGCACACGATGCCCACCACGGCGACCCCGATGCAGGCGGCCAGGTAGACCGAACCTTCACGGCTCGCGCCCACCCCGGAGCCGACCACGTTCGCCGCCTGCGCGGTCGCGACCACCTGGACGAACAGCACACCCGCGGCGATCGAGAGCGGCGCGCGGCGAGGCAGGCGCGCGCGAAGGGCGCAGGCGGCGATCCCCGCGGCGGCGGCGCCCACCACCATGATCGAGATGACGAACGACACCGTGTACTGACTGAACGGCAGCCACGCCACCGGCATGTCGTCGGGGAGCGTCGGCAGCGCCCACAGGTTCTGCAGCGGGAGCCGCATCCCGGTGATGATCCACGGCAGCAGACCGACCAGGGCGCCGGCCAACCCGAGACCGAGGGAGGCGAGAGCGCCCTTCCAGTCGGCGGGCTCGGGGGCGGGCTGCGGGACGGTGGGCGGTGCGGACTGCTCGACGGAACTCACCGGACCACGCTATCCGCCGCCGCGAGGTCAGGCGTCGTTCGGCAGATCGATCCTGACGCGACCCTTGTCGAGGTCGAGCGGGCCGTCGCCGGGCGCCGGGGCGGGGGCGGGCAGCTCGGTCTGCTGCACCAGATCCTGCTGCGCCTCATGCTTCGTCGGGTGGAAGACCTCGTCGGCGAACCCGAACATGCCGTTGCCGGAACTGCGGCCGTGGTCGACGCCGCGCAGCTCGATCCAGCCGCGCCACTGCGCCACCGCGAGAAGGGCGATCGCCACAGCGGCGATCGCGAGCCATCCGTACCAGGGCATGCGTCGAGGCTACGCGAGCCCGCCGGAGGAAGGCTGAAGGGTCGTCCAGCCTCCGCCGAACTTCGGCTCACGGCCGTCGCCCGAGGAGGTGCCGGTGAGGCGGCGCTTCACCCACGGCCCCACGTGCTCCCGGTAGTAGCGCGCGCCCCGCAGGCGGCCCTGATCGGGTAGCTCGGGCAGGTTCCACCACTCGTCGGGCCGCGGAACCCCGACCGCGTCGAGCACGCGCGCGGCCACCCGGTGGTGGCCGCGGGAGTTCATGTGCAGCCGGTCGTCCGACCAGAACGCAGGCTCCGCCAACTCGTCGTCGAACCAGTTGAGCGCGCGGATCACGTCGGGCCGGTCGGCGAGGCGCGCCTCGACGGCGTGCGAGAGCAGGTCACCCCGGCGCTTCATCACCCGGCCCATCGGCAGCTGCCGCGTCGGGTTCGCCCCCGACAGCAGCACGAGCGCCACACCCTCCTCGTCGCAGCGGCGCAGCACCTGGGCGAACGCGTCGACGATGCGGTTCACATCCGCCTGCGGGCGCAGGATGTCGTTGCCGCCACCGTTGAACGACAGGTGCGTCGGCTTCAGCGCGAGCGCCGGCTCGAGTTGCTCGTCGACGATCGGGCGGATCAGCTTGCCGCGGATCGCGAGGTTCGCGAACTGCACCGGCTCGCCCGTGCCATCCGCCCAGCCCTGCGCCGCGATGTCGGCCCAGCCGCGCACGCGGCCATCGGGCAGTTCGTCGCCGACGCCCTCGGTGAACGAGTCGCCGATGGCGACGAAGCGGATCTCAGGCACCGGACGAGCCTACGTCGCGGACGACATCCGACCCGCACCCGGGTCAGGCGAGCGCCGCGTCGACGATGCGCTTCGCCTCCGCCTGAACAAGCGCCAGATGCTCCGGCCCGCGGAACGACTCGGCGTAGATCTTGTAGACGTTCTCGGTGCCCGAGGGGCGCGCCGCGAACCAGGCGTGCTCGCTCGTCACCTTCACACCGCCGATCGCGGCGCCGTTGCCGGGCGCGTGCGACAGGCGCGCCGTGATCGGGTCGCCGGCGAGCTCGGTGGCGGTGATGTCGTCACCCGACAGCTTGCCGAGGCGCGCCTTCTGCTCGGGGCTCGCCGCGGCATCCACCCGCGCGTAGGCGGGGTCGCCGAACTCGTCCGTCAGCTCCCGGTACAGCTCACTGGGGCTCTTTCCGGTGACGGCGCGGATCTCGGCCGCCAACAGCGCGAGCAGGATGCCGTCCTTGTCGGTCGTCCACGCCTTGCCGTCGAGGGTGAGGAAGCTGGCGCCGGCGCTCTCCTCGCCGCCGAACCCGACCGACCCGTCGACCAGGCCCGGAACGAACCACTTGAAACCCACCGGCACCTCCCACAGGCGCCGCCCGAGGGAGGCGGCGACGCGGTCGATCATCGAACTCGACACCAGCGTCTTGCCGATCGCCGCATCCGCCCGCCACCCGGGGCGGTTCGCGTACAGGTACTGGATCGCCACCGCGAGGTAGTGGTTCGGGTTCATGAGGCCGCCGTCGGGGGTGACGATGCCGTGGCGGTCGGCGTCGGCGTCGTTGCCGGTGAGGATGTCGAAGTCGCCCGCGCGGGCCACCACGGACGCCATGGCCGACGACGACGACGGATCCATGCGGATCTTGCCGTCCCAGTCGAGCGTCATGAACGACCAGGCCGGGTCGACGCGCGGGTTCACCACCTCCAGGTCGAGGCCGTAGCGCTCCGCGATGAGGGCCCAATACGAGACGCTCGCGCCGCCCAGCGGGTCGGTGCCCAGCTTCAGGCCCGCGCCCGCGATCGCGTCCATGTTCAACACGTTCTTCAGGTCGTCGGCATAGGCGCCGCGGAAGTCGTAGCTGTCGACCCCCGACGGCTCCGAGAAACGCACCTCGCGGTTGCCGTCGCCGATGATCTCGTTCGCGCGCCCTGCGATCCAGTTCGTCGCATCCGAGTCGGCCGGGCCGCCGTGCGGCGGGTTGTACTTGAAGCCGCCGTCGCGCGGCGGGTTGTGGCTGGGGGTGATGACGATGCCGTCCGCCTGCGGCTTGCCCGGGTTCTCGGTGTTGTACCGGATGATGGCGCGGCTGACGGCGGGCGTCGGCACGTAGTCGTCGAACTCGTCGGCGACCGCGTGGACCCCGTTCGCCTCCAGCACCCCGAGCGCGGTGGTCTGGGCGGGGGCGGAGAGCCCGTGCGTGTCAGCCCCCACGAACAGCGGGCCGCTGATGCCCTGCGCGGTGCGGTACTCGACGATCGCCTGCGTGATCGCGGCGATGTGCGTCTCGGTGAACGCGCCGTCGAGGCTCGACCCGCGGTGCCCGCTCGTGCCGAAGGCCACCCGCTGCGCCGGGTCGTTCAGGTCGGGCGTACGGCCGTAGTAGGCCGCCACCAACTCCTGAACGTCGATCAGGTCGGACGGTTGGGCCGGGGTTCCTGCGCGATCGGTCATCCCCCCATCATCCCGCTAGGCTCGCGGACGTGTACAGCTACCTGGGCCCGGCCGGCACCTTCACGTGGGCGGCCCTCGCCCAGGTGCCGGAGGCAGCAGGGTCCGACTGGCGCAGCGTCAACAACGTCGGTGAGGCGCTCGACGATGTGGTGAGCGGGCGCAGCACGGCCGCGATGATCGCCATCGAGAACAGTGTCGAGGGCGGCGTCAGCGCCACCCAGGACGCCCTCGCCAACATCCCCGGCCTCCGCATCATCGGCGAATACCTGGTGCCGGTGAACTTCCAGCTCGTCGCCCGGCCCGGCACCCGACTCGAGGATGTGCGGGTCATCAACGCGCACCCCGTCGCGTACGCGCAGTGCCACCTGTGGCTCGACGCGACCCTGCCCACGCACGGCCACATCCCGTCGACGTCGAATGTCGCCGCCCCGCGGGAGCTGCTCGAGTCGACGAACGCCGACGCGGCGATCGCCCCGCCCGGCATCACCGACCATCTGCCGCTCGAGGTGCTCGCCGAAGACATCGCCGACAACCCGGATGCGGTCACCCGCTTCGTGCTGGTGTCGCGGTCCACCGAGATCCCGGCGCGCACCGGGGCCGACAAGACGAGCGTCATCGTCGAACTGCCCACCGACCAGCCCGGCGCGCTCGTGGAGATGCTGGAGCAGTTCTCCACCCGCGGCGTCAACATGAGCCTGCTCGAGTCGCGCCCCATCGGCGACGCCCTCGGCCGGTACCGCTTCATCGTCGACCTCGACGGTCACGTGCTCGACGAGCGGGTCGCGGATGCGCTGCTCGGCCTCAAGCGGTTCAGCCCGAGCGTGCAGTTCCTCGGCTCCTACCCGCGCGCCGACAAGCAGCACGTGGTGGTCACCTCCCGCTACGACGACCAGGTGTTCATCGACGCGCGCGACTGGCTGCGCGACATCCTGTCCGGCGCCCCTGTCGACTGATTACCTAGCTCCAGCTAGTCGCGGTCAGACCCAGTTGTAACGGGGTCCGAGCGGAGTTAGCTGGAGCTAACTACCCGAAGGTCAGGACTCGGCCGGCATCCGCACGATCAGGGAGGCCGGGTCGACGTGGGCGCGGAAACCGACGATGGTGCCGAACTCGTCGCCGTCGAGCTCGAACTCCTCCGGCCGGTCGAGGTCGACGTGGAGCTGGCGGCCGCGCAGGTAGCGCAAGGCGCGCACCTGCTTGCTGCGCAGGTTGAGCAGTTTGCGGCCGGCGGAACTGCGCCGCAGCACCCCGTTCTCCCAAATGATGCCCACCCAGATGCGCGCCCATCCGCCGAACCCTTCGGGGCGCAGGGTAACGATGTCGAACAGGCCGTCGTCGAGCTCGGCATCCGGCAGCAGCAGGATGTTGCCCGGCAGGGAGCCGCAGTTGCCGACCAGGATCGTGTGCACCCGGGAGACACGCTCCGGCCCGCCGTCGAGGCGGTACCGCAGGCGCAGCACTTCCTTGTCGACGAGCACGCGGCCGATGGCGCCGACGTACGCCAGCCATCCGACCTTCTTCTTCAGCTCAGGGTCGGTGTTGGCGATCATCTTCGCGTCGAGGCCGAGCCCCGCCATCACCAGGAACGCGTGCTCCTCGGTGGAGCCGTCGGGCCGGTCGATCTCGATGACGCCCATGTCGATGGCGCTGTCGGAGCCTGAGAACGCGGCCGAAACGGATGCCTCGAGGTGGTTCGCGTTGACGTCGAGCCCGAGGTTGCGGGCCAGCAGGTTGCCGGTGCCCGACGGCAGCAGCGCGAGCGCGATGCCGGTGCCGCGCAGGCCGGCACCGACGGCCCGGACGGTGCCGTCGCCGCCCGCCGCGATCACCATGTCGACCTTCTGCGCGACCGCGCGTGACGCGAGGCCGTGGCCGGGGTCCTCCTCGGTGGTCTCGAGCCAGATGCTCTTCGCCCAGCCGTTCTCGCTCTCGGCGACGGCGACGGCCGCCCGCAGCCGATCCCGGTCGACCTTGATCGGGTTGTAGACGACGGCCGCCCGCTTCGGCGTTCCGGGGGCGCTCGGCGACATGGGTCCAACGTAGGCCATGGGGTCGCGGTGCGGCAGGCTTCTAGGATTGAGGGGTGATCGACCCCCAGCTGCTGCGTGAGAACCCGGACGTCGTGAGAGCTTCGCAGGAGCGACGCGGTGCATCCGTGGGCCTCGTCGACGACGCACTCGAGGCGGATGTGGCCCGCCGGTCGGCGATCGTCGCCTTCGAGACCCTGCGTGCCGAGCAGAACGCGTTCGGCAAGCAGGTGGCTCAGGCGCCGAAGGAGGAGAAGGCTGCGCTCGTCGCGCAGGCGCAGGAGCTCGCCGCCCGGGTGAAAGATGCACAGCGGGTGGCGTCGGAGGCGGAGGTGCGGTTCGCCGAGGTCGCCGGCTCGATCCCGAACATCGTGCTCGACGGGGTGCCCGCCGGTGGCGAGGACGACTTCGTCACCCTGCGCGAGGTGGGCGGCAAGCCGGCATTCGATTTCGAACCCCGCGACCACCTGGCGATCGGCGAGCTGCTCGACGCGATCGACATGGAGCGCGGCGCGAAGGTGTCGGGCGCGCGTTTCTACTTCCTGAAGGGTGTCGGCGCGCGGCTCGAGTTCGCGCTCGTGCAACTGGGTCTGCAGCGTGCCCTCGAGGCGGGCTTCACCCCGCTCATCACGCCCACACTGGTGCGCCCCGACATCATGGCGGGCACCGGCTTCCTGGGCGCCCACGCCGACGAGATCTACTACCTGGAGCGCGACGAGCTGTACCTCACCGGCACCAGCGAGGTGGCGCTCGCCGGGTACCACAAGGACGAGATCATCGACGTCTCGGCCGGGCCGCTGCGCTACGCCGGCATCTCCACCTGCTACCGACGTGAGGCCGGCTCGGGCGGCAAGGACACCCGCGGCATCATCCGGGTGCACCAGTTCCAGAAGCTGGAGATGTTCAGCTACATCGACCCGGCGGATGCCGAAGCCGAGCACGAGCGTCTGCTCGCCCTGCAGGAGGGCATGCTCACCGACCTGGGCCTGTCGTACCGGGTGATCGACACGGCCGCCGGCGACCTCGGTACGAGCGCCGCCCGCAAGTTCGACGTGGAGGCGTGGGTTCCCACCCAGGGCGCCTACCGCGAGCTCACCTCCACCAGCAACTGCACCACCTTCCAGGCGCGCCGGCTCGACATCCGGCAGCGCGGCGCCGAAGGTAAGACGGTGCCCGTCGCCACCCTCAACGGCACCCTCGCCACCACGCGCTGGATCGTGGCGCTGCTGGAGACGCATCAACGCGCCGACGGATCGGTGGTGGTGCCCGAGGTGCTGCGGCCGTTCATCGGCCTCGACATTCTGGAGCCCGTGAAGTGACCCCCGTCGCGCCGGAGGATCGCTGGCTGGTCGGTCTCGACATCGACGGCACCGTGCTGCAGGAGGATGGCGCGCTGGCCGACAGCGTCGCATCCGAGATCCGTCGGGTGCGCGACCTCGGCCACGAGGTGATGCTGTCGACCGGCCGTTCGGTGTCGATGACTCTGCCCGTGCTCGACCGGCTGGGGCTGGTGTCGAAGTTCGCGGTGTGCGCGAACGGCGCCATCGTGATGGGCCGCGACCCGGAGGCGCCGATGGGCTACAGCCGGGTGAAGGTGGAGACCTTCGACCCGCGCGAGGTGCTCACCACCATCCGCGGCCACCTGCGGGGTGCCAGCTTCGCCGTCGAGAACCCGGACGGCATGTTCCGCTACACGGGGCCGTTCCCGGAGGGCGCGCTCGCCGCCGCGAAGGAGCAGGTGGACTTCGAGGAGCTGCTGGCCGAGCCGGCCACCCGCGTGGTGGTGCTGTCGCCGGGGCACGCGATCGACGACTTCCTGTCGGTGGTGGAGCGGATGGGTCTGCACAAGGTGAGCTACAACGTCGGCTGGACGGCGTGGCTCGACATCGCCCCCGACGGGGTGAACAAGGGCACCGGCATGGAGTACGTGCGCGAGACCCTCGGCATCGACCGCTCGCGGGTCTTCGTGGCCGGCGACGGACGCAACGACATCGATATGTTCGAGTGGGCCGCAGCAGGTGGCGGGGTGGCGATGGCGATGGGCCAGGCGCCGGATGAGGTGAAGGCCGCCGCGAACGAGGTCACCGGCTCAGATGTCGAGCAGGGTTTGGCCAGCGCCCTCGCACGGTATTTCCAGGGTTGAGCGAACCTTCTCCTCTACACTCGGTACTCGGTCAACCGAGGAGGGCTGTCCGAGCGGCCGATGGAGCCAGTCTTGAAAACTGGTGGGCAGCAATGTCTCGTGGGTTCGAATCCCACGCCCTCCGCTGCATGTCGTCGCCCATCCGCTGAGCTGAGATCCGAGAGAAGGTGCCCGTGTCCGAACAGGAGCAGCCGCTACGCGACCGTTCGCGGTCGGCGCGTGCGCCCCGTCCGGTGGGTATCGCCCGCCACGGCCGCCTTCCCCGTTCCTCCGCTTGGAAGTCGGTGCTCGCGATCATCTCCGGCAGCCTCGCCGTGGTGCTGGTCTCGGGCCTCGCGGTGGGTGGCATCTTCGCCTACCAACTGACCTCGCAGGTCTCGGCCAACGCGGTCGTCATCAACGAGACCGAGGCGCCCATCCCCGAGATCGGGGCCTACGAGGGCGGCTTCAACATGCTCGTCGTCGGGTCGGACGAGAACTACGACCGCGACAGCGTGCTCAACGACGTGAACATCCTGATCCACGTCTCCGCCGACCAGACCAGCGCCGTCGCGGTCAGCATGCCGCGCGACCTGGTGGTGCCGTACCCCGGCTGCATCAACCCCGAGACGGGCAAGCAGCGTCCGGCGATGTCGGGCCGCCCCATCAACGAGGCCCTCTACTACGGCGGTCTCCCGTGCGTGGTCGACGTGGTCGAGAACCTCACCGGTCTCGAGATCCAGTACGCCGGCATGATCGGCTTCTACGGCGTCATGAACATGGCGGATGCCGTGGGCGGCGTCGACGTGTGTGTCGCATCCGCGATCCACGACAAGTACGTGGGCCTCGACCTGGAGGCGGGCACGCACCACCTTGAAGGTGGCAGCGCTCTCGCCTTCGTGCGCTCGCGTCACGGTGTCGGCGACGGCTCCGACCTGACGCGCATCAGCTCGCAGCAGGTGTTCCTGTCGGCGCTGCTGCGCAAGCTCAAGTCGGAGGAGACGCTCACCAACGTGGGCAAGCTCATCGGTCTCGCGAAAGCGGCCACCGCCAACATGACCCTCTCGAAGGAGCTGTCGCAGCTGCCCACGATGGTGGCGATGGCGAAGGCCCTCAACAACATCCCCATGGACCGCATCACGTTCGTGCAGTACCCGGGCACCACCGGCCAGGGCGGCATGTACGAAGGCAAGGTGGCGCCGATCACGTCGACCGCGAACGCGCTGTTCGATGCGATCCGCGCCGACCAGCCGATCGGTCTGGAGGAGGCGGGCGACGGCCGCGGGTCGCAGATCGACCCGAACGCACCGGTGGCGCCCACCGAGCCGACCACGCCGGCCGACCCGAGCGCCAGCCCCGACCCGAGTGCCACCCCGAGCGCCGACCCGGTGCTGCCCGACAAGGTGGTCATCCCGAACCTGCGCGGTCAGACGGCCGCCGACCAGACCTGCACCATCGGCAACTGAGACCCGCCTGACGGCGCGGACGCCCATCCGCATGTAGGTATGATGGGCAGGCAGTACCGGGAGACGTCGCATAGTCCGGTCGAGTGCACCACCCTGCTAAGGTGGAGTCCCCGCAAGGGGACCAGGGGTTCAAATCCCCTCGTCTCCGCTCGAGAAAAGCCCCGAGATCCTTGTGATCCCGGGGCTTTCGCGTTCCCGCTCAGCTGGGGTGCAGCACCAGATGGGTGACCCGCGACGTGGTTCGGACGGAGACGGGCGCCAGACGCTGGGGAGGGACGCCCTCGAAGAGCCGCTCGCCGGCCCCCAGGATGCAGGGCGTGATGTGCAGTCGCAGCTCGTCGATGAGTCCCGCGGCGAGGTACTGGTTCACGGTCGACGCGCCGCCCGCGATCGAGATGCCGCGGTCACCCGCCGCATCCCGCGCCGCAGCAAGTGCCGAGTGGATGCCGTCGGTCACGAAGTGGAACGTCGTGCCACCCTCCATCGGAATCGGATCGTGCGGGTGGTTCGTGAGAACGAAGACGGGCACGTGGTACGGAGGATCCTCGCCCCACCATCCGCGCCAGTCGCGGTCCCATTCGCCGCGCACGGGCCCGAACATGTTGCGGCCCATGATCACCGCCCCCGCGTCGAGGATCGCATCCACCTCCGCCCGGTTCTCGTCGGGGGTGTCGAACATCCAGTCGTGCAGCCAGTTCTCGTGGATCTCCCCGAGAGGGTTCTGCTCGCTTTGGTTCGGACCGGCCGCGAACCCGTCGAGTGACACGGAGATATCGCTGAAGACCATTCCCATGGGTCGACTCTTCAGCAGACCGCCGACGGTGTACAGGCCGAGATGGGGGATACTGGTCGGCTGGGCGGAGCCTGGCGAAAGGGTCAGCTCATGAGTTTCATCGACGTCAACGGCATCTCGCTGTCGCTTCCGGATGGCAGGCCGCTGCTCTCGGATGTGAGCTTTCGCGTGCCGGAGAGCAGCACGACGGCGCTCATCGGCCAGAACGGTGCCGGCAAGTCGACGCTGCTGCGGGTGATCCGCGGGCTGCAGCGCTCCGAGGAAGGGTCGATCCAGGTCGATGGCGGCCTCGGGGTGATGGATCAGGTGGTCGGCACCGGCTGGACCGCCGACGGCACCGAGCCGACCGTCGGGGGGTTGCTGGTGTCGGTGGCTCCCGCCCGCATCCGGTCCGCCGCGATCGAGCTGGACGCATCCGAGGCCGCGATCATCGAGAACGACGACACCGAGACGCAGATGCGGTACGCGTCGGCGCTCGCCGAGTACGCGGAGGCCGGCGGATACGACCAGGAGGTCGTGTGGGACCGGTGCACGATGGCGGCGCTCGGCATCCCGTTCGAACGTGCCCGCTGGCGCGAACTGGCGACGCTGTCGGGTGGTGAGCAGAAGCGGCTCGCGTTGGAGGCGCTGCTGCGGGGGCCCGAGCAGGTGCTGCTGCTCGACGAACCGGACAACTCGCTCGACGTTCCCGGCAAACGCTGGCTCGAGGAGCAGCTGCGGGAGACGCCGAAGACGGTGCTGCTGATCTCGCACGACCGCGAACTGCTGGCGCGTGCCGCCGACCGCATCGTGACGCTGGAGGCGTCGCCGGCGGGCAGCAGCGCGTGGGTGCACGGCGGCGGGTTCGCCAGCTACCACGAGGCACGCGACGCCCGGTTCGAGCGGCTCGACGAGCTGCGCCGCCGGTGGGATGAGCAGCACGCGGCACTGAAACAGCTGGTCGCGACGCTGAAGGTGAAAGCCACCTACAACGACGGGATGGCGTCCCGGTACCAGGCGGCGGTGACGCGGCTGCGCAAGTTCGAGGAGGCGGGGCCGCCGGAGGAGCGTCCGCCCGCGCAGCAGATCGCGATGCGGCTGCGCGGTGCCCGCACCGGCAAACGGGCGGTGGTGTGTGAAGGGCTGGAGCTGACCGGCCTGATGAGGCCGTTCGACCTGGAGGTCTGGTACGGCGACCGGGTGGCGGTGCTCGGCTCCAACGGCTCGGGCAAGTCGCACTTCCTGCGGCTTCTCGCCGGGGGCGGCAGCGACCCGGATGCGCTACAGGGCCATGTGACGCCGATGGGCGAGACGATCGCCCGGGTCGAGCATTCGGGTCGCGCGGTGCTGGGTGCCCGGATCGTGCCCGGCTGGTTCGCGCAGAGCCACCAGCATTCCGACCTCGACGGCCGCACCCTGCTGGAGGTGCTGCATTGCGGCGACCGCAACCGCGACGGCCTGCCGCGGGAGGCCGCCAGTTCGGCGCTCGACCGGTACGGTCTCGCGGCGTCGGCGCAGCAGCGCTACGACCAGCTGTCGGGCGGGCAGCAGGCGCGGTTCCGCATCCTGCTGCTCGAACTCTCGGGCGTCACCCTGCTGCTGCTCGACGAGCCCACCGACAACCTCGACCTCGTCTCGGCGGAGGCGTTGGAGGACGCGCTCGAACGGTTCGACGGCACGGTGCTCGCGGTCACCCACGACCGCTGGTTCGCGCGCGGCTTCGACCGGTTCCTGGTGTTCCGCAGCGACGGGCAGGTGGTCGAGGCGGATGCGCCGGTCTGGGACGAAGGGCGGGTGGTGAGGGCGCGCTGACGTGCCCCCCGGAAACGTGGCACGAATTGCGGCATCAGGCCGTCGATCGCGGCCCCACCGACTGCCATACTCGAACCACCCGAGAGCCTCACCCGCGGCTCACCCGTCGTCTCGAACCGGTCGCCGCCGCGCGCCCGGGCCGCTGTTGGAGTTCGCATGAAGCTCGCCACCCGCCGTACATCCACCGCGCTCGCCGTCGCCGCGACCGCCGGAGTGTCCACGCTCTTCGTCGGGGCCACGCCCGCCTTCGCTGCGACCGAGGCCTGCGGCGACGGAGAGCTCATCGCTCCCGGCGTGTGCGAGCAGACCTTCACCTCGGGCACGGCCACGTTCGTGCCCACCGACACGATGACCCAGCTCGAGGTGCTGCTCGTCGGCGCCGGAGGCTCGGGTGCCGACCAGCAGGCCACCAACACCAACGGCTACGCGGCCGCGGGCGGCGGCGGTGAGGTGCGCATCGTCGACTTCAGCGAAGCACCCGGTCCGCTCCAGATCACCGTGCCTGCCCCCGGTGCCCCCGGTTCGGTGACCGACGGCAGCACCACCGCGCCCGTCGGCAACGGATCGAATGCCGGGTTCGGCGGCGAGGTCGGCGGCACCAGCGGCAGCGGCTTCAGCGGTGCGAGTGGCGTGAGCAACTCGGCCACCCCGTACGGCGGTGGCGGCGGAGCGGCCGCCAGCCCGGCCGGGAACGCCAACGGCGGCGCAGGCGTCGTCGTGGCCGACATCGCGCCCGAGGGGTCGCTCTTCACCGGCGACACCGCCTGCTACGGCGGCGGTGGCGCGATCGGTGTGCTCAACGTGCAGGGCATCCCCGGATGCGGCGGCGGTGGACCCGCCGACACGACCGGGCTGGTGCTGACCGCGCCCCTCGCCAACAGCGGCGGCGGTGGCGGTGGTCTCAGCAGCGTGCAGACCGCCGAAGCGCGTGCCGGAGCCAGCGGCGTCGTCGTGCTCCGCTGGACGGCCGCGAACATCACCCTCAGCTTCGATGTGGCCGGCAACGGTACGGGCGTCGCGTCTCAGTCCGTGGTGCCGGGTACGGCACCGGTTCGTCCGGCCGACCCGACGGCCGACGGGTTCCGCTTCGACGGTTGGTTCAGCGACGCGGCCCTCACCGCGCCGGCCGACTTCACCCAGCCGCTCACGGCATCCGCCACGTTCTACGCCAAGTGGACGCCGGTGCTGCCCGAGACAGGTGCCGGTGACCCGCTGCCGCAGCTCGCCGCCGGCGCGATGGCCGTGCTCGCCGGAGCCGCCCTCGCCGGGGTCGCCACCGCGCGCCGCCGTCAGACCGACTGAGTCAGCTCTCGGTGTAGTTCTCGGCCAGCTCGCGCCGCTTCGGCTTGCCGGTGTTGGTGCGCGGGATCGCGTCGACCCGTGCCACCAACTTCGGCGCCGCGGCACCGAACTCGGCTCCGAGGCTCGCCACGAGCGCCTTCACGTCGAGGTCGTCGCGCGCGACCAGAGCCATCCCCACCTGACGGATGCCCGACGCGGTGGCGTAGTCGAAGCTGCACGCGTCGATCACCCCCGGGTGGTTCAGCGCGAAATGGTCGAGCCGGTTGGGGTCGATCTTCACCCCGCCGGCGTTCAGCACCTCGGCCTCGCGTCCGGTGAGGGTGAGGCCGCCGTCGGGTCGGATGTAGCCGAGATCGCCCGGGTAGAACCAGCCGTCGCGGAACGCGCGCGCCGTCGCCTCCGGGTTGCCGAGATAGCCGTGAGCCATACCGAAACTGCGGTGCCGGATGCGGCCCACCTCGCCGTCGGGCAGTGGCGCGTCGTTCTCATCGACGATCTGCACCTCGGAGCCGCGGGCGATCTGCCCGGCGTCGTACGGGTCATCGGATTCGTAGAGGCGGCTGGCGGCCCCGCCGGCCTCCGTCGACCCGTAGTTGCTGAGGATGGTGCAGCCCTCGGCGGCGGCGCGCATCCGCTGGGCGACGCCGGGCGGCATCACCGTGCCGGCGACGATGACCGTCTCGATGGTGGGGAGAGTGCGCTGCTGCGCCTCGAGCTCGTCGACGAGCGCCGCCACCTGTGCGGGTGAACCCTTGAGCGTGCGCACGCCCACCTGATCGGCGAGGCGCACGATCGCTGCGGGGTTCGCGCCGCCCGCGCAGTGGTAGGGCTGTGCGCCCTTCACCGCCAGGTAGAACTCGCCGAGACCGGCTGCCGTGCCGGTGTCCATCAGGCTCAGGAGCGGCGCACCCTGGAACCAGAACGGCAGCGCCGCATCCATCGCCTGCTCCATGGAGCGTCCGATCGCGATCGCCTTCGGTGTGCCGGTCGTGCCGCTCGAGAAGACGATGCGGAGCGTTTCGATCGGCTCCTCGGAGGGTCGGATGCCGTACGGGTTCTGCTCGATGAGGCGCAGGAAGGCGCCGTCTACGGTCACCACTTCCGCGCCCGGCTGCGCCGTGGTGGCGCGGTTCGTGAACACCCAGTGCACCCGGAAGCCGCCGTCGGCGACGAACCCGTCGGGGATCACCGTGCTGATCGCCGCCTCGTGGAAGACCGCCTCGGTGAACAGGATGCTCAACTGGTCGGGCAGGTCGAGCGCGACCACCTGGCCCGCTTTCACACCGAGGCGGCGCATCTCGTAGGCGATCTTCTTCACCTGCACGAGCGCGTCGGCGTTGGTGACCGTCTGATCCGCCGAGCGGGAGAAGACGCCGTTCGGGTTCTCGTCGGCGTTGCGCTGCAGGTAGAGGAAGGGGTTGGTGACCGTCACTTCGTCAGGCTAGCGAAGACGGTCGGTGCGTCCGGGCCTACACTCGGCGGGGTGAGCGAGCCCCGACGCAGCGGCCGGAGCGTCGTCGTCGCGCCGGACTCCTTCAAGGGCACGGTCGGCGCGGCGGAGGCGGCGCAGGCACTCGCCGACGGGTGGCGTTCGGTGCGGCCCGACGACACGATCCTGCTGCGGCCGATGGCCGACGGTGGGGAGGGAACGCTCGCGGCGTTCGCGGATGCGGTGCCCGGGTCGCGCCGGATGCCGGTGCGCGTCGTGTGCCCGGACGGTTCTCCGGTGGACGCCTCATGGTTGCTGCTGCCGGACGGCTCGGGCGTGGTGGAGCTCGCCTCCACATCCGGGATCGAGTTGCTCGGTGGGCGCCGCCTGCCGTGGGACGCGCACACCCGCGGCTTCGGTGAGGCGATCGCGGCGGCGCTCGATCACGGGGTGCGTGCGCTGGTGCTGGGCATCGGGTCGAGCGCCTCCACCGACGGCGGGGTGGGGATGCTGCGGTCGCTCGGTGCGGAGTTCGTCGACGGCGTTGGCCACCCGATTGCGGACGGCGCCCGCGGGCTCGCCGCGATCCGGGAGGTGCGACTTGACGGGCTGCGGCCGCTGCCGCCAGGCGGGCTGACGGTGCTGACCGATGTGCGGAACCCGCTGCTCGGCCCCGACGGCGCCGCCCGCGTCTTCGGCCCGCAGAAGGGGTTCACCGCCCCCGACCTCGTAACCGCCGACGCCGGTGTCGCCGTGCTGGCCGAGCTGCTTCCCGCCGATCCCGGTGCCCCCGGCGCGGGAGCCGCTGGCGGCACCGGCTTCGCGCTGCTCGCCTGGGGAGCGCGGCTCACGCCGGGCGCGGATGCCGTGGCCGAGCTGATCGGACTCGAGGCCGCGATCGCGGATGCCGACCTGGTGATCACAGGGGAGGGGTCGTTCGACGGGCAGTCGGCCGCGGGGAAGGCGCCGGCCCGGGTGGCGGCGCTCGCCGCATCCGCCGGGGTTCCGGTGTCGCTCGTCGCGGGGAGGATCGCGCCGGGCGTCACCACGTCGACCTTCCGTCGCACGGTGGCGCTCGCGACCCTGGCGCACGGCTCAGGGCCCGCCCGCGCGGATCCCGCGCGCTGGCTGCGCAAGGCGGCGCGCATCCTCGCGACAGATAGTTGACATCCGTCAACCATCGGCGTATCGTTGACTTTCATCAACAGTTGACCTTCGTCAACCACTCGCGCCGCCGTCGCCGCGCACACCACTCTCTCTCCACCGAAGGATCCGCATGTCTTCGCCCTCCGCCGCATCCGCGGGCGCCCCCGAGACGCCCAAGATGAACCACCGCCAAGTGCTCGAGGCGCTCTCCGGCCTCCTGCTCGGCATGTTCGTGTCGATGCTCGCCTCCACCGTCGTCTCCACGTCGCTGCCCGTCATCGTGCACGACCTCGAAGGCGACCAGACGGTCTTCACCTGGGTCGTCACCGCGACCCTCCTCACCACCGCCATCTCCACGCCCATCTGGGGCAAGCTGGCCGACCTCTTCAACCGCAAGCTGCTATTCCAGCTCGCGATCGTCATCTTCGTGCTCGCCACCGCGGCGGCCGGGTTCTCGCAGAACCCCGAGATGCTCATCACCTTCCGCGCCGTGCAGGGCATCGGCGCCGGCGGCCTCGCCGCCCTCAGCCAGGTGATCATGGCCGACATCATCAGCCCGCGTGAGCGCGGCCGCTACATGGGCCTCTTCGGTGCCGTCATGGCGGTCGCCACCATCGGCGGCCCGCTGCTCGGCGGCGTCATCACGGATGCGTGGGGCTGGCGCTGGAACTTCTTCGTCGCGCTGCCGTTCGCCGTCGCCGCGCTCATCATCGTGCAGCGCACCCTGCACCTCTCGGTGCGCCCCAAGACCAAGGTGTCGATCGACTACCTCGGCATCGTGCTGCTCTCGATCGCCGTCTCGCTGCTGCTCATCTGGGTCACCCTCGCCGGTGGCGACTTCGACTGGTGGAGCCTCGAGACCGTGCTCATGGTCGGCGGCGCGATCATCGCGGCGGTGCTGTTCGTGATCGTCGAGCTGCGCTCCAAGGAGCCGCTCATCCCGCTCACCATGTTCAAGAACCTCACCTTCACCCTGTCGGTGATCGCCTCCATCGCCACCGGAATCGCCATGTTCGGCGCCTCCGTGTTCCTCAGCCAGTACATGCAGCTGGCCCGCGGAGCCACCCCCACCGAAGCCGGACTCATGACCATCCCGATGATCGCCGGCCTGCTCGTCGCATCCGTCGGCGTCGGCGCCCTCATCACCCGCTTCGGACGCTGGAAGCCGTTCCTCATCGTCGGCGCCGTGTTCCTGATCGCCGGCTCCTACCTGCTGTCGACCATCCACTACGACACCGACTTCACCCTCGTGTCGATCTACATGGTGCTGCTCGGCGCCGGCGTCGGCATGACCATGCAGAACCTGGTGCTCGTCGTGCAGAACACCACCGACCCCACCCAGATCGGCGTCGCCAGCTCCGGAGTCACCTTCTTCCGCAGCCTCGGTGGCACCATCGGTGTGTCGGTGATGGGTGCGGCGCTCGCCGCCCGCGTCACCGAACTGGTCACCGAGCGCAAGGACGACATCGGTGCGGCCCTCGCCAGCCTCGGCGCCGACGCCCCCAAGTGGGCGGAGCAGCTGCAGTCCGGCGCGCTGCCGAAGGTGTCCGAGATGCCCGAAGCACTGCGCATCGTGTTCGAAGACATCTACGCGAACGGCATCTCGCACTCGTTCCTCATCGCCGTGCCGTTCGCCGTGCTCAGCCTCATCGCCATCGTGTTCCTGCCGAACAAGCCGCTCACCCGGATGACGACCAGCGAACGCATCCAGGCATCCGAAGCCGACCTCGCCACCGTGTCCGTGCCGGAAGGCATGGACGTGCTCACCGCCACCGGAAGCATCCGCCTCCCGGAGGGCGGCACCGCAGCCGAGGGTGACGGCGACGGCAGCGCTCCGACGAGCCGATAGGTTCAGACAGATGACCGACCAGACAGCTCGCCAGAAGGCCGTCCTCGGACTCGAGGGCGCCTTCGGCGAGCTGATGGGCGAATTCCGTCGCGTCTACGCCCAGGCGGCCGAGTCGGTGAGCCCTGGGATGCTGCCCGGCACCTACAAGGTGCTGTCGACCATCCAGCGGCTCGACTCGATCACCGTCTCGGGCCTCGCCGAGCGGATGGCCGCCGACAAGGGGCAGGTGAGCCGCAGTGTCTCCGAGCTCGAAGACCTGGGTCTCGTCGAGCGCACGACGGATGCGGCGGACGGCCGCATCAAGCTGATCACTGTCACCGACGAGGGTCGCGCCCGCATCCAACGCGCCCGCCAGCCGTACGAGGGACGCCTCACTGAGGTGCTCGACGACTGGCCGATCGACACCATCGAGAAGCTCACCGAGCTGCTGCACGCGCTCGCCGTCGGCGAGACGCCCGCCTCCTGACCTCCCGCCTTCCCCGAGCGCTACCGAAACCGGCCAACGCGGCCCGCACGCCGGTAGCCGTCGCCAGTTTCGGTAGCGCTCGCGGGTGGAGACTGGTGACATGCGCATCGCACTCACGGGAGCCAACGGAAAACTCGGTCGCGTCGTCGAGACGGAACTGCGGGAACGAGGGCACGACGTCGTCGCCCTCGACATCGCCGGCCCGCGCCGCGACGGCTTCACCCGCCTCGACCTCACCGACTACGGCGCCGTCGTCGACGCGCTGAGCGCCATCGACGAACGCCACCACGGGCTCGACGGCGTCGTGCACCTCGGCGCCATCCCCGCACCCGGCCTCGAAACCGACATCGCCACCTTCCAGAACAACATGCTCGCCACCTTCCACGTGGTGCAGGCGGCGCGGCGGGCCGGCATCCGTCGCATCGTCACCGCATCCAGCGAGACCGTGCTCGGGCTCCCGTTCGACACCCCGCCGCCCTACGCACCCGTCGACGAGCAGTACGACACCCGACCCGAATCCGTGTACTCGCTCACCAAGCACCTCGAAGAAGAACTGGCGCGCAAGGTGGTGCGCTGGGATCCGGACCTGTCAATCACCGCGCTGCGGTTCTCGAACGTGATGGTGCCGGAGGACTACGCCGCGTTCCCCGACTTCCAGGACGACCCCGCGAAACGCAAGTGGAACCTGTGGGGCTACATCGACGCCCGCGACGGTGCCCAGGCCATCGACCTGGCGCTGCAGGCCGCGAACCCCGGCTTCGACCGCTTCATCATCGCCGCCGCCGACACCGTCATGGAACGCTCCAGCGCGTCCCTCATGGCCGAATATTTCCCGGATGTGGTGGTGACGCGCGAGCTCGGAGAACACGAGACGCTGCTCGGCATCGACCACGCGCGCGAGGTGCTCGGCTACGACCCGCAGCACACCTGGCGAAGCTAGGGGCGCCCGCCGAGCCGGTAGAACAGGAACGGCACCGCGGAGACGAGGCAGGACAGCGCCGGCACGAGGGTGATCGAGATGAAGACGGTGTTCTGCATCTCGGGCGTCACCGGGGTGCCCGACTCGTAGCCGGCCGCCACCACGAACAGGCCGAACACGAGCACCGCGAGGGCGCTCATGATCTTCGACACGAAGGTGAGCGTCGCGAACGAGATGCCGTCGTTGCGCACGCCGGTGCGGCGCTCCACGTCGTCCACCGCATCCGCGATCATCGTCGCCTGCACCACCAGGAAGACTCCCAGGGTGAGTCCTGTGAGGAAGATGAACACCAGGATCCAGGCGATGTTCTCGAACCCGACGAGGTACATCGCCACGTACAGCACCGCCCCGATCACCGACGAGCCGACGATGAGGGTGCGCCCGCTCATCCACCGCAGCAGCAGCGGTGCGGTGAACGACGACAGCACCATCCCGGCGATGATCGCCGCCCCGATGAGGGTGAACAGGCCTTCGTCGCCGTACGCGACCACCACGAACACGGCCCCACCCGCCTGCACGATGTAGCGGCCGAAGCCGAGCACCGACCCGAGCAGCACCATCAGCAGCGGGGTGTTGCGGATGAGGGTGCCGCCGAGCTGCCGGAACGTGAGCCGCCCCTGCGCGAGCGCCGACGGGCGTTCCCGGGTGAAGAAGAACGCGAGCAGGAACATTCCCATGCCGATCACCGAGATCAGCAGCACCGCATACGACCAGCCCTGGCCGGTGGTGTCGCCGCCGCCGGACAGCGCCCGCGCCAGCCACGGCATCCCGAGGGTCGCCAGCCCGAGCGAGATGGCGCCGAACGCCCGCACGTTCGAGATCACGCGGGTGCGTCGGGCGGGTTCCGCGAACGCCGACCCGATGAGCCCCCAGAACGGCACATCGCACACCGTGTAGGCGAAGCCCCACAGCAGGTACACGATGCCGAAGTACACGAGCTGCAGGGGCTCGTCGACATCGGGCACCGAGAACATGAGGGCCGTGAGGGCGGCGATCGGTGCCGCCGAGAACAGGATGTAGGGCCGCAGTTTGCCCCACCGGCTGCGGGTCATGTCGATGATGGCGCCCATCACCGGGTCGAAGATGGCGTCGGCGATCTTCGCCACCGTGATGATCGCCGTGACGACCGCCATGCCGGCGCTGGAGATGCCGGCGTACTGCAGCAGGTAGACGAGCACGAACGTGGTGACGGTGGTGAGCACCAGGTTCTGCCCGAACCCGGCGGTGACGATCGCGAGCGACTGGGTGCGCAGCGGCACGTCGCGTTCGGTGGTGCGCTCCGGTGCGCTCATCGTCACGGCTCCAGCAGCAGGGTCTTGATCTCGAACGGGGTGAAGGTCAGCTCCGCGAGGTCGGCGGATGCGAGGGGCCGCTCCAGCAGGTCGGTCTCGTGGGCTTCGCGGTGCGGGATGCGGGTGGTGACGGATGCGGTGGTCGCCCGCCCCAGCGACTCGTACAGTCGCACCACGACGCCGTCGCCGTCTTCGGCGCGCTTCACCGTCTCGACGACGACACCCGGCTCGGAGGCGGAGATGAGGCTCGCGAAGTGCACCCCGCGGGAGGTGTGGAGCGGGTTGTTGAGGCGGTAGCCGTCGCGGATCACCGGCGTGAGGTCGCCCGCAGCGAACGGCCGGAACGCGTACGTGAACTGGTGGGTGCCGCGGTCGGCGGTGCGGTCGGGGAACGTGGGGGAGCGCAGCAGGTTCAGCGACAGCAGCCCGTTCTTGGCGCGGTGCCCGTACTTGGAGTCGTTGAGCAGCGCGAAGCCGGCATCCGCATCCTGCACCGCGATCCACTTGTGGGCGCAGGTCTCGAACTGGGCCCTCTCGACGCTGTCGTTCTCGGTGGTGGGCCGGGCGATGTGTCCGAACTGGATCTCGCTGATCGCTTCGGCGCCGAAATGGCGGGGGCGGAACTCGGCCCGCAGCATCCGGTGGCTGGCGTGCCAGTCGACCTCGTTCTCGATACGCACCAGCTCCGACCCGGCCTCGAGGATGATGCGCTGCCGCACCTCCACCCGCGGCCCGCGCAGCGTCTGGGTGCGCACCACGACCGGCCCGTCGACGTGGGTCGACGTGGCCGCCAGCCGCAGGCGGCGCGCGCGGCGGTTCACGTAGCGCTGGTCGATGTCCCACGCGTCGAACGGCCACTGGTACGGGTCGCGGTGGACGACCAGACGGTTCAGGCCGCCGCCCGCATGCTCGGCGCCCCTCGCATCCGTGCAGGAGACGATCTCGCCGCGGCCGTCGAAGCGGAGGGTGATGAGGCCGTTCGTCATCATGGGACCTGCGGTCGCCAGCCCGAACGGGCCGGGCGCCGCCTCCAGCACCGCGGTCGCGTACGGCTCGACCTGCGCGTGGAACCAGCGGCCGTCGACCGACACGTGCTCGTCGCGGGGGAAGCTGGTGAGGTTCACGGCGGCGAGGGCGTCGCCGGCGGTGAGCTCCTCGGTGAGGTCGCGGGTGAGGGTGCGCAGCTCGCGCTCGATGCGCGTGTACGTCTCGACGGCTTCGCGGTTGACGCGTTCGATCGACGAACCCGGGATGATGTCGTGGAACTGGTTCAGCAGCACCTCGCGCCACGGCTGCACGAGAGCCGCACGCGTGTCCTGGTCGGCGATCACCGACAGCGCCTCCACCTCGTGCAGCATCCGCTCGACGATGCGGTTATGCCTCTTGATGGCGCCCTGCGTCGTGTAGGTGCCCTGGTGCGCTTCGAGGTACAGCTCGCCGCGGTGCGTGTGGGCGATGTCGCGGGTCTCGAGGTCGCGGAAGAACGCGGATGCGGGGGAGGGCTCGATGCGCGGAAGGCCGCGGATTCCGGCGCCGTCGCGGCCGTGCTCGCGGGCGGTCACCTCGTGGTGGATCTCGCCCGGCCCGCCGCCGCCATCGCCCGACCCGTAGACGAGGAGCGCGGTGCCGAGGTCGCGCTCGGGGTATTGGGCGAGCCCCTTCAGCAGACCGTCGGCCGCGCCGCGCGAGTTGTAGTCGCCCTCCGGCGGCATGTGCACGAGCACGCTGGAGCCGTCGATGCCCTCCCAGTGGAAGGTGCGGTGCGGGAACGTGTTGACCTTGTTCCAGGCGAGCTTGATGGTCTGGAACCAGTCCATCCCGCTCTTCTTCAGGATCTGCGGCAGGTTGCCGTTGTAGCCGAACGTGTCGGGCAGCCAGCACATCCGCAGCTGCTCGTCGGTGAGCCCGAACTCCTGCTGCAGGAACCGCCGGCCCACCAACGCCTGCCGTACCAACGACTCCCCCGAGGGCAGGTTCGTGTCGGGTTCCACCCAGAACGAACCCTGCAGCTCCATCCGCCCGTCGGCGACCGCCCGTTTCATTCGTTCGTAGAGGGCGGGCTGGAGTTCCTTCATCCACGCCATCTGCTGCGGCTGACTGGTGCCGTAGATGTAGTCGGGGCGGCGCTCGATCGCGTTCAGCGCCCGCGTGTAGGTGCGGGCCGCCTTGCGGCGGGTCTCCCGCAGCGGCCACAGCCACGCCATGTCGAGGTGCCCGTGGCCCACCGCCCGGTACACGAAGTCGGATGCGCTGGGCGTGGCGAGCGGGCCGGCGAGCGCATCGCGGGCGGCGTCGAGGTCGCCCGCCTGGAACAGCTGCCAGGCGCCGTCGAGGGCTGCACGCAGCTCGGTGGCGAGCTCGGCGTCGTCGGTGTGCCCGGCGAGCACCACCAGGGTCAGGTAGTCGTAGAAGAGACCGAACGCGGTGTCGTCGCGGGTGGCGAGGTGCGCGCCGTGGAAGACAGCGCGGCCCACCTCGTACAGGATGAAGCCGTTGTAGGCGACATCGGCGAACAGCTCCACCTTCGCGCCCGGCTCGAGGGCGTCGCCCACCGGCCGGAACCTCCCGCCCGAGTGCGGCAGGTCGGCCTGCTGGAACACGGTGCTCACCGAATCGACGGGGGTTCCCGTCGCATCCACCACCAGCCCCTCGCCGCGGATGCCGAGCATCACGAACGCGCCCGCCGCATCCGCATCCGACGGCACCTCACCGGTGAGACGCAGCCACGCGCAGTCGAAGATCTTGCCCCACGCGGTGCCCGGCAGGATGCGGGTGAACGCCGCGTGGTCGAGCTCGGCGAACGGGGTCGGCTCGGGGGAGCGCACGATCTCGGCCTGCAGCGGCGCGACCGTCGTGTAGATGCGGCGGCGGATGCGGGCGAGACGCCGGTACTGCGTCGGCTGCTCCGCGCGCAGACCGTAGAGGAACGTGAGGAAGTTCGACATCGGCCCCTCCTTCGCGCGCTGTTCGAGTCTATGGCCGGACTATCGTTCCCTCGTGAGCACATCGCGGCGGGCGCCGAGCGGCAGAGTCACCATCAGTGACATCGCCGAACGCGCGGGCGTCTCCATCGGCGCGGTGTCGTTCGCGCTCAACGGGCGCAAAGGCGTGTCGGAGGAGACCCGCGAACGCGTGCTGCGGGTCGCCGACGAACTCGGGTGGGCGCCGTCGAACGCCGCCCGCTCCCTCGCGGAGGCGAAGACCGAGACCTTCGGACTGGTGCTCGCCCGTGACCCCCACAATCTGGGCGTCGAATCCTTCTACATGGAGTTCTTCGCCGGCCTCGAGATCGAACTCTCCAAACGTGGCTACAGCCTGCTGCTGCAGGTGGTGCCGACCGTCGACGACCAGCTCGCCACCCTCACCACGTGGCGCCGAACCCGCCGGGTCGACGGCGTCATCCTCACCGACCTGGTCGACGACGACCCCCGGGTGGCGGCGATGGCCGGGATGCCGACCGTCGTCGTCGGCGACCCGAGCGTCGCCGCCGGGCTCACCAGCGTGTGGACGGATGACGCCGCCTCCATGCGCGAAGCGGTGCGGCACCTCGCAGGCCTCGGCCACCGGCGGATCGGCCGCGTCGCCGGCCTCACCGAACTCACCCACACCCGCATCCGCGACGACGCGTTCACCGACGAGATGGCGGAACTCGGGCTCGAGCCGAGCGTGTTCCGCACCGACTACACGCCCGAGGCGGGAGCCCGCGCCACGCGCGACGCGCTCGCCGCATCCGCACGCCCCACCGCCCTCATCTACGACAACGACGTGATGGCGGTCGCCGGCCTCACGGTGGCGATGGAAGCCGGGATGTCGGTGCCGGCCGACCTGTCGATCGTCGCCTGGGACGACTCGGTGCTGTGCGAGCACACGTTCCCGAAACTCACCGCCCTCAGCCACGACGTCGTCGCATTCGGCTCGCATGTGGCGCGGCGGCTGTTCGACGTCGTCGAAGGTGCGGAGCCGGCGACGTTCCTCGACTCGACGCCGCAGCTGCGGGCGCGCGGGTCGAGCGCGGCGCCGACGGGCTGAGGAACGCCCGCCGGATGCGGTCGTGCTGCTCGGCGGGGTTTCGATACGCCGCGCTGCGCGTGGCTACTCAACCAGCGGATATTGCTAAAGCGCTTTACATTAAGCGTTTTAGCCCATACGCTCCCAAACAACCCCCGACGGCGCGGGTCGATGCCGGCGCCATGCACCCAGGGGACCAATACAAGGGAGTATTCACATGGCATCACGCAAGGCCCTCGCCGGTCTTGTCGCGAGCGCAGCGACGGCGGCACTTCTGCTCAGCTCCTGCGCGGCGACCGGCGGCGACGACAGCTCCAACAGCATCGACGGAGACGTCACCGGCGAAGTCAACTTCGTCACCTGGCGCACCGACCTCATCCAGGACGGCACCTTCGACGAGTACGCGGCCGAGTTCACGAAGAAGTACCCGGACGCCTCCGTCAAGTTCGAAGGCATCACCGACTACGAGGGCGAGATGCGCACCCGCCTCTCGACCACCAACTACGGAGACGTGCTCGGCATCCCGAACAGCGTCTTCCCCGACCAGTTCGCCGACTTCTTCGAGCCGCTCGGCAAGACCGCCGACCTCGAAGCCGACTACCGCTTCCTCACCCCGAAGAGCTTCGACGGCACCCAGTACGGCATCGCGCTCGGCGGCAACGCCAACGGCCTCATCTACAACAAGGACGTCTTCGAGGCGGCCGGGGTCACCGAGATCCCGAAGAGCCACGACGACTTCCTCGACGCGCTGAAGGCGATCGAGGACAAGACCGACGCCATCCCGCTGTACACGAACTACAAGGACGGCTGGCCGCTCAGCCAGTGGTCGTCGAATGTCGGCGCCATCAGCGGCGACCCGGATGCGCAGAACGCGATGACGAAGGACGACTCGCCCTGGGAGGAAGGCAAGGACATCTACGCCATCGACCAGCTCATCTACGACGCGGTCGCCGGCGGCTACACCGAGGACGACCCGCTGACCACCAACTGGGAGCAGTCGAAGGTCGACTTCGCGACCGGCAAGATCGCCACCATGGCGCTCGGCTCGTGGTCGATCTCGCAGATGCAGGCGGCGGCCACGGATGCGGGGATCGACCCGGCGGTCGTCGGCTACATGACGTTCCCGGCCACCGCGCCCGACGGCACCCAGTACGCCGTCGTCGGTGGCGACTACAGCCTCGGCATCAACAAGAACTCGAAGGTGAAGGCGGCCGCGCAGGCGTGGATCGACTTCCTCATCGAGGACTCCGGCTTCACCCAGACGCAGGGCATGGTGTCGCCGCTGCTCGCCGAGCCGCTGCCCGACAACCTGGGCGGCCTCGCCGAGGAGGGCGTCGAGCTGATCGAACTGACCCCGGCACCGTCGGGCGAGGAGGCGCTGTTCAACAACATCGCCGACGGCGCGCAGATCGACATCTGGGGCAGCATCTACCGCCAGAAGCTCGTCGACATCGCACGAGGGGCCGCCGACGGCGACTTCGAGTCGTACATCGCCGACCTCAACGCACGTTGGGCGGACTCGCGGGCGCAGCAGGGCTGACGTGAGCTCCATCCAGACAACCCCGCGCGCGCCTCGGCGCCGCGGCCGGCGGGGGGGCGGCCGGGGCCCCCCCCCCCCGGGGGGCGAGGGGG
>JAEWJX010000066.1 GCA_023386365.1 Actinomycetes bacterium | reverse complement strand
CGCCGGCGGGGCCCCCCCCCCCGCCCCCCCCCCCGCGCTCGGCTCGAACTCAGTACGAAAGGACGAGGGCGATGGGTGAGAACCCCCGCGCGGCGAAAGTCGCCGACCGCATCAAGGAGATCATCGCCAGGCGGCTGGAGCGCGGCATCCGCGATCCGCGGCTCGGTTTCGTGACCATCACGGATGTGCGTGTGACCGGCGACCTGCAGCACGCGAGCGTCTTCTTCACCGTCTACGGCAGCGACGAGGAACGCGCTGACTCGGCCGCGGCCCTCAAGGCCGCCACCGGGATGCTGCGCACCGAGGTCGGCAAGAACCTCAGCCTGCGCCTGACGCCGTCGCTGGAGTTCATCGCCGACGGCGTGCCCGAGAACGCCGCCGCCATCGACTCGCTTCTGCGTGAGGCGGCCGAACGCGACCGGGAGGCCGCGGTCCTCGCGGCCGGCGCCCAGTACGCGGGCGACGAAGACCCGTACGTGAAGCCCCGCGAGTTCGACGAGGACGACGACGAGGCCTGAGCCCTCCCGGGGAATCGCCGGAGTACCGCGCGCGTTGGCCTCAGGGTGAACGTGCGTCTCTCCGTCCTCGACCTCGTGCCGGTGCGAACCGGCCAGACTTCGGGCGACGCGGTCGCCGCATCCGTCGCCCTCGCGCGCCGCGCGGATGAGCTCGGCTACAGCCGGTACTGGTTCGCCGAACACCACAACATGCCGTCGGTCGCCTCGACGGCGCCGCCCGTGCTGATCGCGGCGGTCGCCTCGCGAACCGAACGCATCCGGGTCGGCTCGGGTGGCGTGATGCTGCCGAACCACGCGCCGCTGACCGTCGCCGAGCAGTTCGCCGCGCTCGAGGCGATCGCGCCGGGTCGCATCGATCTGGGCCTCGGGCGCGCACCCGGATCCGACCCCGTCATCACCGCGCTCCTTCGTTCCAGCGGCCCGACCAGCGATGTCGACCGATTCGAGCAGAACCTGCTCGACATCCGCGCGCTCTCGGGAGACGGTGCCGTACTGTCGCTGAACACCTCCGACGGCCTGCGCGAGTACGAGGTGAAGGCGACCCCGGCACCTGCAGGTGTGCCGGAGATGTGGCTGCTCGGATCGAGCGACTACTCCGCGCATCTCGCCGCCAAGCTCGGCCTCCCGTACGTGTTCGCTCACCACTTCTCGGGCGAGGGAACCGAACGCGCCCTCGCGATCTACCGGGGCGAGTTCCAGCCGTCCGATCAGCTGGACGCGCCGCGCACCTTCCTGACCCTCAACGTGGTCGTCGCCGACACGGCGGAGGAGGCGCTCGCCCGCGCGATGCCGTCGCTGCAGAACATGGCCCGGTTGCGCACCGGCAAGACGTTGCGAGTGCTCGACACGGTGGAGACGGCCGAGCGCGAGGAGCTCGATGTGGCGTCCCGGCACGTGATCGACGCGATGCTGGAGCGCTGGGTGGTCGACGCACCGGATGCGGCCGCCACCCGCGTCAAGGAGCTCGCCGCGCGCTTCGGCGTTGACGAGGTGATGGTGTCGCCCGGCGCGGGGTCCCGCGACGGCGAGCCCGCCGACCGCACGCTCGGCCGCGAGCGGACCCTCGAGCTGCTGGCCGAGCGTCTGCTGACTACTTGAGCAACCGGTCGAGCACGCGGTCGGAGAGTTTCTTGCCCCCGGTCTGGCATCCCGGGCAGTACTGGAAGGTTCGGTCTGCGTAGATCACCTGCTGGATGACGGTGCCGCAGACCGGGCAGGGTTCGCCGAAGCGTCCGTGCACCCGCAGGTTCGACTTCTTCTCGGACTTGAGTTCGGTGGCGGCGACGCCCTGGGAACGCACCACCGCATCCGTGAGCGTCGACCGCAGAGCCTCGTAGAGGGCGGCGGAGTCGTCGTCGCCCATCGCCGCGGGCTTGTAGGGCGACATCTTCGCCACGTGAAGGATCTCGTCCGAGTAGGCGTTGCCGATGCCTGCGATCACCGACTGGTCGCGCAGGAGTCCCTTCAGTTGGGTGCGCCCGTGGGAGGCGAGGATGCCGCGGAACACCCCGAGAGTGAACCCGGCGTCGAGAGGGTCGGGCCCGAGGCGGGCGATCCCCGGCACCTCGGCCGGGTCACGCACGATGTACAGGGCGAGGCTCTTCTTGGTGCCGGCCTCGGTCACGTCGAAGCCGCTGCCGTCGTCGAGCACGAGGCGTGCGGCGAGCGGGCCGTGGCCGGGTCGTCCCGAGGTCTGCGGTGCGGACTGCCGCCACCGGATCCAGCCGGCCCGCGCGAGGTGGATGACGAGGTGGGTGGCGCGATCGGTGGCGATGTCGAGGAACTTGCCCCGACGGCTGACTGCGGTGATCGCGCATCCAGACAGCGCCTCGACGGGTGGGTCGTACGTCTTGAGCGCCGGGAAGGCGACGACCTGCAGCCGATCGACGGTGCGACCGCGCAGGCGCGAGTCGAGGTCGGCGGCGAGGGCCTGCACCTCCGGCAGTTCCGGCATGCGATCAGTGTCTCGCACGCCCCCGACCCGCGGCACGGCGCTCGCGCGCCGCGGCGGGTCGTGATGCCATGATGTTCGTCATGCCCGAACGTCCTGCTGATCCCGTGCGCCAGCACCGGATCTTCGTCATCAGTCTGATCGTCGTGCTGATCATGACGGCGATCATCTTCACGTTCGTCGGTATCGTCCGCACGCCCTGGGCGTTCCTGGGGTATCTCCTGCTCATCCCCAACGCAGTGAAGATCGTCACCGAGCTGCGACGTGGGCCGCAGATCGACGCCGCCGACGAGGGCTCGAGCGGAACGACGGCGGCCTAGACCGACGGAAGCGCGTAGCCGTCGCGCTCGGCCACCACGAGTCCGTCGCGCAGCAGTCCGGCGAGCGCACGCTCGCGCTGGGTGGGGTCGGTCCACAGCTGGTCCACCCGTGCGGCTGGCACCGGCAGTTCACTGTCGCGCAGCTCGCGCAGGATGCGCCCACGTACTTCGCGGTCCGACCCGGCGTAGGGCTTCTGCCGCGGAGCCGCGGGACCCGTGTAGGCGGGGTACCCGGCGGCGCGCCACGCGCACGCGTCCGCGATGGGGCACGTATCGCATCGCGGGGATCGTGCCGTGCACACGGTCTGACCGAGTTCCATCGTGCCGGCATTGGTGAGGCGGGCGCGCTCCGGATCGGAGGGCAGCAGCGACCCCATGAGCGCGAGTTCCTCGGCGACGCGCGCCGGTCCCGGCTCTCCGACTCCACGCACCGCTCGCGCGAGCACGCGTCGTACGTTCACGTCGACCACCGGCACCCGGACCCCGTACGCGAACGCGGCGACCGCGCGGGCCGTGTAAGGGCCGACCCCCGGAAGCGCGAGCAGTTCGTCGACATCGGACGGCACGACGCCGGCGTGACGCTCCACGATCGCGACGGATGCGGCATGCAGGTTGAGCGCGCGCCGCGGGTAGCCGAGGCGGTCCCAGGCGCGAACCGCCTCGCCGGGCGGTACGGCGGCGAGAGCTGCGGGGGTCGGCCAGCGCGTCAGCCACTCCTCGAGCCGCGGGATCACGCGGGCGACGGGTGTCTGCTGCAGCATGAACTCCGACACGAGCACGCCCCACGCGGGAAAGCCCTCCGCGCGCCAGGGGAGAGGACGGTGCCCGGCGGCGAACCAGGCGGCGACCCGTTCTCCGATCCCGGTCTCCACTGCGCCCTCCACTCCTCAAGATTAGGCTGGCGCCATGGCGAGATGGGCCCCCGGACGCCGCGACGTGCTCGCGGCCACTGTTGATGAGATCCTGCAGAACTACCGGCGCGGACGGATCACGGTCGGCGTCGACGGGCGCACCGCATCCGGTAAGTCGACCTTCGCCGACGACCTGGCGCGCGAGTTCGAGCGCCGCGGCTTCGCGACCGCGCGCGCGTCGCTCGATGATTTCCTCCGCCCGGCGGCCGATCGGTACGCGCGGGGCCGGTTCTCGGCGGAGGGCTACTACGACGACGCATACGCGTACGACGTGTTCCGGCGGGTGCTCATCGAGCCCTTCCGCATGGGCGGGTCGACCGCGTTCGTGACGGCCGCCTATGACCGCGTGCGCGAAGTGCAGGTGGAGCCGAAGTGGCGCACCGGTCCGGAGGACGTCTTCCTGATCGTCGACGGCGGCTTCCTCGACCGGCCCGAGCTGAGGGGGGTCTGGAACTACACCATCTGGCTCGACGCCGACGACGAGGTCCGTGCCGAGCGGCTGCGGGCGCGGGACGGCATCCAGCCGGGGTCGGATCTCGCCGAACGGTACGAGGGCGCGCATCGGCTGTACGAGAAGGACGCGAAGCCGCGCCAGGCGGCGATCGCGATCATCGACAACACCGACCCGGAGCATCCGCGGCGGGTCTTCGCCGACTCCTGCTGAGTCTCAGAGGCGGATGCGGCGGGCGACCTCGTCGACCGGCAGGTGCTCGCCGCTCTTCTCGACCTCGTGCACCATCTCGACGATGGCCGAGTTGACGGGGGCGAGCATCTCGTGCTCGGCCGCCACCTGCACGACCGCGCCGTTCAGGTACTCGATCTCGGTCAGCTGCCCTCGGCGGATGCTCTGCAGTGTCGACCCCGGGTTGGGCACGTGGCCCATGCGTCGGGCGAGCAGCCGCGGGAACTGCTGACCGATGCCGAGGGGCAGGGTGCCGACCAGTCCGAGCACCGCACCGGAGACGCCCTGCACCTTGCCGAAGTGCACGCCGGTCGCGCGGGCGATGCGCACCGTCTCGCGCATGCTCGCGGTCATGATGCGTCGCAGTCGCGCGTCGGCGATGACCTCCTGCACCGAGAGGCCCGTGATCGCGGGCAGGGCATTGACGTGGTTGATGAGCAGCTTGGTCCACTGCGCACCCTCGATGTCGCTCGTCACCTCCACGGGGAGCGCCTCGCCCACCACGCCGGCGACGCGTGCCAGGAGGGCGTCGTCGGCTCCCGGACCGGCGCCGAGGATCACGGGGTTCGCGCCGGTGACGGTCACCCGCCCGGGTTCGAGGTACGACGCGGCGAAGAGGGCCAGCCCGCCGAGGAGGGGGGAGTTCGGCAGCTCGTCGTGAGCCACCCGCAGACCGCCGAGACCGTTCTGCACCACCAGAAGCGGAACCCCTTCGAGCCGTGTCGCGTTGGCGGCGAGTGCGGTTGCGGCGTCCTGCGCCTTCGTGGCGAGGATGGCGAGTTCGGGCTTGGCGCGCAGCGTCGGATTCGCGGGGAGCTTCACGACGTGCTCGCCCCATCCGCCGTCGAGTCGCAGGCCGCCGGCGCGGATGGCGTCGAGCCCGGCGCCGCGGGCGGTGATCTCCACCTCGTTGCCCGACTCGGAGAGCAACGCTGCGAACGTGCCACCGACGGCCCCGGCCCCGATCACTCCGATGCGCATGCCCCGAGCCTAAGCGAGGAGCGGGACCGGTTAGGCGATGGCGGGCTCCCGCTCGTCGACGTCGACACGGGGCCCGGAGGCGGCCGTGGTCCGCGCAAGTCGTCCTGCGGGGAGGAGCAGGGCGATCACCGCCGTGGCGGCGACCACTCCGGCGCCGGTCAGCACCGCGGGGATGGCGGCGTCGACGTATCCGGTCGGGGTGAGTTCGCCGCCCGCGCCCGTGAACACGGCGGTGAGGACGGCGATCCCGAGCGCGATGCCCACCTCCCGGATCGTGGAGTTGGCGCCGGACGCCTTGGCCGTGTCGACGGGGACGATGTTCGCGAGCACGGCGGTGGAGACGGGGGCGAAGACGAGACCCATGCCGATGCCCGCGGTGATGAACGCTCCCACGAGGTCGGCGTAGGGAACTTCGGCGGTCATCACGCCGGCCAGCCAGAACAGCGCGGTCGCCTGCAGGGCGAGGCCTCCCACGATCAGCAACCGTGTTCCGACGCGGGGCGCGAGCATCCCGGCGATCGGCGCCACCACCATCGGCGCGAGCGTCCACGGCATCGTCATCACGCCGGCTTCGAGCGCGGTGTGACCTTGGACGATCTGCAGGAACTGGATGAGGATGAACACCGATCCGAACATCCCGAATCCGAATCCGAGGCCGACGACGTTGGCGATGCTGAACGAGCGGTCGCGGAAGAGTCGCAGCGGCAGCAGGGGAGCGGAGACGCGGGATTCCCAGATCACGAACCCGACCAGCAGCAGGCTGCCGCCGATGAGGCCGACGAGCACTTCGGTGCTGTCCCATCCGGCGTCGTTGCCGCGCACGATTCCCCAGACGAGGCCGAGCACGCCGAGGCCCGCCAGCAGCAGGCCGACGATGTCGGCGCGCAGCTTCGCGCCGAACGAGTTCGGCAGCAGCAGGAGGGCGAGCGGGATGGCGATGGCGCCGATCGGCACGTTGATCCAGAAGATGGCGGTCCAGTCCCAGCCGTCGACGACGGCGCCGCCGACGAGCGGGCCGGTGGCGACGGCGACACCGGAGATCCCGCCCCAGATGCCGATGGCGAGCGGGCGACGGCTTTCGGAGACGGAACCGGCGAGAAGGGCGAGTGAGAGCGGCATGATCGCGGCCCCTCCCACGCCTTGCACGGCGCGGGCGATGATGAGCTGGGTGGGGTCGGTGCTGAGGGCGGCGGCCGCGGATGCGAGGGTGAACACGGCGATCCCGACGACAAACAGGGTGCGCCGCCCGAGCCGGTCGCCGAGTGCTACGGCCATGAGGATGAAGCTGGCGAAGGCGAGCGTGTAGGCGTTCATGAACCACTGCAGCTCTTCGATGTCGGCTCCGAGGTCGAGTCGGATCGCGGGCAGCGCATTGGTCATGACGAGGTTGTCGAGGGTGGCCATGAACATGGGGAGTCCGGTGGCGAGCACGGCGAGCCCGAATGAGATCCGCCGCTTCGGGCGGGTCTCGGGGGCGACGGTGGGGGAGGCGGTCATGATGGCTCCGTGCCTTCCTTCGATGCGGATGCATGAGAAGTGGTAATCGGATGATTACAAAACGCGAGATTAGTAATCGGTTGATAACATGTCAAGCATGAACACGACGACCCCGGAGGCGAGCGGCACCCGCATGCGCTCCGAGGACCGTCGCCAGCTCATCCTCGAAGCGGCAACCGCCGTCTTCGGCGAACGCGGCTACCACGGGGCCACGACGGATGCCGTCGCGCGCGCGGCCGGCGTCAGCCAGCCCTACGTCGTGCGCATGTTCGGCAGCAAAGAGGCCCTGTTCCTGGCCGTGCTCGACCGGGCGCTCGAACGCATCATCGCTTGCTTCCGCTCGGCCGTCGAGGAGAGCCGCGCCGACGGCGACGGCGACGACCCGGAGGCGCTCGCCCGCTGCGTCGGCCGCCACTACGTCGACCTGCTCGCCGACCGCGGCCTGCTCCTCAGCCTCATGCAGGCGTTCATGCTCGGCTCCGACCCCGTTGTCGGTGCTGCCGGTCGAGCCGGTCTCCGACGCGTCTACGCCTACCTGCGCGACGACGTGGGACTCGACGCGGAGGCGACCCACGAGTTCCTCGCGTACGGCATGATGCTCAACACCGTCGTCGGGCTGCGCATGGCAGACGACTACGACAGCGACCCCTCGGTGCGCGAACTGCTCGACGAGATGCTGCCCACCAAGATCGACGTGCTGCTGCATCTGCGGGACTCGGCGTCGTGACAAGCGGACTGCTGCTCGTCGACAAACCGCAGGGTGTCACGAGCCACGACGTGGTCGCGCGCGCCCGCCGACTGCTCGGCACCCGCAAAGTCGGGCATGCGGGGACCCTCGACCCGATGGCGACCGGCCTGCTGCTGCTCGGCGTCGACAGTTCCACGCGCCTGCTCACCTACCTGGTGGGGCTCGACAAGGAGTACACGGCCACCATCCGGCTGGGCGAGTCCACCGACACGGATGACGCCGAAGGGGAGGTGCTCGCGCGGACCGACGCGTCGCACACCACCGATGAGGCCATCGCTGCCGGAATCGCGTCGTTGACAGGCCCGATCGAGCAGGTGCCGAGCACGTTCAGCGCCATCAAGGTCGCCGGACGGCGGGCGTACGACCTCGCGCGGGCCGGTGAAGAGGTCGAGCTGGCGTCCCGGGGCGTCGTCATCCACGCGTTCGAGTTGCTGGCGGTTCGCCGGGGCGCGGAGACGCTGGAGCTCGACGTGCGGGTTGTCTGCAGCTCCGGCACGTACATCCGTGCTCTCGCTCGCGATCTGGGGCGCGACCTCGGGGTCGGCGGGCACCTCACGGCCCTTCGTCGCACCGAGGTGGGGCCGTTCTCCGTTGCCGACGGCGCGATCCTGCCCGATCCGCGCGTCGATCCGGACGTCGCCGAGCGGTTCGACGCCGCTTCGCGGCTGCTCGACCCGGCGGAGGTCGCGTCCCGACTGTTCCCGGTGCTGAGGCTCGACGCCGACACCGTGCGCGACCTCGCACACGGCAAGCGGGTCGAGGTCGACGCCCCCGACACGGACATCGCCGCCGCGCTCACCCCGGAGGGTCATCTCGCCGCCCTCGTCGAACTCCGCCGTGGCCGCGCGCGTGTGCTGCTCGGACTGCCGACCCAGGAGGTCCTCCCGTGATCCTGCCGTTCACGATCGTGCAGGTCGTCATCGCCTGTGCCGTCGGGCTGCTCTGCGTCGTCCTCGGTCTCGCGGGGCGCAAGCCGAACGATCTGACCGTTCTCTCGGTGGGCGCGGTCGAGGTGCTCCTGGTCGCGCAGGCGGTCGTCGCGATCATCGCGCCGCTGGCGGGCAACCCGCCGACGGGCAACCTGGTGGAGTTCTGGGCCTACCTCATCTCCGCCCTGGTGATCCCGCCGCTGGCCATCTTCTGGGCCCTCATCGAGCGCACCCGGTGGTCGAATGTCGTGCTCGGCGCGGCGGCTTTCGCCATCGCGGTGATGCTGTGGCGGATGCAGCAGATCTGGACCGTCCAGCTCGCCTAGTCGCGAGACAGCCGGGAGGCGGCCTGCGGGATAGTCTGGTGGGCGATGTCCGCCCAGCCGCACCCCCGACCGACCGGCGTCGGACGCCTCCTGGTCGCCGTGTACGCGATCCTCGCGATCGCCGCCCTCGGTCGTTCCGCGTTCCAGATCATCGACCGCTTCGATGAGGCGCCGATCGCGTTCTCCCTGTCGGCCGTGGCCGCCGTCGTCTACGTACTGGCCACCCTGGCGCTGGCCTTCGGGTGGGACCGCCTCGCCTGGGTGACGATCAGCTTCGAACTGGCCGGTGTGCTCGTCGTCGGCACCCTGTCGGTGGTGGCCCCCGAGGTTCTCGGGCTCGAGGATGCGAACCCCTTCGGTCGTGAGGCGACCGTGTGGAGCGCGTACGGCGCCGGCTATCTGTTCATCCCGCTCGCGCTCCCGGTGCTCGGCATCCTGTGGCTGCGTCACCGTGCGCGAACCGCGGTGTCGGCCTGATGGAGTTCTTCGACGGGCTCGCATCCGTTCCGGCCGGCTACGGTCCGAGCGCGGTGACGATCGGCAAGTTCGACGGTGTCCACACGGGGCATCGCGCGGTGCTCGCACGTCTGAAAGACGTCGCCGCCGCCAACGGACTGCGTTCGGTGGTGGTGACCTTCGACCGGCACCCGCTGTCGCTGCTGGCACCCGCCTTCTGCCCGTCACCGCTGGTGAGCAACGCGCAGAAGCGCGAACTGCTCGAGGAGGTCGGGCCCGACGCCACGCTCATGCTCGCCTTCGACCAGGCGCTGGCCGACCGTGAGCCCGCCGACTTCGTCCGCGAGGTGCTCGTCGAGGCGTTGAACGCGCGGATCGTGCTCGCCGGAAGCGATTTCCGTTTCGGCCGGAAGGGCGCAGGCGACGTCGCCCTCTTGCGCCAGCTCGGCGCAGAACTCGGGTTCGAGGTCGTCTTGATCGACGACGTGCGCACCGGCGAGGACCGCCCGGACGCGGCGGAACGTCGCGCCTCCTCGACGTGGATCCGTGAAGCGCTCGAAGCGGGGAGGGTCGCCGAGGCGGCGCGCGTGCTCGGACGCTACCCGACGGTTCGCTCGGTCGTCGTGGCGGGCGAGCGGCGTGGCCGCGAACTCGGCTACCCGACCGCGAACCTGGACCCGGCTCGCCTGGAAGGTTTCCTCCCCGCCGACGGCGTCTACGCCGCGTGGGCGACCGTCGATGGCGTGCGGTACCCCGCCGCGGTCTCCATCGGAAACAACCCCACGTTCGATGGGGTGCCGCAGCATCAGGCGGAGGCGCACCTGCTCGACGTGGATCTCGACCTCTACGGCCGTACGCTCGAGCTCGCGTTCGTCGACTTCGTGCGCGGGATGGAGAAGTTCGACTCGCTGGAGGCGCTGGTAGAGAAGATCAGCTCCGACTCCGCTCGCGCTCGCGACATTCTGGCGGCGCGTCCGTGACGCAGCGTCCACTGTGGGCGGGGCGCAGCCTGGCCCTCGTCGGCATCCTGCTGGTCGCGCTGAGCCTCCGCACCCCGGTCGCCGCTCTTTCGCCGATCCTCGATCGCATCGGGGAGGACATCAGCCTCGACCCGATCGTCTTGGGCATCATCGGCGCCACCCCGCCGCTCGCCTTTGCGGCGAGCGGTCTGCTGGCGCCCCTGATTGCCCGTCGTCTCGGCCTCGAGCAGGCGCTCCTCGCGTCGCTCGCCGCGATGGTGCTCGGCCATCTGGGCCGCGCTCTCGCGCCCGAATCGCTCACCCTGACCCTGGCGAGCACCCTGACGCTGCTCGGGGTGGGTGTCGGCAACGTGCTGCTGCCGCCGGTGGTACGCCGGTACTTCCCGGACCGGGTCGGGCTCGTGACGTCGCTCTACGCGACGCTGCTCTCGGTGTCGACGGCCGTGCCGGCGCTCGTGGCGGTTCCCGTGGCGGATACCGCCGGATGGCGGACATCGCTCGCAATGTGGCTCGTCGTCTCGGCGATCGCGGCCGTTCCGTGGGTGGCGATCCTCCTCGAACGTCGTCCGGTGCCCGTCGAAGCTCCGGACACGGAGGATGTGCGCACCGGCCCAATCGAGCTCGGCGCGATCGAACTGGGGGACGCCCAGGCGGCGGCCACCGAGGCGGCCGTCGAGCATCCGGAGGAGCGGCCGTCGTCTCGTCTCGGCGTGCGGATGCTGCGGTCGCCGACGGCGTGGGCGATCGGGGTGATCTTCGGTTCGTCGAGCCTCGGCGCCTACGCGAGCTTCGCGTGGCTTCCCAAGCTGTTGGCCGATGACGCCGGCGTCGACCCGGCTGCCGCCGGTGCCCTGCTGGCGTTGTACGCGTTCATGGGGTTCCCGGCGGGGCTCCTCATCCCGGTGATCACCGCGCGCTTCCCTCGGAGTGCCGCCTGGCTTGCGCTGCTGGGCGTCGCGTTCTTCGCGGTGGGGTATCTGGGGCTGCTGATCGCGCCCGCGGCGGCGCCGGCGCTGTGGATCGCCAGTTCGGGTCTCGGTCCGTTGCTCTTCCCCCTGGCGCTGGTGCTCATCAACCTGCGCACCCGCACCCCGGCGACCACCGTGGCACTGTCCGGTTTCGTGCAGACGGTCGGCTATCTTCTGGGCGCGATCGGACCGTTCGCGGTCGGCGCCCTCCACGACGCGACGGACGCCTGGACGGTGCCGCTGATCTTCCTGCTCTCGGTCGTCGTGCTGGTGCTGCCGGCCGCCGCGATCCTCGCCCGCAACCGCACGGTCGACGCGGAACTCTGACACGCGATCCGGTGCGCGGATGAGCCATCGCGCGTAGCGTGGCGCACGTGGACGGCCTCCGGATCGAGCGCACCATCGACCTCCCGCGGGAGATCGTGTGGGAGGCGCTGGTCGATCCGGTGCTCGTGGCCGGGTGGCTGCACCCTCACGAGCAGCTCGCCGAAGGCGTGGAGGGTGTGGTCGTCGACGAACCCGAGGTGCTCGAGGTGGTGTCGCCGGAGTTCGGCCGTGTTCGGGTGGTGTTGACGCCGGTGCTCGGCGGTCCGCGAGGCACGTCCACGCGTCTGCGACTGGAGGTGGACGACGGGTCGACCGGGTCGGGGTCGCAAGGAGCACTCTGGGAACGACGACTCGACCAGCTCGACGAGCTTCTGCGGGGTCGGCCCGTGGATTGGCGCGAGGCCCGCTGAGTCGCGCATCCGGGGTGCCGTTGTCGGCGCCCTGCTCATATGAGCGTGAGGTCACGCGGATGTTGAATCGGCTGCCCGGGCGCGTTACCGTCGAAGGGATGGACGACGAACTGCTGGCCGTGCGCGTCGCCGAGCTCTACTACGACGACAACAAGACGCAGGATGAGATCGGCGGGCTGCTCGGCATCTCACGCTGGAAGGCCGGGCGACTCCTCGCCGAGGCCCGCGAGCGCGGCATCGTGCGCATCGAGATCGTCCACCCTCGTGCTCGCCGTCTCGCCAGCGAACGCGCCCTGCGGGAACGCTTCGGGCTCGCCGACGCGGTCGTGGTCCCGTCACCCGAGAACGAGGTGGGCATCACCGGGCGGGTCGCCCAAGCCGCGGCCGACTTCCTCACCAGCCTCCGTCCGGTGCCGCACGTGCTCGGGGTGAGTTGGGGTCGAACCCTCACCGAGGTCGCCGACCGCATGCCCGACGGCTGGGCGCGCGGGGTCACCGTCGTGCAGATCAACGGGGGAGTGAGCCTCAATCGCCGCCCCGGAACGGCGGCGACGCTCGCGTCGACGATCGCCCAGCGCGGGCGCGGGGAAGTCGTGCTGCTGCCGAGCCCGGCGATCCTCGAGCGCCTCTCCACCAAGCAGGCCATCGAAGCCGACCGCACCGTCGCGGCCGTGCTCGAGCGGGCCGCAGCGGCCGACGCCTACCTGTACAGCGCGGGCGTGGGCGATGAGAACTCGGCCCTGGTCGACAGCGGCTACCTGCGTGCCGAAGACGTCGGCGAGCTCGCCCGCCGCGGCGCCGTGGGTGACGTGGTCGGCCGGTACATCGACGCCAACGGCAACATCGTCGCCCCCGCGCTCGACGAGCGCACCCTGGGCATCTCGCTCGATCGACTCCGCGAGGCGGAGACGGCGATCTTCGTCGTGGCAGGCGAGGCGAAACACGACATCGCGCGAGCGGTGGTGATGAGCGGGCTGTGCAGTGTGCTCATCACCGACGAATCCACCGCCCGCGCCCTTCTGGAGGACCAATGACCATGCAGACGAACGTTCTCGCCCCCGCTGAGAGGGCTGTGCGCGTCCTCGGCGGCGACCTCACCGAGAGGAGTCTCCGACAGCACCTCGAAGGCCTCTCCGGAGTCGACGCCGTCGGTCTCGAGCAGCGCGCGGCCGGCCTCGGCACACGCTCGATCAAGACGAGTTCGAAGGCGTGGGCGCTCGACCGCATCATCGAGCTGATCGACCTCACGACGCTCGAGGGTGCCGATACCCCCGGCAAGGTGCGCTCGCTGGTCGCCAAGGCGCTGGTGCCCGACTCGTCCGATCCGTCCACGCCGCGTGTGGCGGCCGTCTGCGTCTACGGCGACATGGTGCCGCACGCCGTCGAGGCGCTGGGTTCGGCCCACGGCGATCCGGATGACGGACTCGTCTCGGTCGCCGCCGTCGCCACCGCGTTCCCGTCCGGCCGCTCGTCGCTCGGCGTCAAGTTGACCGACACCCGCGAGGCCGTGGCCGCGGGGGCGGACGAGATCGACATGGTCATCGACCGGGGCGCCTTCCTCTCCGGCAACTACGGCACCGTGTTCGAGCAGATCGTCGCGGTGAAGGAGGCGTGCCGGCGCGACGACGGCACGTACGCGAGCCTCAAGGTGATTCTCGAGACGGGTGAGCTGAACACTTACGACAACGTGCGCCGCGCGTCGTGGCTCTCGATCCTCGCCGGTGGCGACTTCATCAAGACCTCCACCGGCAAGGTGGCGCCCGCGGCGACCCTCCCGGTGACGCTGCTGATGCTCGAGGCTGTGCGCGACTGGCACCGTCTGACGGGCGAGTATGTCGGCGTGAAGCCCGCCGGCGGCATCCGCAGCTCGAAGGACGCCATCAAATACCTCGTGACGGTGGCCGAGACCGTGGGGGAGCAGTGGTTGCAGCCGCACCTCTTCCGTTTCGGCGCATCGAGCCTCCTCAACGACGTTCTGCTGCAGCGTCAGAAGCTCCGCACCGGCCACTACTCCGGCCCCGACTACGTGACGATCGACTAGGACCCCGCCATGAAAGACATCCAGCCCACCGACGGCCGCGGCTTCCTCGAGTACGCGCCGGCGCCCGAGTCGCAGGCGATCCTGCACCTGAAGGACTCCTACGGTCTCTTCATCGACGGTGAGTTCCGCGACGGATCGGGTGGCTCCTTCCAGACGATCTCTCCCGCCACCGAGAAGAAGATCGCCGAGATCGCGATCGCCTCCGAGGCCGACGTCGACCTCGCCGTGGCCGCGGCCCGCCGCGCGTACACGAAGACCTGGTCGAAGCTGTCGGGTGCCGACCGCGGCAAGTACCTGTTCCGCATCGCGCGTCTCGTGCAGGAGCGCGCCCGTGAACTCGCGGTCGCCGAGAGCCTCGACAACGGCAAGCCCATCAAGGAGAGCCGCGACGTCGACGTGCCGCTCGTGGCAGCCTGGTTCTTCTACTACGCGGGTTGGGCCGACAAGCTCGACCACGCGGGTCTCGGCGCGAACCCCCGCTCTCTCGGGGTGGCAGCGCAGGTCATCCCGTGGAACTTCCCGCTGCTGATGCTCGCGTGGAAGATCGCCCCCGCGCTGGCGGCAGGCAACACGGTCGTGCTGAAGCCGGCCGAGACCACGCCGCTGAGCGCGCTGCTGTTCGCGGAGATCCTGCAGCAGGCCGACCTTCCGCCGGGTGTGGTGAACATCGTCACCGGCGCCGGTGAGACGGGTGCGACGCTCGTGCGGCATCCGGATGTCGACAAGGTCGCCTTCACCGGATCGACGGGCGTGGGCCGGGAGATCGCGAAGGCGGTCGCCGGCACGCACAAGAAGGTCACGCTCGAACTGGGCGGCAAGGCCGCGAACATCGTCTTCGACGACGCCCCCATCGACCAGGCGGTCGAGGGCATCGTCAACGGCATCTTCTTCAACCAGGGTCACGTGTGCTGCGCAGGCAGCCGCCTGCTGGTTCAGGAGAACATCCACGACGAGGTCGTCGACCGGCTGAAGCACCGCCTGTCGACGCTGCGCCTCGGCGACCCGCTCGACAAGAACACCGACATCGGCGCCATCAACTCCCGCGAGCAGTTGGAGCGCATCCGCACGCTGAGTGAGGTCGGTGAGCAGGAGGGCGCGGAGCGCTGGAGTGCGCCGTGCGACATCCCCGAGAACGGTTTCTGGTTCGCACCGACGATCTTCACCAACGTGACCACGTCGTCGCGGATCGCCCGTGAGGAGATCTTCGGGCCGGTGCTGTCGGTGCTCACGTTCCGCACCCCGGCCGAGGCCATCGCGAAGGCCAACAACACCCCGTACGGGCTCTCGGCGGGCATCTGGTCCGACAAGGGTTCGAAGATCCTCGCCGTGGCCGACCAGCTGCGCGCGGGCGTCATCTGGGCCAACACGTTCAACCGGTTCGACCCGGCGAGCCCCTTCGGTGGCTACAAGGAGTCGGGCTACGGGCGCGAGGGAGGCCGTCACGGCCTCGCCGCCTACCTCAAGGGAGCTTCCGCATGAGCCGCCTCACCATCCCCAAGACCTACAAGCTCTACATCGGCGGAAAGTTCCCGCGCAGCGAGTCGGGCCGCACCTACGAGGTGACGACCGCCGAGGGCGCGTTCCTCGCGAACGCGTCTCTCGCGAGCCGAAAGGACGCCCGGGATGCGGTGGTCGCGGCTCGCGGCGCCGTCGCCGGATGGTCGGGCGCCACCGCGTACAACCGCGGCCAGGTGCTCTACCGGGTCGCCGAGGTGCTCGAGGGCCGTCGTGCGCAGTTCGTCGACGAGATCGCGTCGTCCGAGGGGGTCACCGCCGCCGTCGCCGGCCGTCAGGTCGACGAGGCGATCGACACCTGGGTCTGGTACGCCGGATGGTCCGACAAGTTCGTGCAGGTCGCGGGCGCCGGCAACCCGGTCGCGGGGCCCTACTTCAACCTGTCGGTGCCGGAACCGACCGGTGTCGTCGCGATCGTCGCGCCGCAGGGAGCGGGCAGCCTGCTCGGACTGGTCGAGGCCGTCGCGCCCGCGCTCGTCGCCGGCAACACGGTCGTCGTGGTGGCGAACGAGCGCTTCCCGTTGTCGGCGATCAGCATGTCGGAGGTGCTCGCCACGAGCGACCTCCCCGGCGGCGTGGTCAACGTGCTCACCGGTTCGCCCGCCGAGATCGCGCCGTGGTTGGCATCCCACGCGGATGTCAATGCGCTCGATCTGGTCGGTGCGGGGGAGCTGGAGTGGGTCGACCTGGAGATCGCGGCCGCCGACACCCTGAAGCGTGTGCTGCGTCCCGAGCCGGGGCTTCCCGGCCGGGCACTCGACCGCATCGTGGCGTTCACCGAGACGAAGACGGTCTGGCACACGAAGAGCCTCATCTAGTCCCTGTCCCAGGCGCGGGTGCCTTTGTGCCTCTCGTAGAGGCCGATGGCGACGAAGACCAGGCCGACCGCACCAAACACCAGGACGAGTGGGTGATGAGTGGCGATCGCTCCGAAAACCGCCATGACCGCGACGAAAACGCCGATGAGAATGAACCACCCGTAGGGCGCGCCCGGTCCAGGAACGTCGGGGCCGCCGCTTCCGGACCAACTGAAGTCTCCGCCGCCCGAGTCGCCCCCGTCCATGGCGCTGAAGCTACACCCGGAGATGAGGATGACGCGACACGCGAAGTCGCTCATCTGACCCCGCAACGCGGGTCACGAAGAGGTCACAGAACCATAACGGACGTGTTACAGTCGGCTCACCCCGCAACGGTGCGGGCAACCCGAGTCGAGAGTGGACGTGTCGATGGTGACGCATCCGGTGAGGCGGGCGTTGGCGTCCGCCGTGGTGACACTCGCCCTCGTGGCGGTACTGCTGCTGGTGCCCGACGCCGTGCGCGTCTATGCGACCAACATGATGGGCGGGCTCCGCGCCCCCGGTGAACCGGCGTTCATCGCGGGCCACCGCGGCGATCGCGCGTCGGCCCCGGAGAACACGATGCCGGCCTTCGAGGCGGCCTTCGCCTCCAACCTCGAGTTCGTCGAGACAGATGTGCAGCTCACCGTCGACGGCTACCCGGTGCTCATCCACGACGACACCGTCGACCGCACCACCGACGGCACGGGCGCCGTCGCCGACCTCACGCTCGAACAGGTCCGCGCACTCGACGCGGGGGCGTGGTTCGCCCCGGAGTTCGCGGGAACCCGGGTGCCGCTCTTCGACGAGTTCCTCGACGCGTTCACGGACTCCCGCAAGAAGGCGCTCATCGAGTTGAAGGGGTTCTGGAGCGCCGACGGCATCCGCGGCGTCATCGACGACGTCTACGCCCGCGGGGTGCAGAACCGGGTCGTGTTCGCGAGCTTCAACCTGACGACGGTGGCGAACCTCGGCCAGGTCGCCCCCGCCATCCCGCGCGTCATCATCAAACGCGACCTCCCGGCCGATCCGGTGGGGTTGGCGCAGTACTACGGGGCGATCGCGATCCTCACGACGCCCAACTCACTCGAGGGCGACGAGGAGGCGGTGACGCGGATGCACGCCGCGGGCCTCGGGGTGCTCGTGTACACGCTCAACAGCGAGAAGCGGTGGAGCGAGGCCCTCGACTACGGGGTCGACGGCATCGTCACCGACACGCCGTCGACGCTCGACGGCTGGATCGCGAAGACCGCACCCGGGACGTGACCGGCTACAGGCGGCCCACCAGGTCGTCGAAGAACGCGATCGACCGGCGGTAGGTCGACACCCGGATGCGTTCGTCGATGCCGTGGATCGACTGCAACTCCTCCTGGAGCAGGTCGAACGGCAGGAACCGGTAGACGCTGCCGGAGATCGACGCGAAGTGGCGGGAGTCGCTCGCCTGCAGCATCACGTAGGGGGCCACCGCGGCATCCGGGAACACGGTGCGGATACTGGCGGCCACCGCGTCCCAGCCGCGGCCCTCGGCGGGGGACACGGGCGCGGGGTCGGCGCCGTCGATCACCCGCACCTGCACCTCGGGGTCGTCGATGACGCGCACGATGTCGGCGACGGCGGTCTCGACGGTGGCGCCGGGCAGGATGCGCACGTTGACGGTCGCGCTGGCCCGCTCCGGGACGACGTTCATGCTCGACGAGCCGCGCAACTGCGTGACGGCGCGTGTGGTGCGGGTCATCGCCGCGAGCTGCGGGCTGGTCTTCGCGAGCGTCTTCGCGAGAGGGCCGCGCAGGAGTCGTGCGTGGCGCAGCGCCCACCCGCGTGCGCCGCCGAGACGCGTGCCGAGGGCCTCCAGGAGGCCGATCGTGGGTTCGATGAGGTGCGGTGTCTCCGGCTGGTTCTCGAGCCGCAGGATGGCGCGGGCGAGCACCGCGGTCGAACCACCGGGCAACGGGATGGCGGCGTGCCCTCCCGAATGCTCGACGACGAGTTCGACGTTCATGATGCCCTTCTCGGTGAGCCCCACGACGGCGGTCTGGCCGAGGCCGGGCAGGAGTCCCGCCATGACGGCCCCGCCCTCGTCGATCACGAGCCACGGCGCGACACCGCGTGCGGCGAGCACCTCGACGATGGCCTCCGCGCCGGTACCGCCCGCCTCCTCGTCGTGCCCGAACACCAGGTAGACGTCGGCGGCCGGGGTGAATCCGGCCGCCAGGCGGGCCTCGACGGCTTCGAGGATCGACACGAGCGCCGCCTTGTCGTCGAGCGTTCCGCGTCCCCAGATGGTGGCCTCGTCGCCGTCGCCGACCAGTTCGGCGGCGAACGGCGGATGCGTCCAGCGGCTGTCGTCGTCGACCGCCACCACATCCTGGTGCGCCATGAGCACCGCAGCGGGCCCGTCACCGCTTCCCGCCCAGCGGTACAGCAGGCTGCGGCCGGCGACCACCTCTCGCTCCAGCGCGGAGTGGGCGAGGGGGAAGAGACGCTCGAGGTCGGCATGGAACGCCGAGAACACGTCGTCGAGGCCCTCGGCACCCGCGTGCGAGTAGGTGGCGTGTCGCAGCAACGTGCGGAAGCGGTCGAGTGCGGCATCGCTCATGGTCCGATCCTAGGAGCGGACCGGGGTGGCCTCGGAGGCTCGATACGCTGGGGGAGTGAGCACGCAGCGACCCGCTTCCCGGTACGGCGACAAGGGTTTCCGGCGGCTCGCCCTCGCGCCCGGACTCCTGGCGGCGGTCGTGATGTTCGTCGGCATCGCCCTCATCGGGCAGGAGGCGTTCGTCTACGTGAGCTGGGGCGTCGCCGTGCTCGCGCTCATCGTGATGGTGTTCGCCATCCAGGCCCGCCACTGGTGGTGGCTGCCCGTCTTCGCCGCCATCGCGATCCTCTGGAACCCGGTCGTCCCGTTCGGTTTCGACGGACCCCTGTGGCTGGGTGCGCAGTATGTGGCAATCGCGGCCTACCTCGCCGCCGGCATTCTGATCAAGGTGCCGATCCCGCCCGAGGAGCGCCAGCGCTGAGTCCTCCCACGTTCTGCGCCGTCGTGCGCTAGACTGGGGGCGCTCACCGCCCCGCCGGCCAAGCCGGGTTCAGGGGAGAACGGGAGCGATCTGCACCGAGAAATCCGGTCCGGCGTACTGCTGGACCACCGAACTGCGACGGTGCTCCGTCGCGATGGGGTCACAGCCCCCGAGGAGAACGATGGCCACATCCGGCCAGAAGTCCCGTACCGGCGCGAAGTCGTCGGGCAACAGAGGCGCGCAGCGCCGCCGTCCGCATCAGGACGAGACGGGCATCATCCCCGTGCTCGCGCGTGTGGTGCGCGGCATCGAGAACGCTGCCGACCGCGGCAAGGTGAACGCCGCCAACCGTGTGCGGTACCGCGTGGTCGCGGTGCTCGCCCGCGAGGAGCGCGCACGCATCAAGACGGATGCGACCCTCACCGACGCGGAGCGCACGAAGGAGCTCACGCGGCTCGACGGCATCGCCACGATCATGGCGAAGACCGCCGCCCGCGACGCGAGCCTCATCCAGCTGCTCACCGACACCGCGCCCCTCAGTCCCGCGCAGCAGGAGGTGCGGCGCACTCTGCTCATCGAGGGGGGCGCGCCCCTCGCCCCCGAAGATCTAGTCGTCGTGACCGAACCCGAGGCGAAGCCCGCCGCGGAGGAGCGCCGCGTGGTGCCCCAGTCGGTGCGTCAGTACCAGATGTCGAACCCCTTCCTCGCTCCCGACTTCAGCGCGTACGCGCAGCAGAAGCCGGCGAGCCGCTCCGGTCATCTCGACAACTGGGAGCTCATCGAACCCCTGTTCCGTTCGTTCGAGGTCGGCGCCGGTGGCGGAGCCGCGAGCATGGAGCTGCCCGAGTCGCAGTCGCTCGCCACCCCCGGCGGCCTGGAGCTCATGCGCCACCAGGCTCGCTTCGTCGAGTCGGCGCGCGACGGGCACCGCAGCTACCTGCTGGCGGACGAGCCCGGCCTCGGCAAGACCGCCCAGGCGCTTCTCGCGGGGGATGTCGCAAACGCGTACCCGCTGCTGGTGGTCGTTCCCAACGTGGTGAAGGTCAACTGGTCGCGCGAGGTCGAGAAGTGGACCCCGCAGCGCACGGCGACGGTCGTGCACGGTGACGGCGACGACATCGATGCGTTCGCCGACATCGTCATCGTCAACTACGAGGTGCTGGATCGCCACGTGCAGTGGCTGTCGCGTCGTGGCTTCCGGGGCATGGTCGTCGACGAGGCGCACTTCATCAAGAACAAGGATTCGCAGCGCTCGAAGCATGTGCAGGCGCTGTCGAAGTCGATCCGTCAGAGCACCCCGAACCCGCTGCTCGTGGCGCTCACCGGTACGCCGCTGATCAACCAGATCGAGGACTTCCGGATGATCTGGCAGTTCCTCGGCTGGATCGACGAGAAGAAGCCGCTGCCGCGCCTCATGGAGGCCCTCGAGGAGACCGAGCTCACACCGGTCGACCCCGGCTTCTTCGCGGCCGCGCGCCGCGCCGTCGTCGAGCAGGGCATCGTGCGACGCAAGAAGGTCGATGTGGCGGCCGACATCCCCGCCCGCCGTATCGCCGACATCCCGGTCGAGCTCGACGGTGAAGACGGCCGCTCGATCCGCGAGGCGGAGCGCGCGCTCATCGCCCGCCTCCTGGAGCGCTACCGCCGCCTGCGGGCGACTCGGCCGGACAGCGACACGGCCGACCTGGTTCGGCTCGTCGCCGCTGCGGAACTCGAGGAGTCGAAGCAGGCGAGCTCCCCGGGCGACAACGTCTTCACCATGGTGCGACGGATTGGACAGGCCAAGGCCACGCCGGCCGCCGACTACACCGTGAACCTGGCCCGCAACGTGGGCAAGGTGGTGTTCTTCGCAAAGCACATCGACGTGATGGATGCCGCCGAGAAGCACTTCGCGAAGGCGGGGCTGCGCACGATCTCGATCCGCGGCGACCAGACGGCGAAGTCCCGTCAGGCCGAGATCGACGCCTTCCAGAACGATCCGGATGTCGCGGTCGCGGTGTGTTCGCTCACCGCGGCGGGTGTCGGTGTGAACCTGCAGGCCGCATCGAACGTGGTGCTGGCCGAGCTCAGCTGGACCAACGCCGAGCAGACGCAGGCGATCGACCGCGTGCACCGCATCGGTCAGGAGCTTCCGGTGACCGCGTGGCGCATCATCGCGGCGCAGACCATCGACGGCCGCATCGCGGAGCTCATCGACTCGAAGGCGGGGCTCGCGGCGCGCGCCCTCGACGGCGAGACGGTGGAGAGCGCGGAGGGCTCGGTGCAGCTGGAGGCCCTTGTGGCCCTGCTCACGGACGCGGTCGCCGAGCAGGGACTCTAGACCTTCAACCATCTAGCGAAACTTGACGGGTTGCATGCGGTTCACCGCTGAGTAATCTCTTCTTCACCGGATGGCACGGATCCCCTCGGGGGTCGGCCGCTCGGTGACAGAAAGGCCCTCGGGGCTCGACGAACCCCGGCGCTTCGGCGCCGGCGGAACGCGGCAACCGGGGGCCTTTCGTCGTGCGCGGCCCCCATTGGGGGAGTCACCCGTAGTGGGGGGAGCGCTCTCACCGGCTGGGTCCTTATCGTGATGTTCACACTAGTTGGGGGACTAGCAGGCGGCGGTGATCCTGTCATCATCGCGATTCCGATACGGGGGTATGAGGAATCGCGGACAGCATCACCGCCGCCAGTATTTAACCCGCTGGCGAGATATGGCCGTTGCGGCATCCGAGTCTCAACTATCTAGTGAGACTTGACTACTTGTGCCCCGTTCACCGCTGAGTAATCTCTACTCAACCGATGAGGCGCGAACCGTCGAAACTGGAGAGATTCAGGATCGATCGGGTCGCAGCCGAAGCGGGGACGGTGTCTTTTCGCCTCGACCGGGTCAGCTCGGAAAAGGTGGGAAGCGGTCCCAAGGGAACGCGAAGCGCGAGCTTCGTCCGTGGGACGGCACCGGGAAACCGAGGGTGACACCTCGCAGCCGATGAGGGCGGGCCGCAGGGTTCGTCGGATCCGGAGGCGGGGCGGATTCCGAGGAACCGACGCCGGCAGGCGGCGGTGACGAAGGGCTTTCCAGAAGCGCGGCGGGGGAGACTCCGCAGGCGTCACGGGCGGGCCGGGCGCACCACCGGCACCGGTCGTGGATTCTCGGGGGAGACCCGCGTTCCCGGCGCAGTCTCGAGCAGTGGTGGTTCGCCATCGCCGTTCGAGCTTCCGTCCTCGTGGCGAACGCCCGACCCGAGAGCTCGCGGGAGAGGCGGCCTCACCGACACAGAAGGGCCCCTGGATTAGCTACCCGGGGGTCCTTCGTCGTGTGGTCGCTGCGTCAGCGCGTGCGCGCCAGCAGCGCGCCGTTGAGGCGTTCGGTGAGTTCCGCGTCGATCGGACGCTCGACGCCGTCGACGGCCCGCACCGGAGCCACGTGACGCACACTCGACACGAGCCAGGCCGCATCCGCGCTCTCGAGGTCGGCCGGCGTGAGCAGTTCATAGCTGGTGACGAACCCCTCGGACTCCGCCCAGCTGTAGAGGTCCGCCTGCGTGGTGCCGGCCAGGATGCCCAGATCGACGCGCGGGGTGATCAGCTGGTTTCCGCGCCGCAGCAGCAGGTTCGACACGGCGCCCTCCAGCAGGAACCCATCGCTCGACACGAAGAGCACGTCGTCCGCTCCGCGCCGGGCCGCCTCGCGCTGCGCCGCCCGGTTGACCGCGTAGCTGAGGGTCTTCGCTCCGGCGAGCAGCCAGGGAGAGGTCTGGGGCACGTCGTGACGATAGCCGCGGTCGAGCAGGACGATTCGGATGCCCTCGGTGCGGTCACGCGTGAAGTCGGGTGCGTCCATGCCGAACACCCACCCGGTGGGAACGGGTGCGCCCTCGATCCCGCGGGTGAGCACGAACTTGATCGACCCCTCCGCCACTCCCGCGGCGGTCAGCGCGGCCCCGACCGCGAGCACGGCCTCGCGCCAGACGGGCAGGTCGGGATCGGGCAGCTGCAGCATCCGTGCGGACTCCGCCAGCCGCACGAGGTGGGCGTCGAGGGCCTGCACGTGTCCGTCGACGAGGCTCGCGGTCTCGAAGATGCCGTCGCCGCGCGTGGCGGCGAGATCGGTGACGGTCAGCTGCGGCGCATCCGCGTCGGCCAGGTGGTGACCGGTGGCGGCTCCCGTTTCCGGGTCGAACTCGATCAGGGCGAGCACGTGGCTCATGCGGTCCTCCGGCGGGTGCGGTCGGTGTCGAGGAGAGTCCAGACGGTGGTGCTGAGCCCCGGGTAGGCGAGGGCGATCTGGCGGAGCATGCGGTAGTCGACCTCGGCGGTGGGGCGACGATCGTTGTCGGCGTGGATCAGTTCGGCGCGGAGCGTCAACACCACCAGCTCGTCGACGGTCGGCAGGTCCTGCATGAACTCCCACGGGTCCTCGCCGGCGCGGAGCCGCTCGAACACGACGGTGCGCAGCTCGTCACCGGCCTCCGCGCGTAGCACCTCGAGGCTCGCTCGACGGCGGACGCCGGCGATCTCCTCGTCTCTGCTCACCCTTCGAGCCTACGACGGGTGGCAGCGGGGCACCTGCGACGCGCCTACGATCGATTCGTGCCCGACAGTCCGCTCGCAGCGTCCCCGTACGAGGTGCTCGGCGTGGCCGCGACGGCTCCCCACGACGAGTTGCGCCGTGCGTACCGCAGGCGCCTCCGGGAGACGCATCCGGATGCGGGGGGCTCGGCCGTCGAGTTCCACGCCGTACAGGACGCGTGGGGCCTCGTGGGCACTCCTGAGACGCGGGCAGCCTACGACGCCCGCGGGTTGCGCGGGTCGAGCGCTGTGCAGCCGGGCTATGCGCCGCGCGCACCGCGACCCCGTGCCGACTCGCGACCGCAGGCCAGGTCGAGCGGGCACCCGGGGGGTTGGTACCGCGAGCGGTACCTCGCGGAGGTCCGCGAGTGGGCGGGTCGCGGGGTGCAGCTGCCCGATCCGTACGATCCGGCTCTCGTGAGATCGGCGCCGCAGTCGGTGAAGCATCTGCTCGCCGCGGCGATCGCCGAGGAGCAGTCGGCCCGGGAACTCTCCGCCCTCGGCATCGGTTACACGGTGTGGCACGACGTGCAGACGACCGCCGGAAAGATCGACCACATCGTTCTCGGCCCGAGTGGGCTCTGGGCACTCCTCAGCGAGGACTGGGGCGGCGATATCAAGGTGAAGGGCTCGGAGCTGATCGGCGGCGCCGTCGGCGGCGAGCGGCCCGTGCACGAGCTGTCGGCGCGTGCCCGCGCGTTCGGCCGGAGCGCGCGCGTCAAGTTCTCGGCGATCGCCGTGGTCGCCCCCGAGGCGGATGCGCCGCGTCTCGTCGACCTCGGGTCGGTGCGCGGATCGCGGGCGCTCCTGATCCCTCAGCCCCAACTCGCCCACGTGGTGCGCACGGGCATCCCCGGGGTGGGAACGGGGGGCACCGACCTGTTCGAGCTCCGCAGCCGCATCCAGGCCGTCGTCCGTTTCGTCTGACCGCCCCTCGACACACGCGCATCAGGCGGGCAGGATGCGGGGATGGATCCCCGAGTCGATGCCTACCGGAGTCACACTCCGTACAGCGACCCGGGTGCGTTCCGCCGGCGGTGGGAGGTCGCCGCGGGTTCCGATGCGGCCGCCGCGGGCGGAATCGCACGCAACCTGCTCTACCACTACCGTGCGGATGGCATCGAGGTGCCGGTGGAACGCCGCGGCGACATCGACAGTCGCTGGGTGGAGCGCATCCTGGACGTCGACGCGAGTCGGCATCCAGAGCCGGTCGACGCGCCCCGCGAGAAGGCCGACCGGGTCGCCGGGTGCTGCCGGGACTTCACCCAGCTGACCGTCTCGATCCTGCGGGAGCAGGGCGTCCCGGCGCGGGGCCGCGTCGGGTTCGCGGGCTATCTCGGTGCGGCCTACCACTACGACCATGTCGTCGCGGAGTGGTGGAACGGCGAGCGGTGGGTGCGATGTGACGCACAGTTGGAACCCACCTGGTTCGCCTTCGACACGACGGACCTGCCCCGGGAGGGACTCGCGGGGTTCAGCACGGCGGCAGAGATCTGGTCGGCGATCCGGCGCGATGAGGCGGACCCGCGCACGTTCGGTGTGTTCCCCGAGTCCCCGTACAGCGGCCTCGCCTTCGTGTTCGACTACGTCATCCGCGACGTGGCGCATCTGCACGGAGACGAGCTGCTGCTCTGGGATGTGTGGGGCGGGATGATCTTCGGCCAGCGGGTGCCGAAGGACGCTGCGGCGTGGATGGACGAGTTGGCGGCGCTGGTGATCGCCGTCGACGCGGGGGAGCGGGACGCGGTGGTGGAACTCGCCGAGCGGTACGCGCGGGATGAGCGGCTCGCGCCCCGGGGGCGGGTCGTGCAGGCGAGCCCGTTCGGTCTGCCGGATGTCGCGGTGGATCTGGTCGCGGCGGCACCGTCGGGCGCCCCGCGTACGCTGGCGGAATGAGCCACTTCGACCATCCGATCGACGCCGCTTCCGCTCGCGCCCTGAACGCTCAGGGGCTCCGCTTCGAGGTGGTCGACACCTCGGATGCGGCGGTGTTCGACGCGTGGCTCCGCGCCGATCTGCGCGGATTCCATTCCTAGGGCGCCGACGACCAGCTGCAGCGGCTGCGTGAGGCGTACGCCTACCGACGCACCACCGGTGTCTACGACGCGGGGATCGCCGAGCCGTCCGTCCCGGTGGCGACGGTGAACTCCTGGCCGGGCGAGCTGACCGTGCCGGGCGACCGACTGGCTCCCGCGTGGGCGATCAGCTCGGTGACCGTCTCGCCCACCCATCGTGGTCGTGGTGTCGCCCGAGCCCTGCTCGAGGCGGAGCTGCGTACGGCCTCGGCGCTCGGGTTGCCTCTCGCGATGCTCACCGTCTCCGAGTCGACCCTGTACGGCCGCTACGGCTTCGGGCCGGCCGCGTTCAGCTCCGACTACCGCATCGACACGACGAGGGTCCGATGGGCCGGTCCGGTCGCCCCCGGTCGGGTGCAGTTGATCGGTGTCGATCGCTACCTCGAGGAGGCACCGGCCCTCTACGAGAGCGTGCGCCTCCGGGAGCCGGGGCAGATGGAGCTGTGGCCGCTCCGGTGGGCGGAGGTCGCGAATCAGGCGGGCGAGGATGCGGCGCGCGCCCGGCGCGTGCGCGCCATCCGCTACGACGACGTCAACGGCGTGCCGCGCGGGTACGCGGTGTACGACGTGACAGAGGGCGAGCAGGACTTCACCGCCCACGTGGCGACGCTGCGTTTCCTGGTCGCAGACGGCCTCGAGGCGTACGCGGCGCTGTGGCGGTACGTGCTCGAGCTGCCCCTGGTGCGCACCGTGGTGGCGCCGATGCGGCGCACGGATGAGCCGGTGCGGTGGATGCTCGGCGACTTCCGCGCCGCGACGTCGACCACCACCGATCACCTCTGGCTGCGCGTGCTCGACTTTTCCGCCGCCTTCGAGGCGCGCGGTGCGGGCGGCGACGGCGCGGTGGGATTCCGGGTCGACGATCAGTCGGAGAGCGTCGCCGGGGAGTGGCATGTGGTGGCACGCGAGGGGAACTTCTCGGTCGAGAAGGTGCACGGCTTCGCGGCGGATCTCCCCGTGATCGAACTCGATGCCGCCGCACTCGGGTCGCTGTACCTGGGCGCGGTGTCCGTGTCGACTCTGGTCGACGCGGGGCGCGTCACCGAGCGCACCGCCGGTGCCGCAGCAGCCGCAGATGCCCTGCTGCGGTCGCCGCGGACGCCGTGGCTCGCGGTCTGGTTCTGACTCGCGCGCGCCGCTAGATGCGGTGCATTCCCGCCCCGAAGTCGGTGCGGCCGTCGGGGGCCAACTCGCGTGACCGGTCGTCGTGGGCGGGCAGCGGCAGCGCGGTGGCAGGCGCCGGGCTGAGCGGGCCGGAATCGGTCGGCATCGGGATCGGCTGCGGCCCGGTGGTCGGGGCTGCCGAGTCGACGCGCTGCTGAGCGGCGGGTGCGCCGGGCATGCTCACACCCAGGGATGCGAGGTAGGCGGCGTTCGCATCCGCCTGCCCTCCGGGAAGGGAGGGCTGCGACACCGAAGGCACCGTCGCCGAAGGCGCCATCGTGGGGTGATGCGCATCGGGGGCCGGCGTGGGGGCCGGCGCAGACGGTGCCGCAGCGTTCGTGGGCGCTCCGCCGAGGAGGGCGGGCAGTGCGAGGACCGTGGGAGCCGGGGTGAAACCGGGCACGGACGACGGCGCTGCTTCAAGCGCGAGAGCGGGTGCTGCGGGGGCAGGCGCGGAGGCGTACGCGGACGGCGAAGGTGCCGTCTGGTACGACGAGGGCGCGGCTCCCGGAGGGGAGACGCGGCCAGCGGTGGGATCGGAGTACGGCGAAGCCGCGGGAGCGGCGGGCACAGCGGGCACAGGTTCTGCGGCGACCGGTGCAGCGGAGATGACCGTGGGGGTCACCGCCGCGGGCGGGGCCGTCGGCGCCGCGGCAGCGGCGGCCTGCTGGGCGAGGAGCTGGGGTGGAACCGGCGGACGGGCGGGCGCCGCG
>JAEWJX010000065.1 GCA_023386365.1 Actinomycetes bacterium | reverse complement strand
GGGGTCGGGCGCCCCGACGCCCGCGGCCGCCGCAGGGCTCAGCCCGCGCGAGTGGACGGTGGCCGCGGCCGCCGCCGAACGCCTGCGGAATGCGGAGATCGCGGATCAGCTCGGGATCTCGGTGCGCACCGTCGAGAACCTGCTGGCGCGCGCCTACCGCAAGCTCGGCGTCTCCGGCCGCGACGAACTGCGGGCCGCGTTGCACGCCCAGCCGGCAGGCGCGGACCCCGACTAGTCCCAGGTGGAGGGCGCGGGTGTGCGGGTTCCGGGCAGCCGCACCTGCGCCGCCCAGTCGTGCAACCAACCGGGGATGGGGTGCGAGACGGGGTCCATGCCGCTCACCCGCGCCAGCTCGTCCATCGGCACGGTGCCGCCGCGGTCGTAGAGGAAGCGCCCCTGCACGTAGGCACGCGCGTACACCTCACCGTCGACCACGAACCGCTGCTCCAGGTACGCGGCCCGGTCGTCGAGGCCCAGGAACCGGGACTCGATCACATACTTCTGCCCCAGCTTCAGCGACTTGCGGTAGGCGATCGCCTGCGCGCCGACCACCGGGTACATGCCGGCATCGCGCATCCGCTTCCAGAGGCCGGTGCGCACGACCAGCTCCTGGCGGGCGTGGTCGAGCTGCGACAGGTAGGCGCCGTTGTTCATGTGGCGCAGCTCGTCGAGGTCGCCGATCATCACCCGCCGCGGCGAGTGGCAGACCCCGTAGATGTCGAGCGGAGGAAGCTTCGGCGCACGCGTCGAGAGCCAGGCGAGACGGGAGAAACGTCGGATGAAACCCACCCCGGCACGCTAGACGATCCGTCAGCGGATGCGCCGGATCGCTGTGGGCGAGCGACAAAGCGCGCGGGTCGCTAGCGGGCCCGATGCTCGGGAATCGTCAAGCGCGGCCCGTGCCTCTCGTAGCCGATGCCGGCCGCCTCGATGAGCCGCACCACACGCTGCCGGTGGCCGCGCCACGGTTCCAGCAGTTCGAGCATTCCGTCGTCGTCGACCCGCTGCCCGATGAGCGCGGTGCCCACCCGTTTGCAGAGGTGCAGGTCGCCGACGCTCACCGCATCCGGGTCGCCGTGCGAACGCTGCAGAGTCTCAGCCACCGTCCACGGGCCGATGCCGACGACGGTGCCGAGCCGCCGGCCCGCCTGCGCGGCCGGCATGGCCGCCCCGCGCTCCAACGCGTCTGCCACTGCGAACACCCGCATGAGCGTGTCGGAGCGCTGGGGCCCCACCCCCGCGCGATGCCACACCCAGGAGGGGATGCGTCGCCACACCGACGCCTCCGGCACCACGCGCATCCCGAGGGGTGCCGGACCGGGGGCCTCCTCGCCGTACCGGGTGACCAGCTGCCGCCACGCCGCCTTCTGCTCGATGCCGGTGACCTTCTGGCCCAGCACCGTGGGGATCAGGTACGGCAGGATGCGGCCGGCGCGCGCCAGCCGCAGCCCCGGGGTCTCGTGGTGCAGCCGGGCAACCACCGGATGCCGTGACGGGTCGAACCCGGACGCGTCGTCATCCGCGCCGAGCAGCGCGGGCACCGCGGCGATCGCCTGCTCGGCGCCCGGGCCCCACGCCCGTGCCTCCACCGCATCCGCCGACTCGCGCAGCAGGAGCGTGGCGACACCGGACGCGAACCGCGCCGTCAGCCACCACCCCTCGGGGGTGCGCCGTGCCGTCGGGTCGGTCGACCCCTGCACCAGTGGCGCCAACACCAACCGCAGCTGCACCCGACCGAGCGGCGTGTAGCGGGTGGTGAGCGAATCCATTTGCGGTCAGGGTATCCCGGCGCACCGACCGGCACCCGGGAACGCGGAAGGCCGGCACGGAAACCCGTGCCGGCCTCTGAAGCGGATGCGATCAGCCGCAGGTGTAGGTGACGCCGTTGACCTCCCAGACGCCCTCACCGTAGGTGGCGCACACGTCGGCGATACCGCCGAAGAGCGCGGCGCCCGCGACGGCGAACACGATCCAGAAGATGATCCAGCCGACGGTGCCGATGATGCCGAGGATCAGACCCACCAGGGCGGGCACGTTCTTGCGGCCGGCCTTCTTCGACTGCGACAGCGCGACGGCGCTGATGATCAGGCCGACGATGGCGAAGAAGATGCTCAGGATGAGGCCCACGATGCCGAGCGTCTTGCCGGGGTAGGTGTCGGGGGCGCCGGCGGCCGGCTGGTAGGCGGGCTGCGGCGCTGGCTCGGGGGCGGCGGCGGGCACGTTGGGGTCGGTCATGACTCTCCTCGGGGGTGGTGGCGGGTGGTGGTGACGGAACGAGAAAGTCCCGATCCCGCGGCACTCTACCGACCGTCGACGCCCCGGTGCGAGAGGCAGGCCCGGAAAATAGGGGATGATGAGCGGGTGAAGATCGGAATCCTCACCAGCGGCGGCGACTGCCCGGGCCTCAACGCGGTGATCCGCGGCGCGGTCCTCAAGGGCATCACACAGCACGACATCGAGTTCGTGGGTGTCCGCGACGGCTGGAAGGGCCTCGTCGAGGCCGACATCCACCCGCTCGGTCGACCCCAGGTGATGGGCATCTCCAAGCAGGGTGGAACCATCCTCGGCACCTCCCGCACCAACCCGTTCGAGTACGGCGGGGTGGAGCGTGTGAAAGAGGTCATGGCCGACGAGGGCATGGACGCGATCATCGCGATCGGCGGCGAAGGCACCCTCGCGGCCGCCAAGCGCCTCACGGATGAGGGCATCCAGATCGTGGGCGTGCCGAAGACGGTCGACAACGACCTCTCGGCCACGGACTACACCTTCGGTTTCGACACGGCGGTCGAGATCGCCACCGAGGCGATGGACCGCCTCCGCACCACCGGCGACTCGCACGGCCGCTGCATGGTGGCCGAGGTGATGGGCCGCCACGTCGGCTGGATCGCCCTGCACTCGGGCATGGCTTCGGGCGCGCACGCCATCCTCATCCCCGAACGCAAGACGAGCATGGACGAGATCTGCGGATGGGTGAACTCGGCCCGCGAGCGCGGCCGCGCCCCCCTGATCGTGGTCGCGGAGGGTTTCAAGCTCGACGTGATGGATGACGCCCACTCGGAGCGCGGACTCGACGCGTTCGGTCGCCCGCGCCTGGGCGGCATCGGCGACATGCTGGCCCCCGAGATCGAGGCGCGCACCGGCATCGAGACGCGCGCGACCACGCTGGGCCACATCCAGCGCGGCGGCACGCCGACCGCCTACGACCGCGTGCTCGCCACCCGCTACGGCATGGCCGTCGTCGACACGGTGCTCGAGGAGCAGTGGGGCCGCATGGTCGCGCTGCGCGGCACCCAGATCGTGAACGTGCCGTTCGAGGATGCGCTCGGCCGCCTGAAGACGGTCCCGCAGTCGCGTTACGACGAGGCCGCGATCCTCTTCGGCTGATGCCCGCCGACGACGACGCGCCCGCCGCACGTCTCTCGGACGAGCTGGGTTCGCGGCTCGCCGAACGCACCGGCGTGACGGCGCCCGCGAACACGTGGGGCGTGTTCGACCGCCGCGGAGTGGTGGTCTCGGGCGAATCGGATGCGGCTTCCGCGCGCGCCGCGTTCCGGATCGCGTCGTGCACGAAGAGCTTCACCGCCGCATCCGCGTTGCTGCTGGCCGACGACGGCCTGCTCGACCTCGACGAACCGCTCGCCGACGCGCTCGATGTACCGCTGCGCCTCATCGGGCAGGTCGGGCCAGCGCCGACGGTGCGCGACGCGCTGTCGATGCGCACCGGACTCCCCACCGACGACCCGTGGGCCGACCGCCAGGAGTCGCTCGGCGACGACGCGTTCGCGGAGCTGCTCGGCGCCGGCGTTCGGATGATGTGGCCGGCAGGTGAGCGGTACGAGTACTCGAACCTCGGCTACGCGATCGTGGGGCGCATCATCGGGCTGCGCGCCCGGATACCGTACCGGCGGGTGGTCGAGACGCGGCTGCTGGAACCGCTGGGCCTTCGCGAGACCGGCTTCGACGCATCCGTCGCCGCGCCGGGCGGCGCGATCGTCGGGTATCGTCCGACGTCCGACGGGTTCGAGGCGCTGCCGTTCAGCGGGCCGGGCGCGTTCTCGCCCATCGGCGGACTGTTCAGCACCGTCACCGATCTGGCTCGGTGGTGCGGGATCCTCGCCGGGTCGATCGACGTCGGCGACGCATTGTCGGCTTCGGTGTCGGACCGGATGCGGCACCCGCACGTGCGCGTCACCGGCGACCCGGACGGCGACGGCGCCTGGCAGGCGTACGGGCTGGGCCTCGTGGTGCGTTCGGACGGGGTGCGCCGCTTCCTCGGGCACAGCGGCGGGTATCCCGGGTTCTCCAGCTTCATGACGTGGGAAGAGGGCTCCGGCGTGGGCGCGGTGGCGTTCGAGAATGCCACCTACGCGGGCGTCACCGCGGTGGTGCGGGATGCGATGGATGCGACGTTCCCCTCCTCGGTGCCGCTCGAGCCGGATCCGGGGTCGGCCGCCCCGTGGCCGGAGACGGTGAGGGCGGCCGAGAAGCTGCGGGCCGATCTCGCCGCGCGCAGGCTCGACAGCGGACCCCTCTTCGACCCGTGCGTCGACCTCGACCGGCCGTTCGCGTGGCGGCGGGACGAACTCGCGGAGCTGATCGACCGCGTCGGCGGCATCCACCGGGTCGGTGAACTCACCCACGAGACGCCCGCGCGCGCCACCTGGCTGCTGCACGGGCCCGGCGGCGACATCCGCTGCAGCCTGATGATGACGCCCCACGCCGAGCCCCGCATCCAACGCCTCGACGTCGCCCCCGCTGTCCCGCTGGTTGAGTAGCGTGCCGCGTAGGCTCGGCTCATGGTGCGCGCGCTGCAGGTGACCCGGGGTGATGACGCGGTGAGCGTCGAGTTCGTGGATCTGGCGGAGGCCCAGCTGGGCGACGGCGAGGTGCTGATCGATGTCGCCTACTCGAGCCTGAACTTCAAGGACGGGCTCGCGTTGCGGGGCGACCGGGGGGTGGCGCGGATCAGCCCGCTGGTGCCCGGTATCGATCTGGTGGGCACGGTGGCGGAGTCGTCGGATGAGCGGTGGAGTCGCGGCGACGAGGTGGTTCTCACCGGCGCCGGACTCGGCGAAACCCGCAACGGAGGTTACGCCCAGCGGGCGCGGGTCGACGCCGAATCCCTCGTGCGCGTGCCCGAGAAGCTGGGGATGGCGCGGGCCGCCGCCATCGGCACCGCCGGCTTCACCGCCGCGCAGGCGGTGCTCGCGCTCGAACACCACGACATCCCCGACGGCGATGTGCTCGTCACCGGGGCGACCGGCGGCGTCGGATCGGTGGCCGTGATGCTGCTCGCCGCATCCGGACGCCGAGTGGTCGCCGCATCCGGCAGCCCCGACAACCGCGGCTACCTGCAGCGGCTCGGCGCGGCCGACATCCTGGACCGCGCAGAACTGCAGCAGGCCGGCAAACCGCTGCAGGCGAGCCGGTGGGCGGGCGCCGTCGACGTGGTCGGCGGCACAACCCTCGCCAACCTGCTCGCCCAGACCCGCTACGGCGGGGCCGTCGCCAGCTGCGGACTCGTCGACAGCCCCGAACTCGCCACCACCGTGATGCCGTTCATCCTGCGCGGGGTGGCACTGCTCGGCATCAACTCGGTGGAGGCGTCGCTCGTCACCCGCGACCGCGTCTGGGACCGCCTCGGCCGAGACCTCGACCTGGGACATTTCGACAGCCTCACCGAGACGATCGGCCTCAGCCAGGTTCCCGACTACGCCACCCGCATCCTCGCCGGAGACACCCGGGGACGAATCGTCGTCGACGTGGCACACTGAACCCGTGAACGAGTTCACCTGGTTGTTGATCATCGGGCAGGTTTTCGCCGGGCTCGCCGCCCTCGTGCACGTCTACATCTGGGTGCTCGAGAGTGTGCTCTGGAGCAGCCCGTCGACGCGGCGCACCTTCGGGGTGCGGTCGGCCGAAGAGGGCGAGACGCTGCGCGCGATGGCTTACAACCAGGGCTTCTACAACCTGTTCCTCGCGTTCGGTGTGGTCGTCGGCATCGTGCTCACCTGGGTGGCCGAGTTCCGTTCCGCGGGCATCGCGGTGATGCTGTTCGCGTGCCTCAGCATGGTGCTCGCCGCGGTGGTGCTCATCACCTCCAACCGCCGCATGGCGCGGGCCGCGCTCGTGCAGGGCGGCTTCCCGGCGCTGGCCCTCATCGCGACGACGGTGTACCTGCTGCTGGTGTAGGGCCCCCGCCCCCTCCCGCTCTCCCGCCGGTTGAGTAGCGCCGCCCACCTCCTCTCCCCCTCCCGCTGGTTGAGTAGCGCGCGGCGCGCAGCACCGCACGCGTTTCGAAACCCACGAAACAGCGCCGCGCCAGCGGCACCGCTCACACCGCGGGCGGGGTGGCGGATGCGGCGGCGCGGGCCGCCGCGGGCAGCGCGGCGAGGATGCGGTCGACGGCCGCGTCGTCGTGGGCGGCGGTGAGGAACCAGGCCTCGAAGACGCTCGGCGGGGCGGAGACGCCCGCGTCGAGGAGTGCGTGGAAGAACGGCGCGTACCGCCACGCATCCTGCGCCTTCGCGTCGGCGTAGTCGCGTACGGGCGCCTCGCGGAACGCGATCGAGAACAGGCTGCCGGCGCGGGGGATCACGTGGGCGACCCCTTCGGCGGCGAGCGCCGACGAGACGGCCGCGGCCACCGCATCCGCCGCCGCGTCGACGTGCGCGTAAACGGCGGCGTCGGCGAGCCGCAGCGTGGTGAGTCCGGCGGTGACGGCGAGCGGGTTCCCGCTGAGGGTGCCCGCCTGGTACACGGGTCCGAGAGGCGCCAGCTGGTCCATCAGTTCGGAACGTCCGGCGAGCGCCGCGAGCGGCATCCCCCCGCCGACGACTTTGCCGAAGGTGAAGAGGTCGGGCGCCCAGTCGCCACCCTCGAGGCCCCACCATCCGGCGGGACCGACTCGGAAGCCGGTGAGCACCTCGTCGAGGATGAGCAGCGCCCCCTGGGCGTGGGCGAGTTCGACGAGTGCCTGGTTGAATCCGGGCTCCGGGGCGAGCACGCCGGCGTTCGCGCCCGCGGCTTCGGTGATGACGGCGGCGATCGCACCCGGGTGGGCGGCGAATGCGACCCGCACGGCGTCGAGGTCGTTGTACGGCAGCACGAGCGTCTGGGCGGCGATCGGCGCGGGCACACCCGCCGAGCCGGGCAGCCCCTGGGTGGCGATACCGGATCCGGCTTCCGCCAGCAGGCCGTCGGAGTGCCCGTGGTAGTGGCCGGCGAACTTGATGATCAGGTTGCGTCCGGTGGCGCCGCGGGCGAGGCGGATGGCGGTCATCGTCGCCTCGGTGCCGGTCGACACCAGCCGCACCTTGTCGACGCCGCTCGCCGCCCCGAGGCGGCCCCGCACCAGTTCGGCGAGTTCCGTCTCGGCGGGCGTTGATGCGCCGAACGACAGCCCCCGCGCGGCGGCCGCCTGCACGGCTGCGACGACCTCCGGGTGCGCGTGCCCGAGCAGCGCCGGGCCCCACGAGGCGACCAGGTCGACGTACTCGCGACCGTCGACATCCGTCACGTACGGACCCTGCGCGGAGACGAGGAACCGCGGCGTGCCGCCGACGGAACCGAAGGCGCGCACCGGCGAGTTCACCCCGCCGGGCAGCGCGGCTTGCGCCCGCTCGTACGCGGCGTCGTTGGCGGATGCCATCAGCGGGCCCAGCGCTCGGCGGCGTCGACGGCGAAGTAGGTGAGCACCGCATCCGCTCCCGCGCGCACGATGGAGGTGAGCGTCTCGTCGACGGTGCGGTCGAGGTCGATCCACCCGTTCGCGGCGGCGGCGGCGATCATGGCGTACTCGCCGCTCACCTGGTACGCCCACACGGGCACCGGCGACACGGCGGCCGCGTCGGCGAGCACGTCGAGGTAGCTCATGGCGGGTTTCACCATCACCACGTCGGCACCTTCGGCCACGTCGAGCTCCACCTCACGCAGACCTTCGCGCCGGTTGGCGGGGTCGAGCTGGTAGCTGCGGCGGTCGCCGACCAGCGACGACTGCACGGCCTCGCGGAAGGGGCCGTAGAAGGCGGACGCGTACTTCGCGGCGTAGGCGAGGATCGGCACATCGGTGCGTCCGGCGTCGTCGAGCGCTTCGCGCACGGCGGCGGTCTGGCCGTCCATCATCCCCGACAGGCCGAGCAGCTGCGAGCCGGCTTCGGCCTGCACGAGCGCCATGTCGCGGTACCGCTCGAGGGTGGCGTCGTTGTCGACCCGGCCCTGCGCATCGAGCACACCGCAGTGGCCGTGGTCGGTGAACTCGTCGAGGCACAGGTCGGTCTGCACGACGAGCGCGTCGCCCACCTCGGCGGCGGCGAGCCGCGTGGCGACGTTGAGGATGCCGTACTCGTCGGTGGCGCCGGAGCCGTCGGCATCCTTGTGCTCGGGAACGCCGAAGAGCATCACTCCCCCGACGCCGGCCGTCGCCGCACGGTGCAGTTCGGCGCGGAACGAGTCGAGCGAATGCTGCACCACCCCCGGCATCGACGCGATCGGTCGGGGCTCGGTGGCACCCTCGGCGATGAACATCGGCAGGATCAGCTGCGCCGGGGCCACACGGGTCTCCTGCACGAGATGGCGCCAGGCGGCGCTCTGTCGCAGCCGCCGCGGACGGATGTCGGGGGTGCTCATTCTGCCTCCGCGTATTCGACGAGCGCCTCGATGAGCGAGTCGACACTGCGTTCGTCGGCGATCACATGCACCGGCAGACCGGCCGCACGCGTGTCGAACGCGGTGCGCGGGCCGATGCAGGCGACGACCGTCTCATCCGGAAGCGGGGTCAGCTGCTCAGCCACCTGACGCGCGACCGAACCGGAGGTCACCAGGATGGCGCGGATGCGTCCGGAGGCGACATCCGTCTTCACTTCGATCGCCGCCGGTACACCGACTGTGCGGTAGGCGGAGACGAATTCCACGTCGAAACCCAGCTTCGAGAGTCCGGCGACGAGTGTCGGCTCCGCGATGTCGGACTGCGGAATCAGCACGCGCCCCCGGATGCCGGAGTCGGGCCACTCCTTCACCAGACCGCGGGCCGAGTTGTCGGAGGTGGGCACGAAGTCGACCACGTAGCCGGCGAGCTGCAGTGCCGCCGCGGTCGTCTCGCCGACGGCCGCGATCCGTGTGCCTTCGGGAACCTTCACCCGCTGGCTCATCAGCACATCCACCGTGGTGGCGCTGGTGACGACGAGCCACGCGAACTGACCGTCCTGCAGTTCGTGGAGGGCGTTGGCGAGACTCGTGGGGTCGTCGGTGCTGGCGAAGTTGATGAGCGGGGAGATCACCGGGATGCCGCCGAAGCCACGTACGGTCGCCGCGACGCCGTCGCCCCACTTGCCGCCGCGCGGCACCAGCACCCGCCATCCGGCGAGCGGCTTCTTCGCGGATTCGGTGGTCACGATCGTGCGCCTCCGAGGGGTGCGATGTCGGCCGCGCCTGCGGCGAGGAGTTCGTCGGCCACGCGCTGCGCGATCTCGTCCGCCGGCTTCGTGGTGTCTTCCGGGTACGCGGCGTGCGACGAGGTGAGATGTTCGGAGCCGTCCAGCGAGTAGACGCGCGCCGACAGGAACAGCAGGCCGTCGTCGAGGAGCGCGCTCGCGCCAAGCGGTGCCGCACACCCGGCTTCGAGTCGCGCCAGCACGCCCCGTTCCGCTTCGGCGGCGAGGCGGCTCGGCTTGTGGTCGAGCTTCGAGACCTTCTTCTCGTCGCCGCGCCGCGTCTCGATGGCGAGCGCCCCCTGCGCCGGCGCAGTGGGCCAGGAGGTGAGGCTCAGCCATTCGGTGACGGCGTCGGTGCGGCCGAGCCGCTCCAGGCCAGCGGCGGCGAGCACGATCGCGTCGAGGCGTCGCTCCGGGTCGTCCGTGTCGAGACGGCCGAGGCGGGTGTCGATGTTGCCGCGGATGTCGACCACCTCGAGGTCGGGGCGGCGGCGCAGCAGCTGGGCGCGGCGGCGCGGCGAGCCCGTGCCCACGCGGGCACCGGCGGGCAGCGAGTCGAGGTCGTGGCCGCCGGATGCGCAGAGCGCGTCACGCGCATCCGCCCGCTTCGGCACCGCAGCGACGACGAGTCCGTCGACAGGCGCCGTGGGGAGGTCTTTGTAGGAGTGCACGACCGCGTCGACCGTGCCGGCGAGCAGCGCCTCACGCAAAGCCGCGACGAACACGCCGGCACCGCCGAGTGACGCGAGTGACGCGTCGCTGCGATCACCTTCGCTCTCGATCACGACGAGTTCCGCGCCGAGTTTCTCGGCCACCGTGCCGGCCTGGGCGAGGGCCAGCGCACTCCCCCGCGTGCCGATGCGCAGCCCGCTCACGGTGCGACCCCCGCGATCGCCGGCTTGAATCCGGCGCGCACGTTCTCGCAGCATCCGGGGCGGCACACGTCGTACCAGGGCCCCAGCTCGGTGAGGGCGGGGCGCTCGGCGGTGGGTGTGCCGTTCACACGCTCCAGCACCAGGTCGACGAGCCCCCGCACATACGCCGGATGCGTACCCGGCGTGGGGGTGCGGATCGCGACGAGACCCGCTTCTTCGGCGGTCTCGACGGCCTCCGTGTCGAGGTCCCAGAGCACCTCCATGTGATCGCTGACGAACCCGAGGGGCACGATCACGACGGCCTTGACGCCGCTCTCGGGGAGCGCCTCGATCACGTCGTTCACATCCGGTTCCAGCCACGGCTGGGTGGGCGGGCCCGAACGCGACTGGTAGACGAGCTCCCAGGCGAGGTCGGCGCCCGCCTCGCGCATCACGACCTCGGCCACCGCCAGGTGCTGCGCCGCGTAGGCGCCCCCGGGACCGTAGTCGACCTCGCGGTTACCGGAACGCTCCGCGTCGGCGGTGGGGATCGAGTGGGTGGCGAATACGACGTGGATCTCGTCGTTGGCGAACCCGCGGCCCACGAGGTCGGCGACCGCCGTGCGCACGCCGTCGACGAACGGCTCCACGAAACCGGGGTGGTCGAAGAACTGCCGCACCTTGTCGATGCGCAGCTCACCTTCGAGACCGGTCTGGTCGAGGGCGATCGCGAAGTCCTCGCGATACTGACGGCAGCTGGAGAAGCTGGAGTAGGCGCTCGTCGCCAGCCCGATGAGGGCGCGGAAACCGCGCTCGTGCGCCTCGTTCAGCGCCTCAGAGAGGTACGGGTCCCAGTTGCGGTTGCCCCAGATCACCGGCAGGTCGATGCCCCGGGATGCGAGCTCCGCTTCGAGCGTAGCCTTCAGTTCGCGGTTCTGCTGATTGATCGGGCTGACGCCGCCGAAGTGGCGGTAGTGGTGCGCCACCTCCTCGAGCCGCTCGTCGGGGATGCCGCGGCCACGGGTGACGTTCCGCAGGAACGGGATCACGTCGTCCTGGCCTTCCGGGCCCCCGAATCCGGCGAGGATGATCGCGTCGTACGCGACCGCCTCCTCCACATGCTCGGGCCCCTGCTCGGCGGCGGAGGTCGCCGCGGGGACCAGTCCCGGAGCCATACCGTTCGTGATCGTCACGACAGCACCTCGGCCAGTTCGTCGAACTCGATGCGCCGACCCGTGAAGAACGGCACCTCTTCGCGGATGTGCATGCGCGCCTCCGTCTTGCGCAGGTGGCGCATCAGGTCGACCAGGTCGACCACCTCATCCGCTTCGAGCGCCAGGATCCACTCGTAGTCGCCCAGCGCGAAGCTGGCGACCGTGTTGGCCTGCACGCTCGGGTACTCGGAACCCTTGCGGCCGTGGTCGGCGAGCATCGCGCGGCGCTCCTCGTCGGGCAGCAGGTACCAGTCGTAGCTGCGCACGAACGGGTAGACGGTGACCCAGCCCTTCGGCGGGAGCCCGCGCAGGAAGCTGGGCGCGTGCGAGCGGCTGAACTCGGCGTCGCGGTGCACGCCCATCGCGTTCCAGGTGGGGAGCAGGGCGCCGATCGCGGGAACGCGGCGCAGGATGCGGAGGGCCGCCTGCAGGGACTCGGCGGTGTCGCCGTGCAGCCACACCATCAGGTCGGCGTCGGCCCGCAGTCCGGAGACGTCGTAGAGGCCGCGGAGCACGACACCCGAGGCTTCGACCTCGGCGACGGCCTCCGCGAGTCCGTCGGCCGCGCCGGGGGCGCCCGTGGGGTCGCGGCGCCACACCGCCCACAGGGTGAAGCCGCTCGGGCTCTCGGGGCTGTTCTCGGACGGGACGGGGGTCTCAGACGTCACCCGTCTATCCTCCCCCTATCGCCCGCGGGGGGCGAATCGACCAGTCCGGTCAGTCGTCGTCGCCGCCGAAGATCGCCCATGCGACGAGACCGACGGCGATGATCGCCACAGCGGCACCGCCGATGATCCACGGCACCGGGTTCTTCTCGTACGCGACCTTCGCCTTCTCGGCGAGCTCGCCCGTGCGCTTGGGCACGTTGAACTTGTCCTCGATCGCGTCGAGGGTGTCGGCCAGGTCGTGGCGGGCCTTCGCGGCCGCAGCCTTCGCGTTCTCGGTGGCGTTGCTCATGAATCTTCTCGCTTTCCCATGCCCTTGATCGCGTTGAGGTCTTTCTGGATGGATTCGATCGCCTCGGTCGGCACCGGCGGCACCCCGCGCTGCAGGATGCGGTAGCCGACCAGCGCGAGGATGATCGCGGTGAGCAGCAGCACCCCCGCGACGACGAGCGCTGCAGCCCAGTCCGGCATCACGTAGCTGAGCCCGATGATGGCGAGCGTCAGCAGTACGCCGATGAAGAACAGCACCGTCACGGCGGCGCCGACGATCAGCCCGCCACCGGTTCCGATGGCCTTGAGCTTCTCGGTGAGCTCGGTCTTGACGAGCTCGATCTCGCGCTGGACGAGCTCCTGCACCTGATCGGGCAGGCCCGCGACCAGTTCGATCAGCGAGCGCTTCGGCTTGGGGCGCGGTGCCTCGTGCGGCTCGGTCATCGGCTCACGCCTCTCAGTTCGACGACGAGGTCGGCTTCTTGGTGGTGGTGGTCGACTTCTTCGCCGGCGTGGACTTCTTCGCCCCGGTCGAGGAGGTCGAGCGCTTCGCAGGGGTAGTACCGCTGCTGCGACCCGAGACCTGCGCCGCGACCTTCTTGGCGCCGTCGGCGACGAACTCGACGACGTCGGGCGCCTTGTCTTTCACGAAGTCCTGCACCGTGTCGACCTGCTTCTGCACGGCCGGTGTGTTCCAGAAGTTGCTCGCCGCGCGCTTGAGCTGCTCGTAGCGCTCGCGCCCGGCTCGCGTGCCGAGCACGTAGCCCACACCGAGTCCGGCGAGGAAGAGGATCTTGCCTTTCATGGTGCACTCCGTTCGTCTGAGCCGCCGATCCAGACTAACCCTCGCCTGCGGATCCCCTCGGGGGGATTGCGCCCACGATCGATCGGGCGTATGAGACGACGGCCGCCAGTCCGGTGCCAGATTCAGCCTCCCCCACTCGATGCATTCCGTCAATGGCATGTTGCGCGTCCGCGCGACGGCCCACGCGCTCCCACGCCACCTGCGCGGCGTCGACCGGAGTCGGGATCGGGGTGCCGAGCAGCACCTCGGCATCACGTCGGGCGAGTTCGGTCGTGACCTCGACGCCGTCGTCGTACGACAGACGCAGCAGCTGCAGCGGGGTCTGTTCCGCCAACCAAGCCCACTTCGCGGTGAGGTGCGTGAGCGCCCGCGCCCCGACACCCGCCACGCCCGGCGCGACCAGCACGCCGGTGCCTCGCGGCGCATCCGCGAGTGCCGGAGCGTCGACGGCGATCGTCGCCACCTGCACCCGGGTGCGGGTCGCGTCGACGTCGAGGGGCGCGGCCAGCAGCACCTCGCCGCGGAGACGCTCACCGGACTCGAGCGTCACTCCCCCGGCGTCGTAGGCGGTCACCTCGGTGGAGGTGCGAACCTGCACGCCGAAGCGGTCGAGGTCTGCGGCGAGGGCGTCGACGAGGCGGAACATGCCGCCGCGGAGCGACGCGACGAGCGAACCCGCCGGCGCCTTGTCCCGAAGCGACCGCACCGCCTGCCCGAGACTGCCGGTGCTCATCAGCGCCTGCCGGAGGCCCGGCGCCGCGCGGTCGAGGTCAAGCTGGTCGGGGTCGGTCGAGTGCACGCCGCGCGCGACCGGCGCGACCAGGCCGTCGAGAACGGCCCGCCCCATCCGCCGCCGCACGAGCTCGCCGACGGTCGCCGACTTGGACCCGACGAGGCTGGGCATCAGCATGTCGAGCTGGGCCCGCAAAGCCGCCGGGAAGCCGATCGCGTCGATGACGTCCTGCGCGAGAGGCACCCCGGGGATGCCGAGGAGGCTGGTCGCGGGCAGCGGCACCGCACCGCCGGTGGCGCGCTGCACCCACGCGGGCGCGGGAGTCGGGGTGACGATGTCGTCCGCCAACCCCAGAGTCGCGAGCAGGCGGGGCAACTCGTCACCGCGCGTGGCGTACGCCTCGGCGCCCGCGTCGAGGTCTATGCCCGCAACGGAATGTCGTGCGACCTGACCACCGAGGTGAGCGGACTTCTCCACCAGCGTGACGTCACGGCCGGCCAGCACCAGCTCCCGCGCGGCCACCAGGCCCGCGATCCCGCCACCGACGACGACGACACGGGGGCGGATGTCAGCGGCGGGCATGGACGAGCCCCACGATCCGGGTGAGCACGTCGGGGTCGGTCTCCGGGGGCACACCGTGGCCGAGGTTGACGATGTGCGACGGCGCCGCCAGGCCCCGGTCGAGCACATCCTCCACGTGAGCCTGGAGCACCGGCCACGGCGCCGACAGGAGGGCCGGGTCGATGTTGCCCTGCACGGGAACGCCACCGCCGAGGCGGGCGCTCGCCTCATCCAGGGGCAGCCTCCAGTCGATGCCCACGGCATCCACCCCCAGCCCCGGCAGCAGGTCGAGCACCTCACCGGAGCCGACACCGAAATGGATCTTCGGCACGTCGAGCCCGCGGAGCGCGTCGAGCGCCCGCTTCGAATGCGGCGCCACGCGGCGCTGGTAATCGCGGCGGGACAGCGACCCGATCCAGGAATCGAACAGCTGCGCCGCGCTCGCGCCCGCCTCCACCTGGGTGCGGATGAACGCACCCGTCACATCGGCGCACCAGTTGAGCAGCGACGCCCACGCATGCGGGTCGGCGTACATCATGGCGCGTGCCCGCAACTGATCCTTCGACGGACCGCCCTCCACCAAGTACGAGGCGAGCGTGAACGGCGCGCCCCCGAACGCGATCAGCGGGGTGCTGCCGAGTTCGGCGACCGTGAGTCGCACCGCCTCCGCGATCGGCGCCAGCGCCTCCGGGTCGATCGGGCGCAACTTCAGCACATCGGATGCGGTGCGGATCGGGTTCTCGAGCACCGGCCCGCGGCCGGGGACGATCCGCACATCGACACCGGCGAGCAGCACCGGCACGACGATGTCGCTGAACAGGATCGCCGCATCCACCCCGTGGCGGCGGATCGGCTGCAGGGTGATCTCGGACGCCAGCTCCGGGGTGAGACAGGCGTCGAGCATGTCGACGCCGGCCCGCGTCTCGCGGTACTCCGGCAGGGAGCGGCCCGCCTGGCGCATGAACCAGACCGGGGTCACCTCGGGGCGTTCGCCGCGCACGGCACGGATGAAGTGGGCGGTCGTCGTGCGACCGTCGACAAGCGGATGCAGGGGGGACAGCACCCCACCATCCTCCCACCGGCCCCGGTTACCATGGTTCGGTGCTGTTCTGTCTGACGGCGAATCACGCAAACGCCGACTTCGACCTCCTCGACCGGGTGTCCCGCATCCCCGCGTCGGAGGCGACGAGTCGACTCGCCGAACTGGAGTTCGTGCGCGGCGTCGTGGTGCTGTCGACCTGCAACCGCTTCGAGGCGTACCTCGACCTCGACGACCCGCTCGTCGCCGCGGAGGCCCTCGCCACCGAGGCGGTCGTCGCCGCCCTCGCCGTCGACGCCCCCGCAGACGCCGAACTCCTGCGCGCCAGCGCCACCACCCACTCCGGCGACGACGCGGTGCGGCACCTGTTCGCCGTCACCGCCGGCCTCGAATCGATGGTCGTCGGCGAGGAGGAGATCGCGGGCCAGGTTCAGCGCGCCGCCCAAGACTCCCGCCGAGCCGGCACCGCGAGCGCATCCCTCGACCGCCTCTTCCAGCAGGCCGCCCGCACCTCCCGCACCGTGCGCTCGGCCGGCGACGTGAGCGGCGCCGACCGCAGCCTCGCCCGGCTCGCGCTCGACCTCGCATCCGCGCGCATCCCCGACTGGGCGGCCGCACGTGTGCTGCTCGTCGGCACCGGACGCTACGCGGCCACCACCATCGCCTCGCTGCGCGCCCGCGGCGCCGCCGACATCCGCGTGTACTCTGCCACCGGCCGCGCCGCCATGTTCGCCACCAAGTACGGTGTGCGGCCCGAAGCCGAACTCACCGCGGCGATGGCGGATGCGGATGTCGTGATCACCTGCACCGCGCGGTACACGATCACCAGCGAGCAGGTGCCCGCTGACCGCAAGCTGCTCGTCATCGACCTGGGGCTCCCGCGCAACGTCGACCCCGCCGTCGGCGAGCTGGACGGCGTGGAACTGCTCGACCTCGAGATCCTCGCGCTGCACGCACCGCTTCCCGAGCTGACCGACTCCGCCCACGCCATCGTCGGAGGAGCGGCAGCCGAATACGCGGCCGACCACGCCGCGGCGCCCGCGATCGTCGCCCTGCGTCAACACGTCGACGCGCTGTTGGAGGCGGAGATCGAACGCGCCCGCCGACGGGGCGACGACGGCACCGTCGAGACGGCGCTGCGCCATTTCGCCGGCGTGCTGGTACACGGCCCCTCCGACCGGGCCCGCACCCTCGCCCGCGACGGACGGCTCGACGACTTCAGCGCCGGCCTCGAAGCCGTGTACGGCGTCGAGGTGCCGGGCGCCGACGCCGCATCCGACGAAGCCGCCACCGCCTGACGCGGGAACAGTGCCGCTGGCGCGGCGCTGTCTCGCGGGTTTCGATACGCGTGCGGCGCTCCGCGCCGCGCGCTACTCAACCAGCGGATGGGTGCGGTGCTGCGCGCCGCGCGCTACTCAACCAGCGGGAGGGTGCTCCTCTGCGGGCAGACCGCGGCCCCGTCCGCCCCTGCAGCGGACGGGACCACGGAACTTAGGCGGCGCGGCGGCGTCGGGTGACGACGATACCGGCGCCGATCACCATCAGCGCGGCGGCGAGCGCCAGCCAGCCTCCGGGCGCCGCGCCCGTGAGGGCGAGGGTGTCGAGCTGGCCGCAGTTCTCACCACCGGTGACGGTGACGCGCCACGACGTGGGGCCTTCGAGCCCGTCGGTGGCGGACTTGGTTGTCACGGTGATGATGTAGGTGCCCGGCGGCAGGTACACCGTCGAGGACGTGGCGGGCACACCGTCGATGAAGTAGTTGACGTCTTCGAAGAACGAGACACCATCCACCTGACCGAGGGTGAGGACCCCCTCACCGTTGGCGGTGCACTGTTCCGACAGTTCCGCGCTGGTGGGGAAGACGCCGAGGGTCGGCGGTTCCTCGGGCGGGGTCATCGCACAGGACGGGGTGGCCGGCGGGTACGCCAGGTTGACGACCAGCGACGGGTTCACCGACAGCACCACGGTGGTGATGCTGCGCGTCCAGGCGAAGTTGCCGGTGGTCTCCTGCCACACGCCGCCCACCTGCTCCCAGCCGGGCCATCCGTTCGCCTCACCGGTCACCGGGTCGACGCTCGCCCCCGGCCACAGCTTCTTACCCGACAGTGAGTTCGTGGTCGGGTCGAGGGTGCCGAGCGGGATCGTGTACGTGTTCACGCCGTCCGACATGATCAGTTCGGCGTCGTGGTCGGACGCCACACCGAACGGGTCGTTGAGCGAGATGTCGTAGTAGATCCACGGAGAGTCCGCTTCGCACTTGCCGGATGCGGTGGAACCGGCGAGCGTCAGGCACTCCTGCGGGGCCGCGAACACGAGCTCCCAACTGGTTTGGGCATCCGGTGCCAACACGTACGGTCCGGTGGCGGCGGCGGTGACGTTCTTGGTGCTGGGGGTGTCACCGGGGTAGGTGCCGGGGCCGACGGGGCTGCCGTCGATGTACCACTGCACGCCTTCGATGTCGTCGAGCGTGAAGCTGCCGTCGACCTCGCAGGAGGCGGCCGTGTCGGTGAGCGTCGGCGTCACCTCGCGCGGGCCGGGGTAGCAGTCGGGGTCACCGGGCGGGTACTCCAGGTCGGCGTTCAGCTCCGGGTTGACGGTGATGGTGGCGGTGACGCCGTCGCGGGTCCAGGCGTAGTTGCCGGTGGTCTCCTGCCACACGCCGCCCACGTTCTCCCAGCCGGGCCATCCGTTCGCCTCACCGGTTCCCGGGTCGACGCTGGCGCCCGGCCACAGCAGGTCACCGGTGAGGGTGACGCCGTCGGTGAGGGTGCCGAGGTCGGGGCTGTAGGTGTAGCTCTCGACACCGTCGGTGAGCGACAGCACGGCCGTGTCGCCGGCGGACTGGTGGTCGGGGTCGATCAGCGTGACGCTGTAGCGCAGGTAGGGCGCGTCGTTGAGGCAGATCGACTGGATCGAGCCGGTGAGTTCCGGCTCGCGGCACTCCGGGTAGGAGGCGTAGAAGCTCCAGGTGCGCGTCCACTTGCCGGTGTAGGAGTCCCGCACGCTGCCGGGCAGGGCGCTCAAGCTGCTTGCGGTGGCCTTCACACTGACGTTGGAGCCCGCCGGCACGTTGACGTTGCCCGCCGGAGTTTCGACGTTGTTCACGTACCAGGTGACCCCCTCGGCGAAGGGGAGGGTGAGCACGCCGTCGGCGAGGCAGCTCGGGTCGACGATCGTCGGCTTGATCTCACACGCCGGCACCTGGGTGAGGGTGCTCAGGTCGCTGTGCTGCGCCGCGTACAGCGGCGGCCATCCGATGTTGTCGACCGGGTACGTGATGCTCGACGGGAACGCGAAGCTGCCGACGAACTTCACCTTGTCTTGCTGCACCGCCCATCCGCTACCGCACACGTCGGCCGGCAGATAGCCGGGGAAGGTGGTCCAGTAGTTGTTCGTCTCCTCCGACGTGTTGTCGGTGTCGAAGGCGATCAGCGTCTGGGTGCCGGAGTTCTCCCACGCCGCCGGAGCGGTCGGGTCGAGCTTCTTGTACAGGTACAGCGCCACACCGTAGGTGGTGGTCTCCACCGGGTAGGAGGTGGCGGCGGCGGTGCGGGCCCGCAACTGCGGCGGGTCGGTGCCGACGGGCGGGGGGTCGACTGCCGGCGCCTCGTCGACCACAGCGGGGGGAGCGGGGTCGACGGGCGCCGGTTCCTCCGGCACGGTCTCTTCGGGGGCAGTGACCGTTTCGGTGGCCGCGGGATCGATGTCGTCCGCGGTGGCGGGGGAGATGGCCGAGATCGTGAGACCCAGACCCAGCAGGAATGCGACGAGAGTCGCCAATGACTTCTTGAGCACGGTGGTTTGTCCTTGCAGGGGGACCCGCGCGCACGAGTCACGCGGGCAAGGAACCCGCACGAGAACGCCCCGGCCGGGGAGCCGGGATGGGATGCGTTGGGGTGCAGGTGTTCGGGATGTGGGGGGATGTTCGGGTACTGCCGTGTTTCAGCGCCCGGCTCGGGGGGTCTCCGTCGGGGAACGGAGCGATCCGGGCATTGCTCAAAGTAGACCCCCCGGATGGGGGATGCAATACCCCGTTACCGAACGTTGACCAACGGGGGTAGAACGGGGCAGCGTCCGCTCAGTGCACGTACTCGAGCAGGTCGAACCCGACCGCTCGCAGAGCGTCGAGTACCCGCAGGCGCGAAGCGATCGAACGGTCGCTGAACTGCACCGAGACGGCGTAGGCGACACCGCGGCGGGGGCCGCGCAGGATGCCGACCTCGGAACGCACCCCCGTGTCGGTTCCGGTCTTGTTCACCAGCTGCAGGCCGTGGTCGACGCCGCGGTGCGACAGGGGGTCGACGCCGAACGCGCTCGCCACCATCGACAGGTCGGTGTTGAGCGACAGCCACCCGAGCACACGCGACGAGGTGAGCGAGTCGACCACCTTGCCGCGGGCGAGGGCCGAGAACAGCCACGCCAGTTCGGCGGTCGAGCCGACGGAGAGCTGGGGGGCGTCGTCCGGTCCGCGGGTGTCGCGCACCAGGTCGAGCAGGGCGGTGCGCAGCAGGCCCAGATTCTCGGTGCGCTCACGCACCGCATCCAGCCCCACCTCGCGCAGCAGCACGTTGGTGGCGAGGTTGTCGCTCGTGGCCCCCACCAGAGTGGCCACATCGGCGAGCGGCAGCGACCGCGCCTGCAGGTGACGCCACAGACCCGAGTCGCCCACCAGGTCCTTCGACGTCTTGTCGAGCACCTCGATCGCCGGCGCACCCTGCTCACTCAGCCGGGCCGACACCTCGATGAGCAGCAGGATCTTGCCGACGGATGCGGTGGGCAGCACGATGCGGTCGTCGATCGACAGGATGCGCTGATCCGAGTCGAGGTCGATGACGGATGCCGACACCTGGGCGCCGCTGTAGGCCAGCTCACCGAGGGCGTTGAACGACCCGGTGAAGCTGGGCTCCCGATGCTCGGCGCGGTGCTGAGGCGCACGTGCAGCAGGCACGCGCGCTCGGCGACCGCTGAGCACGGGAGTTTCTACCAAATGGTGACCCTGTCTTCGGGAGCAAGCCAGAGAGCATCGTCGGGCGTCAATCCGAACGCCGACGCGAACGCTTCGATGTTACGGACGATCTGGTTGCAGCGGAACTCGTTCGGCGAATGCGGGTCGATCGACAGCAGCCGCAGCGCCTCTTCGTCGCGCAGCTTGATCTGCCAGGCCTGCGCCCAGCTGAGGAAGAAACGCTCCGCGCCGGTGAGGCCGTCGACGACGGGGGGTTCCTCCCCGCCGAGCGACAGCAGGTACGCCTTCCACGCGATGCCGAGCCCGCCGAGGTCGCCGATGTTCTCGCCGATGGTGAGCGCGCCGTTCACGTGGTTGCCGGGCAGCTGCGCCGGCTCGAGGGCGTCGTACTGGGCGATCAGCTTCGAGGTGCGTTCCTCGAACGCGGCCCGGTCGGCTTCCGTCCACCAGTCGGTGAGCTTGCCGTCGCCGTCGAACCGCGAACCCTGGTCGTCGAAACCGTGCCCGATCTCGTGCCCGATCACGGCACCGATCGCGCCGTAGTTGGCGGCCGCATCCCGGTTCTCATCGAAGAACGGGTACTGCAGGATCGCCGCCGGGAACACGATCTCGTTGAACCCGGGGTTGTAGTACGCGTTGATGGTCTGCGGCGTCATGAACCATTCGTCGCGGTCGATCGGCTTGCCGATCTTGCCCAGCTCGCGGGCGAACTCGAACGCGCTGGTGGCGCGCACGTTGCCGATCAGGTCGGATGCGTCGATCGCGAGGGTGGAGTAGTCGCGCCACTTCACCGGGTAGCCGATCTTGGGGGTGAACTTGCCGAGCTTCTCGAGAGCGCGCTGACGCGTCTCGTCGGTCATCCAGTCGAGCGTCTCAATGGACTGCCGGTACGCCTGCACGAGGTAGTCCACCAGCTCATCCATCGCGGTCTTCGCGTCGGGGCTGAAGTGCCGCTCCACGTACACCTTGCCGACGGCCTCGCCGAGCGAACCCTCCACGAGCGAGACGCCGCGCTTCCAGCGGGCACGCAGCTCGGGGGTGCCGGTGAGGGTCTTGCCGTAGAAGGCGAAGTTCGTCTCCACGACTTCGGCGTGCAGGTACGGCGCCACCGACCGGATCAGCTGGAACCGCAGCCAGTCGCGCCACGCCTGCAGGTGGTCGTCGGTGAGCAGGGCCGCGACACCCTCCACGAAACTCGGCTCCCGCACCACCACCGTGTCGAAGACGCCGGCTGGGGCGTCGAGGCCGGCGAACCACGGGCCGAGGTCGACGGCGCCGGCGAGGGAGGCGAACTCGGCGCCCGACATCGGGTTGTAGGTGGCCTGGCTGTCGCGGGTGCGCACGTTGTCCCAGTGGTGGGAGGCGAGCGCCGTCTCCAGCTCGAGGATGCGGGCCGCGCGCTTCGCGCCCTTGTCGAACCCGGCGAGGGTCAGCATCCGCTCCAGGTAGGCCACGTACGCCTCGCGGATGTCGGCGAACTTCTCTTCGCGGTAGTACGACTCGTCGGGCAGGCCGAGGCCCGCCTGCTCCAGGAACACCAGGTACCGTTCCGGGTCGCCCGGGTCGTTGTCGACGAACGCGGCGAAGAAACCGCCCACGCCGGCCCGCTCGAAAGCGCCCAGCGCGTGCAGGAACGAGGGCACGTCGGTGAGGCCGGCGACGGACGCCAGCTCGGCTCGCAGCGGCTCCCACCCGAGCGCCTCGATGCGCTCCTCATCCATGAAGCTCGCGTACAGGTCGCCCAGCTTGCGCTCCTCGGTGCCGGGGTCGGCCTGCTGCGCCTCGACGATGATGTCGCGCACGGCCCGCTCGGCCGCCTCCGCCAGGAGGTAGAACGAGCCGTAGCGCGCCTTGTCGCTGGGGATCTCGGTGCGCTCGATCCACTTGCCGTTCACGTGCCGGAACAGGTCGTCCTGGGGGCGCACGGCGGAATCGAGCTCGCCGAGGGCGATACCGGATGCGGTGCCCGGGTTCGCGTCGACGGGGGCGGCGGGAGCGGCGTCGGTCATGCGTGCCAGCCTATGCCGGACCCCGTCCGTAGACTCGCGGAATGGCAGCGCAGAAGCTTCTCATCATCGGCGGCAACGGCATCATCAGCTCCTCGGTCTCGCGGCTGGCGGTGGAGCGCGGCTATGAGGTCACGTTGCTCAACCGCGGGGTCTCGACGACCCGCCCGCCGGTCGACGGCGCCGAGACGATCATCGGAGACGCCGACGACCCGGCGTCGATCGCCGCCGCCGTCGGCTCCCGCGAGTTCGACGTGGTCGCCAACTTCCGCTCCTTCCTGCCGTCACAGGTGGAGGCGGATGTGGCCCTCTTCGGCGGACGCACCGGCCAGTACATCTACATCTCGTCGGCATCCGCGTACCAGAAGCCGATCGCCCAGACCCCCATCGTGGAGGCGACCCCGCTGTACAACCCGTACTGGCAGTACTCGCGCGACAAGATCGCCAGCGAAGACGTACTGGTGCGGGCGTACCGCGACAGCGGCTTCCCGATCACCATCGTGCGGCCCTCGCACACCTACGACGCCACCCTCATCCCGTTGGAGGGCGGCTGGACCACCCTGCAGCGACTGCTCGACGGCAAGCCGGTGATCGTGCACGGTGACGGCACCAGCTGGTGGAGCCTCACCCACGCCCGCGACTTCGCCCGAGCATTCGTGGGCCTCTTCGGCAACCCGCACGCCATCGGCGGACCGGTGCACATCATCGGCGACGAGTCGCTCACCTGGGACGAGATCACCCGCCAGCTCGCGCGCGCCCTCGGCGTGGAGGCGAACATCGTGCACGTCGCATCCGACACCATCGCCCGCGAGATCCCCGAGCTGGGCCCCGGTCTCATCGGCGACAAGGCGCACTCGGTGCTGTTCGACACCACCCGCATCAAGCAGCTGGTGCCCGGCTGGGTGGCGACGACCCCGTTCTCGGAGGGCGCCCGAGAGATCGCCGACTGGTACCTCGCGGATGCGTCGCGCCAGACGGTGGATGCGGAACTCGACGCCGCGTTCGACCGGCTCGCCGCGCGCGGCTGACGGCAACCTGCGGTCAGGTCTGCCAGAGGAGACATACGTCCACCCCGAGCACGAGCGCGAGAAGGGCGGAGAGCACGACGACCGCGACGCGGGCGGCGCACCGATGCTGACGCCGCCGACGACCGCGACGACGGGGTGCATCCGCTGGCGGAGCAGCTCCGACCTCGCGGGTGGGTGGTTCGATGCGGTGTTCGGGCATCAGCGACAGTCCTCTCTAGATGACCGCCAAACGTTATGCAGCACAACGGTGCGGCGAACGTCGATCCCGAGCGAATGCAGTGGTCCCGCCGACGAACTTGAGTAGTCCGGAGCCGACTACTCAACGCCCTCAGCTCGTGAGGTCGCGCCGACGGAACGCGATCACGGCGAGCGCCGTGAGGGCGAGCGCGACCGCCGCGAGCGCCACGGTGGGCCACCAGTCGTCGGTGGGCAGTTCGGGCACATGCACGAGCGGGCTCAGCTTCTGCAGCCATTCGGGGAGCTGCAGCATCTGCCCGAAGTAGCCGACCACCACGCCCGCACCGAACAGACCCCACGCGAGTCCCGTCGCCGCCCGCGGCACGACGCCGAACACGAGCGCCGTCACCGCGACGAACACGAGCGCGGCCGGCGCCTGCACCAGGCACTGGCCGAGCGACAGCCACGCGAAGTCGTCCGACCCGGACGCGGCGAAGCCGGCCGCCGACGCGAGTCCCGTCGCGAGCAGCACGGCAGCCACCGTCACCGCGCCGACCGCCGCGAACGCCAGCAGCCACCCGATCCGCGAGACGGGCGAGGCGAGGATCGTCTCGGCGCGTCCGGCCGACTCCTCCTCGCGCGCCCGGAGTACCGCCTGAACCCCCGCGGCCGCCGCGACCGAGCCGACGATCACCATGAGCGCCGGGATGAGGGCACGCGCCACATCCGTCTGGTCGGTGTGACCGAGGCTCTGCAGGAGGGCCGCGATCTGCGGGTTGTCGGCGAAGTCGAGTTGCGAAACCGCGGTGACGAGGGAGCCGAGGGCGAGGCCGAGCAGGGCCGAGCCGAACGTCCAGGCCAGCAACGTCGGCCACTGGAGACGCCAGGCGAGGCCGAACACACCCCGCAGCGCGGGTCGCGCGGTCGCCGGCCCCTGCCTCTCGGCGAGGAGGCTCGCGCCCAGTTCCCGCCGCGAATGCACCACCAGCGCCGCCGCGATCAGCACCGCCGCGAGCGCACCGATCGCCGCGACCGGCCACCAGCGGTTCTCGGTGAATGCGAGCGTCTGCTGACCCCACCCGATGGGGCTGAGCGCGCTGGGCCAGGCGGGGTCGAGGGTCAGCTTCTCGACATCCGCGGTGCCGAGCGCATCGCCGGCGGCTCGGAGGGCGTACGCCGCGAGCACGAGCACCACGCCGATGCCGCTCGCCGCCCGTGTGGTGGCGGTGAGTTCCCCCGCGAGCGCACCCACGCCGTAGAAGGCGAGGCCCGTGATGGCGAGCGCGGTGGCGCTCAGTACCGCGCCGTCCGCGGGGAGGCCAGCCGACAGGTAGCCGAGCGTCGCCAGCACGGCGAACACCGCGTTCGCGACGAGCGCCAGCACCAGCGCGGCGGTCGCGGGTGTCAGCCGCGAGATCGGCGCAGCCAGCAGAAGTTCGCGGCGGCCTTTCTCCTCATCCGCCCGCCCGTGCCGGGTGGCGAGGAACACGTTCATCAGCCCGATCGTCACCGCCAGGAAGGCGAACGACTGGAAGTGGACCGCCGACCCCAGGCTGTCGCCGTTCGGGATGCCTCGGAGCGCCAGCAGCGCGGGCGTCGCGAGCGCGATGGTGAGGATCTGGGTGCGGCCCTCCGCATCCCCGTACTCGCTCACCACCGACGACGCCGACACGGTGAGCAGAGCGGCCGTGCCGAGCACCCAGATCGGCAGGATGATGCGGTCGCGCCGCAGCTGCTGGCGCAGGACGGCGAACATCAGGCCGAACCCTCGATGCGGTCGCCGTAGTGGCGCAGGAAGAGCTCCTCCAGGCTCGGGGGAGTGGCGGTCAACGCGGAGACACCCTCCCGGGTGAGGGCGGTGAGCACATGCTCGAGCTCGCCGCCGTCGACATCGAACACCAGGTGGCCTGCCTCCTCGCGGGCGTCGTGCACGCCCGGCAGCGCCGCCACCCGGGCGAGGTTCGCGCCGGTGGCGACACGGAAGCTGGTGCGGGTGAGGTGCCGCAGCTCGTCGAGCGAACCCGACTCGACGGCGCGGCCGGCGCGCACGATCGTGATGCGGTCGCACAGCTGCTCCACCTCGCTCAGGATGTGGCTCGACAGCAGCACGGTCGCACCCTCGCGCTGCACCCGCTCCACCTCGGCGCGGAACACCGACTCCATCACCGGGTCGAGGCCGCTCGTCGGTTCGTCGAAGATGTACAGCTTCGCCGGGCCGGCGAATGCGGCCACCAGCGCCACCTTCTGGCGGTTGCCTTTCGAGTAGCCGCGGCCCTTCTTGCGCGGGTCGAACTGGAACGCGTCGATGAGCCGCGACCGGAGGGCGGCATCCGCACCGCCCCGCAGGCGGGTCAGGTAGTCGATGGTCTCGCCGCCGGAGAGGTTCGGCCAGAGGGTCACGTCGCCTGGGACGTAGGCCACGTCGCGGTGGATGGTGACGGCGTCCTTCCACGGGTCGCGGCCGAGCACCGCGGCGGTGCCGCCGTTCGCGCGGAGCAGACCGAGCAGCACACGGATGGTGGTGGACTTCCCGGCGCCGTTCGGGCCGAGGAATCCGTGCACCTCGCCTTCGGAGACGGTGAGGTCGAGGCCGTCGAGGGCGAGGGTCCGACCGAAACGCTTGGTGAGGCTCTGCGCCTCGATCACGGTGGTCACGGCGGTGATGCTACGCCGCGTTCACGCCTTCGTGGATGCGGGTCCGGTCGTGTTGCCGACGCGGATCTCGGAGGTGAGCGAGACGTCGGCGGGGGCGTCGCCGGCGAGCGCCTCGCGCACGGCCCGACCCGCGATCCGGCCCTTCTCGACGGCCGGCTGCACGAGAGTGGTCAGCGTGTGGGCGGTCACGCCTTCGAGCCGCACGCCGTCGAATCCGAGCACGCTCAACTGCTCGGGTACGTCGATGCCCACCTCCTCGGCGGCGCGGATCACGCCGGCGGCCAGCAGGTCGCTCTGCGCGATGATCGCCGTCGGGCGGGCGTCGGCGGGCACGTCGAGCAGTGCCTGCCCGGCGAGGTAACCCTCGCCGACGCTGCTGCCCGCGGCCGAGACGCCCCCCGCATCCGGGTACACCTCGCGCGCACCACGGATGCGTTCGGATGCGGTGAAGGCTGTGGCGGCGGCCTCGCGCTCGGGGGTGAGCGGCCCGCGCGTGCGGGGGAGGTCGAGGGGGAGCGTCACCAGGGCGACACGCTCGTGTCCGAGGTCGTGTAGCATCCGGGCACCGCGGGTGGTGGCGTCGGCGTTGTCGAGGTCGATCGACACGACGCCGGGCAGCGGCGGCGCCTCGATCGCCACCAGCGGGATGCGGCGGCGCTGCAGCGCCTCCACCGAACGCGCCAGGTCGGCGGAACAGCCCAAGAGGATCGCGGCATCCATGGGGGCGGCCGCCAGGTCGACCCCCTCCTTGCCCGACCACGGCAACACCAGCAGGCCGAAGCCTTCGTCGGCGAGTTCCTCGCCGAGCCCGTCGAGCAGCGCCAGGTTGATGGGGTCGCGGAAGGCTTCGCCGAGGCGGTCCTCGGTGACGACGCCGATCACGCCGGTGCGGCCGCGGCGCAGCGAGCGGGCGGTCGGATCAGGGCCCGCGTAGTCGAGGGCGGCGGCGGCCTCCAGCACCCGAGCACGCGTCGCTTCCGCCACGGGACCTGCGCCGCTGAACACGAGCGACGCGGTCGACGCGGACACGCCGGCTCGGGCCGCGACGGCGGCGAGCGTGGGGCGGACGTTTGCGGGCTCGGACATCGCGCGCTAGTCTACTCGAAACGATTCGATCGAATCGATTCGATACCGCTTCCGGCCCCAGCCCCAGAACCACTCACGGACCGCACCATGACGACACCCACCCGCCCCGCCCACGCGACCGCCTGGCGCAACGCCGTGTTCGCGATCTTCGCCCTCAACGGCCTCGGCGCCGCCACCTGGGCGATCCGCATCCCCAGCATCCGCGACCACCTCGAACTGACGACATCGTTCGTCGGCTACCTGATCCTGGGCGTCTCGGTCGGCTCCATCATCGGCCTGCTGCTCGCCAGCCACGTCATCCAGTGGTTCGGCGGGCGCCGCACCATCGCCGTCACCCTCACCATCTGCGCGGTGGCCCTCGTCGGGATCGGGATCGGCACCTCCGTGCTCGGCTCGTTCGGCGTCGTCGTGGCGGCGATGGCCCTGTACGGATTCGGCAGCGCCATCTGCGACGTCGCCATGAACGTCGAAGGCGCCGCCGTCGAGAAGGCCATCGGCAAGACGATCATGCCGCTGTTCCACGCCAGCTGGAGCGCCGGCATGGTCGTCGGCACCACGATCGGCACCGCCCTCGTCTTCGCGCACATCGACATCGCGTTCCACGGCATCGGTATGGCCGTGCTGCTGCTGCTCGGCGCGCTCATCGTGCCGCGCGCCATCCCCCGCGTCGCCACCCACGCCGACACCGGCGAAGAGGTCGCCCATGTGTCGTTCCGCGACCGGATGGGCATCTGGCTCGAACCGCGCACCCTCGCCATCGGCCTCATCGCCCTCGGCATGGCGTTCACCGAAGGGTCGGCCAACGACTGGCTCGCCCTCTCGCTGGTCGACGAACGCGGGCTCGAGAACGGTCAGGCGGCCGCCCTGTTCACCCTCTTCACCGCCGCGATGATGGTGGGCCGCATCGTCGGCGGGCCGCTCATCGACCGCTTCGGCCGCGTCCCGGTGCTGTGGATCACCGGCGGTGCCGCCGCGATCGGCCTCGCCCTCGTGATCTTCGTGCCGATCATCCCGGTGGCCGTGCTCGGCATCATCCTGTGGGGACTCGGTGCCTCGCTCGGGTTCCCGGTCGCGATGTCGGCCGCCGCCGACGACCCGGCGCGCGCCGCCGCCCGCGTCTCGGCCGTCGCCACCGTCGGGTACTGCGCGTTCCTCGTCGGGCCGCCACTCATCGGTCTGGTCGGGGAGCGGGTCGGCCTCATGAACGCGCTGCTCATCGTCTTCGTGCTGATCGTGCTGGCGACCCTCGCGGCGCCCGCCGCGCGCGAGCCCAAGTCGGCGCGCCCCGGTGCCCCGACCCCGGCATCCGAGCCCTCCGCCTCCGAGTCGATGAGCTAGCTCCAGCTAGTTGCGCTCGGACCCGGTTGCACCCGGGTCCGGCCGTCACTTTCCGGGTCCGACCGCGCCGCCGGTGGTCGGACACGGCGGATACCGTGGACGGATGCGCGCGATCGACCGGCGGATCCTGGGGCTGGCCGTCCCGGCCCTCGGCGCGCTCGTCGCCGAGCCGCTGTTCCTGGCCACAGACACCGCCCTCGTCGGACACCTCGGCGTCGAGCCGCTCGCCGCGCTCGGCATCGCCTCCACGGTGCTCGGCACCACGATCGGCCTGCTGGTCTTCCTCGCCTACGCGACCACGCCCGCCGTGGCTCGCCTCCTCGGTGCGGGCGACCGGGCGGGGGCCGTCCACGCCGGCGTCGACGGCATCTGGCTCGCCCTCGCGCTCGGCCTCGTGCTGGCGGTCATCGGACCGTTCGTCGCCCATCCGTTGGCCGCCGCCTTCGGCGCAAGTCCCGAGGTCACCGATCTCGCCGCCCTCTACTTGGCGATTTCCTCGGCCGGCATCCCGGCGATGCTGGCGGTCATCGCCGCCACCGGACTCTTCCGCGGCCTGCAAGACACCCGCACCCCGCTCATCGTCGCCGTCGCGGGCTTCGCCGCCAACGCCGCGCTCAACGCGCTGCTCATCTACGGCGCCGGGTGGGGCATCGCCGGCTCCGCCATCGGCACCGTTCTCGCGCAGTGGGGCATGGCGGTCGCCTGCATCGCGATCGCCCTGCGCCACGCCCGCCGCGAGCACGCGAGCGTGCGCCCCGGGCTGCCGGGGGTCGCATCCGCCGCCCGCGCCGGGTCGTGGATGCTGCTGCGCACCGTCACGCTGCGGGTCGCGCTGGTCGCCACCACCGTCGCGGCGACCGGCCTCGGCACGGTGACCCTCGCATCCACGCAGGTGCTGTTCCAGCTGACGTTCCTGTTCGCGTTGGCGCTCGACGCGTTCGCGATCGCCGCGCAGGCGATGATCGGCTTCGACCTCGGCGCAGGTACCCGCGACGACGTGCGCGCGACAGTTCGGCGTCTGCTGCTGTGGGGCATCGGATCGGGGCTGGTGCTCGGCGCGCTGCTCGCCGTGGTGGCGCCGTGGCTCGGTGCCGTGTTCTCGTCGGATGCGGGGGTGATCGAGGCGGTCACACCCGGCGCGTGGGTGGTTGCGGCGACCATGCCGCTCGGCGCGGTGGTGTTCGTGCTCGACGGGGTGCTGATCGGTGCCGCCGACGGCCGCTACCTGGCCTTCGCGGGGCTCGTGAACCTCGTCGTCTACCTGCCGCTGCTGTGGTGGGCGGCGCAGAGCGCGACCGGCACCGTGCAAGCCGTGGTCGCCATCCAGCTGGCGTACTGCATCGGCTTCTACGGCATCCGCGCCCTCACCCTGGGCGCGCGCGCCCTCGGCACCCGATGGATGGGCGCACCCCCAGCCGCACCTGCGACAATCGACCGGTGAGCGAGATACGGCAGGTCAGGCCGAAGACCGAAGGCTGGACGCAGGCAGTCGAAGCAGACGGCCGACCCAAGCTTCAGTTCGCGTCCCCTCGGCGCACGCAGCCGCCCACCCACCTCGCCGACCTGAGTGCCGACGAGCTGAAGGCGAAAGTCGTCGAACTCGGGCACCCCGCCTACCGCGCCAAGCAACTCGCCACCCACTACTACAGCCACTACACGACCGACCCGGCCCAGATGACCGATCTGCCGGTGGACGGTCGCGACGAGCTCGTGAAGGCGGTCATGCCGCCGCTGCTCACCGAGGTGCGGCGCCTGCGCACCGACGGCGGCGAGACGATCAAGTTCCTGTGGCGCCTCTTCGACGGCGCCCTCGTGGAGTCGGTGCTGATGCGCTACCCCGGCCGCGTCACGCTCTGCGTGTCGAGCCAGGCCGGATGCGGCATGAACTGCCCGTTCTGCGCCACCGGCCAGGCGGGGCTCACCCGCAACATGTCGGCGGCGGAGATCGTCGACCAGGTGGTGGCCGCCAACCGGGCGATCGCCGCCGGTGAGCTGGGCGGGCTCCGCCGCGACGGCGGCCACGATGCCCCGCGAGTCACCAACATCGTGTTCATGGGGATGGGCGAACCGCTCGCCAACTACAACCGGCTGATGAAGGCGGTGCGCACGATGGTCGCCCCGCAGCCCACCGGGCTGGGAATGTCGGCCCGCCAGATCACGGTGTCGTCGGTGGGCCTCGCTCCCGCCATCCGCAAGCTCGCCGACGAAGACCTGCCCCTCACCTTCGCCCTCAGCCTGCACGCCCCCGACGACGTGCTGCGCGACGAGCTGATCCCGGTGAACTCGCGCTGGAAGGTCGACGAGGCCCTCGACGCCGCCCGCCACTACTTCGAGAAGACCGGCCGCCGGGTATCGATCGAGTACGCCCTCATCAAGGACATGAACGACCACGCGTGGCGCGCCGAGCTTCTGGCGCAGAAGCTCAACGAGCGCGGCCACGGCTGGGTGCATGTGAACCCGATCCCCCTGAACCCGACGCCCGGCTCCATCTGGACCTCGTCCGAGCCGGACGTCACACGCGAGTTCATTGCACGGCTCGAAGCGGCCGGCATCCCCACGACCCTCCGCGACACCCGCGGCAAGGAGATCGACGGAGCCTGCGGGCAGCTCGCCGCCGCCGACGCCTAGGACGGTCTGTCTGTCCCCGTTAACGGGCTGCCGGTCCACCCCGGCACGGCCGTAAGGTTCGGATACTTCGCGGGCGACCCGACCCGCGGAAAGGCCCGATACCCATGTCCACCCTGCAGACACCCACCCCCCGCATCCCGAACGCCCACGAGCTGAGCGAGCATCTCGCCCGCGCCGCCGACGGCATCGTCACCCTCGACGGCCTCGACGACGCGCGCTGGGAGCCCCTGCTCATCGGCGTCACGAAACGCGGGGTCGTCACCCCGGCGGATCGCCGCGCCGCGAAAGCCCTGCGCAAACTGATCGCCGACGAGTGCAAGGCGGCGCGCGCCTCAGGGTCCGCCCCCGCCTGAATAGACTCGTCGGGTGCGTCTCGTGGTGGCCCGGTGTTCGGTTGATTACGCGGGACGCCTGTCGGCCCACCTGCCCCTCGCCACACGGCTTCTCGTCGTGAAGGCCGACGGGTCGGTGCTGGTGCACTCCGACTCGCTCAGCTACAAGCCGCTCAACTGGATGAGCCCGCCCACCACGTTCACCCTCGACGAGGTGGATGAGGAGCGCGCGTCCGCGGGCGTCGTCGAACTGTGGCGGGTGGCGAACGCGAAGACGGCCGACATCCTGGTGATCTCAATCCACGAGATCATCCACGACTCCAGCCACGAGCTGGGCATCGACCCGGGCCTGCAGAAGGACGGCGTGGAGGCCGACCTGCAGCGCCTCCTCGCGGAGCAGATCGAGCTGCTCGGCGACGGGCACACGCTCGTGCGACGCGAGTACATGACTGCCATCGGCCCGGTCGACATCCTCGCGAAAGACGCGGACGGCGCATCCGTCGCCGTGGAGATCAAGCGCCGCGGAGACATCGACGGCGTGGAGCAGCTCACCCGCTACCTGGAGCTGATGAACCGCGACCCGCTGCTCGCCCCGGTGTCGGGGGTGTTCGCCGCCCAGGAGATCAAGCCGCAGGCCCGCACGCTCGCCGAGGACCGCGGCATCCGCTGCCTCGTGCTCGACTACGACGCGATGCGCGGCCTCGAGACCGGCCACTCGCGGCTGTTCTGAGATCCGAGACGCCCGCATGACTCCCCGCTTCAGCGCCGTGCTGTTCGACCTCGACGGCACCATCGTCGACTCGGCCCCCGGCATCACCTCCACCCTCGACTACACGCTCGCCCAGCTGGGTCTGCCGCAGCAGACGCCGGCCGAGCTGCTGCGCTGGGTGGGTCCGCCGATCCTCGACAGCTTCCGCGACTACGGCCACCTCGACGAGGACGAGTCGCGGTACGCCCTCGCCGTGTACCGCGAGAAGTACGCCGCCGAGGGCGTGTTCGACGCCACCGCCTACCCGGGGGTGCTCGACGTGCTCCGCGCGATCCGGGCGGCGGGGGTCCCGCTGTCGTTGGCCACCTCGAAGCCGGAGTCGCTGGCGAAACTGATCCTCGAAGACCTGGGCGTCGCCGACTGCTTCACCGAGATCACCGGCGCCAGCGAAGACGAGGTGCGCAGCAAGAAGGCGGATGTGGTGGAGGAGGCGCTGCGCCGCCTCGCCGCCGACGGCGCCGACCTGTCGAACGTGGTGATGGTGGGCGACCGCATCCACGACGTCGAGGGGGCGGCCGAGCACGACGTGCCCACCATCTTCGTGTCGTGGGGGTACGGCACCCCGGACGAGGCGGATGAGGCGCTGCTGATCGCGGCGACCGCCGAGGAACTGCGCGGCGAGCTGGGCGTCTAGCGCGCGATGCGCTCCACGGCGCGCGCGAACATGCTCGGGAACCGGGCCGCGGTCGGCACGATCAACCCGCGCGCAGGCGATTCCGCCGCCCGCACGAGTCGTTCGGTGAGCACCCGGAAGTCGCGGGTGGTGCGCTCCCACGCCCGCTCGTAGCCGGCCGGGTCGCCGGCGCGCACCGCAGCGACCGCGTGCTGCGCCTGCTCGAACCCGATCCGCAGACCTTCCGCGGTGAGCGCGTCGACGTAGCCGGACGCATCACCCGCCAGCAGCACGCGACCCGAGGTGCGGGCGCGGGTGCGCTGCCGGAACGGGCCGGCACCGCGCAGCTGGCTCACCGCATCCGCACCCTCGAGTCGTTCGGCGAGTTCGCCGGATGCGGCGAGCGCGTCGTCGTAGTGCACCCCGCGTCGGGCGAGCAGCGCCACCCCCACGACATCGTCGGCGAGGGGGGTGACGTACAGCTCACCGACGGGGGTCCAGTGCACCTCGACGAGGTCCGTCCAGTGGGGGAGCCGGTAGTGGCGTCGCTGGCCGTAGCGTCGCCGCGCCTTCGGTTCGGGCAGCGCCAGCCCGACGGCGCGCGCCACCGTCGAGTGCAGGCCGTCGGCCGCCACCAGCCACTCGGCACGCAGGCGCTCGCCCGAGTCGAGCGTCACCACCACGCCCTGCTCGGCGGACTCCACGGCGACCACCTTCGCGTGCACCCACCGCACCCCCAGATCCTCGGCGCGTGCCCGCAACGCCGCGTGCAGGGTGGTGCGCCGGATGCCGTGGCCGGGTCCGCCCGCGAACCGGTGCTGCACCGAGTGGCGGCCGTCGCGGTAGTCGATGCCGGCGATCGGGGCGGATGCGGCCACCACACCCAGCCGGTCGAGCGCGTCGCGCGCCCCCGGCATCACGCCTTCGCCGCACGCCTTGTCGATGACCCCGTCGCGGGGTTCGACGACGAGCGCGTCGAGGCCCGCCATCCGGGCTTCGATCGCGGCCGCGAGGCCGACAGGTCCCCCGCCGACCACGATCAGCTCGGCGTCGATCACGTCGTCCGGTCCGCATCCGGTGCCGCCGCCTGGAGCGCCCGCTCCTCGGCAGGGATGCGGAACCGCAGCAGCAGCACCGCGTTCAGCACGGTGAACACGAGCGCCGTGATCCAGGCGGTGTGCACGAGGGGCAGCGCGACGCCTTCGATGGCGACGATCCAGTAGTTCGGGTGCCGCAGCCACGGCCACCGGTACGGCCCGCGACGCACGAGCGGCATGCCGGGCACCACGATCACGCGCGTGTTCCACTGGTGTCCGAGCGACCAGATCACCCAATAGCGTCCCGCCTGACAGAGCAGGCTGACCACCAGCATCGGCCAGCCCAGCCACGGCAGGAACGGCCGGTCGAGCAGCCACACCTCGGCGAGGCAGCCCAGCAGCAGGCTGGTGTGCAGCAGCACCATCGCCGGGAAGTGCCCGCGCCCCGACTCGACCCCGCCGCGCGCGAACGCCCACGCGGCGTTGCGTTTCGAGATCACCAGTTCGACGATGCGCTCCACACCGGTCAGCAGCACCAGAACCGTGTACGCGATCACGGCCACTCCAGCAGCACGTACTCACTGGTCACCCCGGGGCCGAGGGCGAACAGCACTCCCCGACTTCCCGGCGGCTGGTCGAACTCCTCCGCCAGCAGGTGCAGCACGGAGGCGCTCGACAGGTTGCCGACCCGGTCGAGCGATGCGCGACTGGCGGCGAGCGCCGCATCCGACAACCCCAGCCCGCGCGCGAACGCGTCGATCACCTTCGGCCCACCCGGGTGCGCCACCCACACGTCGACGTCGTCGCGTGTCATCCCGTGCTCGGCGAGCAGACCGTCGACCCCGGAGGCGATGTTCGCCTCGATCGCGTCCGGCACGTCGGCGGTGAGCACGATCTTGAAACCGGTGAGGCCGATGTCCCAGCCGATGGCGCCTTCGCTGTGCGGGTAGAGGGCGCTGCGGCTGCCGACCACCCGCGGACTGGGGGCGCGTCCGGATGCGGCGAGCGCCTCCGCACGCCGGTCGCCCACCAGCACCACGGCGGCGACGCCGTCGCCGAAGAGCCCGCTCGCCACCAGGTTCCCGACGGACGCGTCGTCGCGTTGCAGGGTGAGCGAGCAGAGTTCCACCGACACCAGCACGCCCACCTCGTCGGGGTGACCCTCGAGGTAGTCGGCCACCCGGGCGAGTCCGGCGGCGCCGGCCACACAGCCGAGCCCGAACGACGGCACCCGTTTCACGTCATCGCGGAGTCCCGCGATCGGCACCAGCAGCGCGTCGATCGACGGCGCCGCGATGCCGGTCACCGAGGTGAAGAAGAGGTAGTCGACGTCGGCGCCGGTGAGCCCCGCATCCGCGAGGGCCCGCTCGAGGGCGACGGCCGCGAGACGTGTGCCTTCGCGGATCCAGATGTCGTTCGCGGCGCCGAAGTCGCCCAGGTCGCGGTAGGCCTCCAGCGGCAGCACCGTGTGGCGGAAGCTGATGCCGCTCGCCGCGTGGAAGCGTTGCAGCACAGCCCGCTGCGACGGCTCGGGGGTGACGAGCGCGCCCAACTCGGCGGCGATGTCCGACTGGCTCGACACGTGGTCCGGCAGCACAGGCGCGACGGATGCGATGCGGGCCATGTCGGGAACGCTACGCCCGCCGCCCCTCCGGGTCGAGGGGGTTGCGCGCGCGTGTCAGCAGCCGCAGTCGGCGGAGGCCACCGGCCCGACCAGCGCATCCACCCCGCGGATCACCGGACCGTTGTCGTCCTCCACCGCGTAGCCTTCGCGCGCCCAGTACTCGAACCCGCCGATCATCAGCTTCACGTCGTAGCCGAGCTTCGCGAACTCGAGGGCCGCCTTGTCGGCGCCGTTGCATCCGGGGCTCCAGCAGTAGACCACCACCGGGGTGCCCGGCGGGATCTCGACCTGCGCCCGGTCGGCCACCTGCAGGCGCGGCATGTGCAGCGCGCCCACCGCGTGCCCCTGGTGCCACGCGTCGTGGCTGCGGGTGTCGACCAGTGCGATCCGCTCGCCGGCCGCGAGCGCCTCCGCCACATCCGATGCGTCGGTCTCGTAGCGCAGCTTCGCGGCGAAGTGGGCGATCGCCGCCTCACGTTCGGCGTCGGTGCGGGCGGGTGCGGTCACGGTGTCGGTCATGGCTCGACGCTAGACGGCGGGCGCGACACGCGCCCCGGGAACGGCGGTCACTTCTCGACGGTTTCCCGCCAATCCGCCAGGATGCAAGGCATGGGATCAACGTTGACCTCCATCGGACTTCCGGTCGCCCTCGGCATCATCATGTTCGGGCTCGGCCTCTCGCTCACCCCCGGCGACTTCGCGCGGGTCGCCAAGCAGCCGAAGGCGGTGATCATCGCGCTGGTCTGCCAGCTGCTCATCCTGCCGGCGGTGTGCCTCGGGCTGGTGGTGCTGTTCCAGCTGCCGCCGGTGCTGGCGGTCGGCATGATGCTGCTCGCCGCATCCCCCGGCGGCACCACCGCCAACCTGTACAGCCACCTGTTCCGCGGGGATGTGGCGCTCAACGTGTCGCTGACGGCGGTGAACTCGGTGATCGCCGTGTTCACGCTGCCGCTGATCACGAACCTGTCGATCGCCCTGTTCCTGCCCGACCAGGAGGAGCTGGGCGTGCAGTTCGCGAAGGCGGTGGAGGTGTTCGCGATCGTGCTGCTGCCGGTGATCGCCGGCATGCTGGTGCGCTGGTGGAAGCCGAACTTCGCCACCCGTATGGACAAGCCGGTGCGCATCGCGTCGATGATCATCCTGGCGGTGGTGATCGTGGGAGCGATCGTGTCGAACTGGGCACTGCTGGTGGAGAACTTCGGCCGTCTCGCGGTGATCACGGTGGTGTTCTGCCTGCTGTCGCTGGCGATCGGGTTCCTCGTGCCGCGGCTGTTCCGGGTGGAGCCGCGACAGGCGGTGGCGAGTTCGTTCGAGATCGGCATCCACAATGCGACGCTCGCGATCGTGATCGCCCAGACCGTGATCGGCAGCATCGAGATGTCGCTGCCGGGTGCGGTCTACGGCGTGCTGATGTTCTTCGTGGCGCTCGGGTGGGGCTTCCTCATCCGCCGCCTGGTGCCGGTGAAGGCGGATGCGGCGGGCGCCTCCGAGCACGCCGCCCCCTGACACACTGCCGGTAGCGCCCAACCGTCGCGAAACGCCCTTTCTGCGCTCGCTTTGGGTCGATTTCTGACGGTTCGAGCGACCTAGACGGCGAGCGCGGCGCGTTCGGAGGTGGTGGCGACCGCCGTCGACAGGTCGCCGCCGATGCGGTACCGGGAGCCCTTGTGGTCGGCGGGGAGACGGTCGCCGTCGCCGTGCAGCTTGTGGCGGAGGGTGCCCGGCACGTACTCCTCCGGGTAGGCGCCGCGCGCTCGCAGCACCGGGATCACATGCTCGACGATGTCCTCGAAGGTGCCGGGGGTGATCGCGTACGCCAGGTTGAAACCGTCGACGTCGGTGAACTCCACCCACTCCTGCAGCTGGTCGGCGATCGACTCGGCGCCGCCGACGATCGTCGGGCCGAGGCCGCCGATGGCACCGTCGATCGCGATGTCGCGCACCGTGAACTCCTTGCCGTGCTTCGCCGACTCGGCGTAGTTCTGCACCGCCGACTGGATGGCGTTCGACTTCACGTTGCCGACCGGCTCGTCGAGGGCGTACGTCGACAGGTCGATGCCCATCCATCCCGACATGAACACGAGCGCACCCTCGGGGCTGGCGTAGCGCAGGTAGTCCTCGTACTTGGCCTGGGCCTTCTCGTCGGTCTCGTCGGTGACGATCGTGAGCAGCGTGTAGATGCGCGCCGAGTAGCGGTCGCGTCCGGCCGCCTCGAGCGCGTCGCGGATGCGCGAGACGGTGCCCTTCAGCACCTCCTTCGTGGGGGCGGCCACGAAGATCGCCTCCGCGTTGCCGGCGGCGAAGGCGACACCGCGGGGGGATGCGCCCGCCTGGTAGATCACAGGGGAGCGCTGCGGCGACGGCTCGGAGATGTGAATGCCGGGCACGGTGAAGTGCTTGCCGTAGTGGCGGATCTCGTGCACCTTCTCCGGCTTGGTGAACACGCCGGTCTCGCGGTCGCGCACGACGGCGTCGTCCTCCCAGGAGCCCTCCCACAGCTTGTAGAGCACCTCGAGGTACTCGTCGGCCTGGTCGTAGCGGTCGTCGTGCTCCAGCTGGTCGTCGTGCCCCATGTTGCGGGCGGCGCTCGGCAGGTAGCCGGTGACCACGTTCCAGCCGACCCGCCCCTTGGTGAGGTGGTCGAGGGTGCTCATGCGGCGCGCGAACGGGTACGGGTGCTCGTAGGCGGTTCCGGCGGTCACCCCGAAGCCGAGGTTCTTGGTGACGGCGGCCATCGCCGAGATCAGCAGCACCGGGTCGTTCACCGGCACCTGCGCGCCGTTGCGGATCGCGGCCTCGTTGGTGCCGCCGTACACGTCGTAGGTGCCCAGCACATCCGCGATGAAGATGCCGTCGAAGGTGCCGCGTTCGAGTAGCTGCGCGAGGTGGGTCCAGTACTCGATGTCCTTGTACGTGTCGGAGCGGTCATCGGGGTGCTTCCACATGCCCGACGACTGGTGGGCGACACAGTTCATGTCGAAGGCGTTGAAACGGATCTGGCGCGGCTGGGGCTGGTCGGTCACCGAAGCATCGTGCCTGCCCTCGGGCACGAGGTCGACCGTGCCGGTAACGCTGGGTCACATTGCCGGGCGCGGGAACGGAGGCCGTGGTCCCCCCGGGCCACGACCTCCGTCAGTGTGTGCGTCGGCTCAGCGCCGGCGCGCGATCACCACCCGCGACAGGAGCGCGACGCCGGCCGCGAGCAGCAGCATCGCGACGGCGAGTGCGGTCAGGCCGCCTTCGACGCCGGTCGCGGCCAGCACGGACGCTCCGGCGACGGATGCAACCGTCACGACAGCGGGGCTGACGCCGGGGTCGCCACCGGCCGGAGTGACCGGGTCACCCGGGTCGACCGGGTCCACGCCAGCGGTGGTCGTGTCCGACCCACCGGTTGACGCATCCCACAGCACCGAGATGGCGTTGCCACCCAGGTTCACGGGGATCCCCAGGTCGGCAAGCACCTGCGTTCCGCCCAGCACTCCGTCCGTTCCGCCCGTCGACCCCTCCGCGTCGCTTTCGGCGTCCGAACCGGATGCGGTGCTCGCGCCGTCAGACGACGCATCCCCCAGCACCGAGATGGCGTTGCCGCCGAGCGTCACCGGGAGACCCAGATCGGCGAGGAGCTGCGTGCCCGAGAGCACCCCGTCCTCGCCTCCGGTCTCACCCGAAGGCGCACCGGCCGAGCCCCCCGACCCGGCCGGCGCCGTCTCCGAACCCGAGCTGGAGGCATCCCCCAGCACCGAGATGGCGTTGCCACCCAGCGTCACCGGCACACCCAGGTCGGCCAGCACTTGACTGCCGCCCGCGACCGAGTCGGTGCCGTCGGTCGACCCCGCCGGGGCGGATGCGGGTGCCGCGGGGGCGCTCGACGAGGACCCCTCGGTGGAGGCGTCGCCCAGCACCGAGATGGCGTTGCCGCCCAGCTGGATCGGCAGCTCGATCCCCAGGATCCCCTGGGTGCCCGAGGCGATGCCGTCTTCTCCGGTCGTTCCGGTGTCGGCGTTCGCGACACCCACCCCGAGGGCCATGAAGCCCCCGGTGACGAGGACTGTCCACAGCCCTCGCGATACGTACTTGTTCATGGTTCCGGCTCCTTGCCGTGTCGATTGACGTCGCGTCCGGGCGGGCGCGGCGGAACGTGTCTGCCGGGGTCGCCGGAGGCGACGGGCAGCGCGTTCCTCGTCAGTCGGGCGAGGAGTCGGTGTCGAAGGTCGGCGACGGGGGTGCGCGGAAGAGGTCCGGGCGCACACGTGCCATGAGGAGTATCAGGAGGAGACCGGCGCCGAGCACCGCAGCGGCCAGGCCACCAGGCGGGCCGCTCGCGGTGACTGTGGAGGTGGGCATGGAGTCGCCCGGCACGCTCGCGAACCCGCCGAGCGGCGAGTTCCCGGCGCCGGCCACGATCACACCGAACTGGTCGGCGCGAGCGAGAACGGGGAGGACCACGGAACGGATGCCGGAAGCCGCGAAGGCTGCCGCGGTATCCGGCTGGATCGTGGGGGCCGCGGGCTGCGGCACGACCGGCGGGACGCCGATCTGCGGTCCGGAGACGAGGTCGCCGAGGGTGTCGTCGACGGTGCCCGCCACCGGGTCGAGGATGTCGCCCACCGGGCGGTCGCCGAGCAGGCTTCCGACGACGGGAAGGGATGCGACGGTGTCGCCGAGAAGGCCGTCGACGAGGCCCGAGACGGGCTCGGTGATCGTTCCGACGGGCTCGCTGTCGACCACCCGGCCGACGATTCCGCCGACGACCGGTACGTCGCGAAGCGACGGCAGCGGTTCGACGACGGGCTCGACCACCTGCTCGACCACATCGGTGAGTCCGCCGACCACCCCGCCGAGGAGACCCTGGTCGCCGTCGTCGGCGTGTGCCGGGGCGGGGGCGAAGAGAACCAGGAGTCCGGCACCGACGACCAGGCCGGCACCGAGGAGGGCGCCACGCCAGGGGTTTCGTCTGCTGATGACAGCGCCGTCGACGGCGCCTGCCGGCTCCATGCGTCCCCTCCTCACCATCGGGTAGGTAGGGGGGTCTGTCCACCCCCCAGCGGATGCGCCACACGTTACGCCGACAAAAACTCGAACTCCAGAGGCATTTTGCGCCACGATAGATTCCGATATATCGTTAACGCATCGCGATACTCCGCGAACCCATGATCACGAAAGGAGTTCGATCATGAACCCCAACAACTTCCGACGCCACGAGCGTCACGCACGCTTCCACCACGACCCCCGCAACCCCGCCGCGCACGGCCCGCACGCCGAGTACGGCATCCACGCGTTCGGGCCCGGCTCCGGATTCGGCCAGTTCGCCCCCGGAATCGGCCCCGGCCCGTGGGGCGGCCCCCGCGGCCGCGGCAAGGGTCGCGCCGCCCGCGGAGACATCCGCGCGGTCATCCTGTCGCTGCTCTCCGACGGCCCCTCAAACGGTTACGGCCTGATCAAGACCATCGCCGAACGCACGGGCGGCACCTGGCGTCCCAGCCCCGGGTCGGTGTACCCGACGCTGCAGCAGCTGGTCGATGAGGACCTCATCGCATCCACCGGCGAGGGTCGCCGCACCGAGTTCACGCTCACCGAAGCCGGCGAGGCCTACGTGAAGGAGAAGGCCGACGAACTCACCCGCGCGTGGGAGTCGTCGGCCCCTAAGCGCACCGAGCAGGAACTCGCGTTCCAGCAGAGTGTGGGCAAGCTGATGGGTGTGGTGGGCCAGTTCCACCACGCCGCGAGCGACGCCCAGCGCGAGGCCGCCATCGAGAAGCTCGACGAGGTGCGGCGCGCGCTGTACCTCATCCTCGCCGACTGACCTTCACTTCAGCCGGTCCGAAAGCAGGCTGGATCCGCATCCGCTGCGCCTCGCGCGCGGCCACGCGCGATCCAGCCTGCTTTTCGTACGCCAGGGTTAGCCTCGAACCGTGGAGAACCCCGCGATCGACGCCTTCTACCGCCGCGCCCGCGCCGCCGTACCCGATCTGCCCATAGAGACCCCGATCTCGTGGGCGTTTGGGGCGACCCCCGCCCACGCCGACTCGCTGCTCGCGCTCGTGCTCGACGGCATCAAGACAGGCACCGCGTCGTCGCTCTGGGACCTCGAGGCGAGCGGCGAACCGGTGCCGGAGGTGGGCGAGCTCAGCGTGATCCTGGATGGCGCGGGCACGCCTCGTGCGCTGCTGCGCACCACCCGCATCGACATCGTCCCGTTCGACGAGGTCGACGAGGAGCACGCCCGGTCGGAGGGCGAAGACGACCGCACCCTCGCATCCTGGCGCGAGATCCACCGTGACTTCTGGACCCGCTACGCCGAGGACGACCGCGGATTCGACGAGCGGATGCCGGTGGTCTGCGAAGGCTTCGAGCTGCTCTACGCGGAGCCGGTGGCCGAGACGGCCTAGGCCGCCCCGCGGTTGCGGCGGCGCATCGGGCGCGGCGCCCGGTCGCCGAGGAACGAGCGGGCCGAGTCGACGACGAAGCCGCGGCTGAGCGCCTCGCGGCCCACCAGCATGCGGAAGCCCATCGCGTCGCGGTTGGTGAGGGTCACCTCGGCGTCGACCTCGTGACCCACCAGAACGAGCCGCATCGACACCACGAAACGCTCCTCGACGTGCCCCGACGAACTGCGCACCCGCCGCACGTCGAGCACCGGGCACTCCACCTGCACCTCGTCGGCGTCGGACCGCTGCCACGGCCGGATGCGGAACCGCACCCAGGCGGCGCCGTCACGGTCGAAGGCTTCCACGTCGTAGGCGTGGATCGACGACGTCTGGGCGCCGGTGTCGAGCTTCGCTTTGATCCACGGAACGCCGACATCCGTCAGCTGCACCCACTCGCGCCAGCCCGCAAGGGTGTTTGAATGGGTGGGCTCGCTCACCGCACCATCTTGGCAGGCCCCACTTCATGAAACTGGCGATCCTCTCGCGCGCGCCTCAGGCGTACTCCACCCAGCGTCTCCGTACGGCCGCACTGCAGCGCGGTCACGACGTGAAGGTGCTCAACACGCTGCGTTTCGCGATCGACCTGTCGGATGTGGAACCGGATCTGCAGTACCGCGGCCGCCAGCTGAGCGACTACGACGCGGTGCTGCCCCGCATCGGCGCGTCGATCACCTACTTCGGTACCGCCGTGGTGCGCCAGTTCGAGCAGATGGACGTGTACACGCCCAACACCGCCAACGGCATCTCGAACGCGCGCGACAAGCTTCGGGCCACCCAGATCCTGTCCCGCCACAACATCGGCATGCCGGCGACCGCGTTCGTGCGCAACCGGGCGGATGTGCGTCCCGCGATCGAGCGGGTCGGTGGTGCGCCCGTGGTGATCAAGCTGCTGGAGGGCACGCAGGGCATCGGCGTGATCCTCGCGCCGGATGTGAAGATCGCGGAGGCGATCATCGAGACACTGCACTCCACGAAGCAGAACGTGCTCATCCAGCATTTCGTGTCGGAGAGCCGCGGTCGCGACATCCGCGCCCTCGTGGTGGGCGACCGGGTGGTGGCGGCGATGCGCCGCACCGCCCGCGGCGACGAGTTCCGGTCGAACGTGCACCGCGGCGGCACCGTCGAGCGGGTCGAGCTGACTCCCGAGTACGAGCAGGCCGCCGTGCGTTCCGCCCAGATCATGGGGCTGAAGGTGGCCGGCGTCGACATGCTCGAGGGTGAGAGCGGTCCGCTGGTGATGGAGGTCAACTCGTCGCCCGGGCTGCAGGGCATCGAGGAGGCGACCCAGCTGGATGTGGCGGGCGCCATCATCGACTACATCGCCAACCAGGTGGCGTTCCCCGAGATCGACGTGCGGCAGCGGCTGTCGGTGTCGACCGGCTACGGCGTCGCGGAGCTGCTGGTGCACGGCAACGCGGACCTCGTGGGCAAGACGATCGGCGAGTCCGGCCTGTGGGATCGCGACATCACCGTGCTCACCCTACACCGCGGCACGAACGTGATCCCGAACCCCCGCAAGGGCGTGCTGCTGGAGGCGGGTGACCGTCTGCTCTGCTTCGGCAAGCTGGAGGAGATGCGGTCCATGATCCCGGAACGCCGCCGCCGCCGCGCGAAGGTGCGCAAGCTGCCCGCCGAGCCGATCCCGGCGCCCGCCGAAGAGGTCTGAGCGCGCACACGAAAGCCCCGCATCTCAGCGGGGCCGTAGCCAGTATATGCCCCGGAACTGCACGGCCACCTGGTGAAAATCTGACACCCGCGTGGGACGATTTCAGGCCGACACCCCTGCGTTCCCTCACGGAGTTGATGATTTGACGTTCAGCGCGTTCCGCCTTCCCGAGCAGCTCTCCTCGAAAGCCGACCCGGCGTTGATCGCCGGCGACGAGGAGCACTTCGCGGCGATCGCCGCCACCCTCGACAGGCAGATCGTCGCGCTCACCGCCCGCCTCGACGAGGCGCGTCTGCGAACCGGTGACAACAACCAGGAGGTGCTCGAACGCGACCTGGAGGTGCACGAGCTCACCGCCCGCCTGCGCCTGCTGCGGCGCTTCGGACTCGACGTGACGCTCGGCCGGATGGTCGCCGAAGGCGACACCGAACCCACCTACGTGGGGCGCCTCAGCCTCGCCGACGACAACGGCCGCCGACTCCTCATCGACTGGCGTGCACCCGCCGCCGAGCCGTTCTTCGCCGCCACCCACGCGCATCCGATGGGTCTCGTCGAACGCCGCCGCTACCGCTGGACCCGCGGCCACGTCACCGACTACTGGGATGAGGTGTTCGCCGAGGGCGCCCTAGAGGGGCACGCCGCGCTCGACGACCAGTCGGCGTTCATCGCCAGCCTCGGCGCGAGCCGGTCGCCGCAGATGCGCGACGTGCTGGCGACGATCCAGTCCGACCAGGACGCCATCATCCGCGCCGGGTCCCGCGGTGCGTTGGTGGTCGACGGTGGTCCCGGCACCGGCAAGACCGTCGTGGCGCTGCACCGCACCGCCTACCTGCTGTACGCCGACCCGCGGCTCGGGCACCGGCGCGGGGGAGTGCTGTTCGTGGGTCCGCACGAGCCGTACCTGTCGTACGTGTCGGATGTGCTGCCCAGCCTCGGCGAGGAGGGCGTGCAGACCTGCACCCTGCGTCACCTGGTGCCGGAGGGAGCGGATGCCGGGCCGGAGACGGATGCCGCTGTCGCGGCCCTGAAGGCGTCGGCGGCGCTCGTCGACGTGGTCGAGTGGGCGGTGGCCCGCTACGAGC
>JAEWJX010000008.1 GCA_023386365.1 Actinomycetes bacterium | reverse complement strand
CCCGAGCCCCTGCAGGGCGATTGGTCAGCCGAGTCCGGATATCAGGCGGGTCTCCGCCTGCGTGAGGACGACGGCGTCACCGCGGTCTTCGCGGCGAACGACCAGATGGCGATCGGGCTGATCGCGGCGCTCGCGGATGCCGGGCGCGCGGTTCCGGGCGAGGTGTCGGTGGTCGGTTTCGACGACGTGCCCGAGGCGGCCTTCGTGCGCCCGGCGCTCACGACGGTGCATCAGGACTTCGAACTCGTGGGTCGGCGGGCGGTCGAGGCGCTGCTGGCGCAGCTCGGTACGGGGGCGGATGCGGGGGCCGGGGTGATCGCACCGGATCTCGTGATCCGCTCTTCCACGGCCGCTCCCGTGGGGTAGCATGGCGTCGTTCGTTAACGTGAACATTGAGTTCGAGCCCCAGCCGGCAAGGAGGCCGCCACGCCCATGAGCGCGGAGAACCACGACATCGCAGCGGCCTCGCTCGGCATCGAGCTCGGGTCCACCCGCATCAAGGCGGCGCTCGTCGCCCCCGGCGGTCAGGTGATCGCCACCGGGTCGCACGGGTGGGAGAACCAGCTCGTCGACGGCGTGTGGACCTACTCGCTCGACGCGGTCCGCGACGGGCTCCGCGCCGCCTACGCCGACCTCGTCGCCCAGCTCGGTGACGCCCCCTCGGGCTTCGCCGCCATCGGCGTCTCCGCGATGATGCACGGCTACCTCGCCTTCGACGGCGACGACGAGCTGCTCGTGCCGTTCCGCACCTGGCGCAACACCAGCACCGGGCCGGCCGCCGCGCAGCTGTCCGACGCGTTCGGGGTGAACATCCCGCTGCGCTGGTCGATCGCGCACCTGCACCAGGCGATCCTCGACCGCGAGCCCCACGTGCCGAAGTTGCGCCGCCTCACCACCCTCGCCGGTTACGTGCACGGGCTGCTCACCGGCCGCGACGTGCTCGGTGTCGGCGACGCCTCCGGCATGTTCCCCATCGACCCCACCACCGGCGACTACGACGCACGCCTCGTCACCGAGTACGAGCGCCTCGCCGCCGCCGGATGGGCGGCCCTCGACCTGCGCGACCTGCTGCCCGAGGTGCTCCCCGCGGGGACGGATGCGGGAGCGCTCACCGAGGCGGGCGCCGCGTTCCTCGACCCGACCGGCGCGCTGCGCCCCGGCATCCCGCTGTGCCCGCCGGAAGGCGACGCCGGGACCGGCATGGTCGCGACCAATGCGGTGCGACCGCGCACCGCGAACGTCAGCGCCGGCACCAGCATCTTCGCGATGGTCGTGCTCGAACGTGCGCTCGCCCACGCGAGCCCCGAGATCGACGTCGTCACCACGCCCGACGGCAGCCCCGTCGCGATGGTGCACTGCAACAACGGCTCGAGCGAACTCGGCGCCTGGGTGGGCGTGTTCCAGGAGTTCGCCACCGCCATCGGCTCCACCGCGAGCTCCGACGAGATCTTCGCCGCCGTGCTCGGCGGTGCGCTCGACGCCGACGGTGACGGGCTGCTGGCCTACAACCTGCTGTCGGGTGAGCCGATCGTCGGCACCGATGAGGGGCGCCCCCTCTTCGTGCGTACCCCGGGCTCGCGGCTCAGCCTCGGCGGGTTCGCCCGCGCCCAGCTGTTCTCCGTGTTCGCCGCCCTCAGCATCGGCATGCGCGAACTCGAAGCCGAGCAGGTCGAGGTCGACACGGTCGTCGCCCACGGCGGCCTGTTCCGCACCGGCGGCGTCGCCCAGCGCGCCCTCGCCGCAGCCCTCGGCGCACCGGTCGCAGTCGGCGACGGCGCAGGTGAAGGCGGCGCCTGGGGCATCGCGCTCCTCGCCGCGTACCGTAGCGCCACCGCATCCGGAGCAGCGGGTGACCGCGACCTCCCCACCTGGCTCGACGAGGAGGTCTTCGCCGGCTCGGCGGCCGCCCCCGTCGTGCCCACCGAGGCCGAGATCGCCGACTACGCCGTGTACCTGCGCAGCTGGCAGGCGGGACTCGCCGTCGAGCGGGCCGCCATCGCATCCGTCCACTCCGACCCGGAGGTCCCCGCATGAATGCGCTCGACGACACCATCCAGCAGGTCCGGGAGGATGTCGCCCGGCTGCACGCCGAACTCATCCGCTACGGCCTCGTCATCTGGACCGGCGGCAACATCTCGGGCCGCGTGCCCGGCGCCGACCTGTTCGTGATCAAGCCGAGCGGTGTCAGCTACGACGACCTCGCCCCCGACAACATGATCCTCTGCGACCTCGACGGCAACGTCGTGCCCGGCACCCCCGGCTCCGAGCGCAGCCCCTCCAGCGACACCGCCGCGCACGCCTACGTGTACCGCAACATGCCGAGCGTCGGGGGAGTGGTGCACACCCACTCCACCTACGCCACCGCCTGGGCGGCCCGCGGCGAGGCGATCCCGTGCGTCATCACCGGGATGGCCGACGAGTTCGGCGGCGAGATCCCGGTCGGGCCGTTCGCGATCATCGGCGACGACTCCATCGGCCGCGGCATCGTCGCCACCCTCGACGGCCACCGCTCGCGTGCCGTGCTCATGCAGAACCACGGCGTCTTCACGATCGGCAAAGACGCGAAAGACGCCGTCAAGGCGGCCGTCATGTGCGAAGACGTCGCCCGCACCATCCACATCTCGCGGCAGCTCGGCGACCCGCTGCCGATCCCGCAGGAGAGCATCGACGCGCTCTTCGACCGCTACCAGAACATTTACGGTCAGCCTGCTGACCGGAAACCAATGAACACAGCCGGACATGTGTCTTTTGAAGGAGAACTGAAGTGACCAGCATCGTCCCCGACCTGAAGAAGTACACGGTCTGGTTCCTCACCGGCAGCCAGGGGCTGTACGGCGAGGAGACCCTGCGCCAGGTGGCGGAGCAGTCGCAGCAGGTCGCCCGCGCCCTCGGTGCGTCGGCGGATGTGCCGGTCACCATCGAGTGGAAGCCGGTGCTCACCGGTTCGGATGCGATCCGCCGCGCCGTGCTCGACGCCAACGCCGACGACTCCGTCATCGGCCTCATCGCGTGGATGCACACCTTCAGCCCCGCGAAGATGTGGATCGCGGGCCTCGACGCGCTGCAGAAGCCGCTGCTGCACCTGCACACGCAGGCGAACGTCGACCTGCCGTGGGGCGAGATCGACTTCGACTTCATGAACCTCAACCAGGCCGCCCACGGTGACCGCGAGTTCGGCTACATCGAGACCCGCCTGGGCGTGCCCCGCACCACCGTGGTGGGTCACGTCTCCGACCCGGCGGTCACCGACCGCATCGGCACCTGGACCCGCGCTGCCGCCGGTCGTGCCGCGTCCCGGTCGCTGAAGCTCGCCCGCTTCGGCGACAACATGCGCTACGTCGCCGTCACCGAGGGTGACAAGACGGAGGCCGAGCTGAAGTTCGGCGTGCAGGTGAACACCTGGGGCGTCAACGAGCTGGCCGAGGCCGTGGATGCGGCCACCGACGCGCAGGTGTCGGCCCTCGTCGACGAGTACCTCGAGTCGTACGACGTCGTCGCCGAGCTGCTGCCCGGCGGCGACCGCCACCAGTCGCTGCGTGACGGCGCGGCGATCGAGGTGGGGCTGCGCTCCTTCCTCGAGGGAGGTGGTTTCTCGGCATTCACCACCTCCTTCGAGGATCTCGGCGCGCTGAAGCAGCTGCCGGGTCTCGCGGTGCAGCGCCTCATGGCCGACGGCTACGGCTTCGGCGCGGAGGGCGACTGGAAGACGGCCGTGCTCGTGCGCGTCGCCGCCGTGATGGGTGCCGGCCTCCCGGGCGGCGCGAGCCTCATGGAGGACTACACGTACCACCTGGAGCCGGGCAACGAGCTGATCCTCGGCGCCCACATGCTCGAGGTGGCGCCCACGCTGGCCTCCGGCAAGGCGTCGCTGCAGGTGCACCCGCTCGGCATCGGAGGAAAGGACGACCCGGTGCGTCTGGTCTTCACGGCCGACCCCGGCCCGGCTCTCGTGGTGGCGCTGTCGGACATGCGCGACCGTTTCCGCCTGGTGGCGAACGTGGTCGAGAACGTCGCCCTGCCGGCTCCTATGCCGAAGCTGCCCGTCGGTCACGCCGTGTGGAAGCCGGCGCCCGACTTCCGCACCTCGGCGACCGCCTGGCTCACGGCGGGTGCCGCGCACCACACCGTGATGACCACGCAGGTGGGCCTGGAGGCGTTCCGCGACTTCGCGCGCATCAGCGGCGTCGAGCTGCTGGTGATCGACGAGTCGACCACGCTTCCCGCGTTCGAGCAGGAGATCCGCGCCAACGCGGCCTACTACCGACTCGCCCAGGGGCTGTAGTCCAACGCTGAGCGTCCCTCGAAAGCGGGCTGCCGCGGCGACCTGAGTCAGGCATACCGTCTCCGCAAAGCGGAAGGCGTGTATGGCGTTCGGGTACGAGGAGACGGCCGACCGCGCAAGCGTGCCGCCGGCCTACCCCGCGTTCCCGACGACCGGCTTCGACGGGTTCGCCGTCATCGACGTGGAGACCACCGGCCTGTCGCCGCGTAGCGACCGCGTGATCGAACTCGCGGTGGTGCACGTCGACCCGTCCGGCGTCGTCACCGGCCGGTGGGACACCCTGCTCAACCCGGGTCGCGACCTCGGCGCGCAACGCGTGCACGGCATCCGGGCCGCGGATGTGCTGGGGGCGCCGTCGTTCTCCGACGTCGCCTCCCGGGTGGTCGACCTGCTCGACGGGCGCGTCGCGGTGGCGCACAACGCCGCCTTCGATTCGCGTTTCCTGTTCGCCGAGCTCGAGCGCGCCGGGATCGGGGTATGGAGTCGCCCGTCGTTCCTGTGCACCATGCAGCTCGCGCGGCACTTCCTGCCCGGTTCGGGGCGCGCGCTCGCCGACTGCTGCGCCGCCTACGACATCCGCCCGAGCGGCACCCACCAGGCGCTGCACGACGCGCTCGCCACCTCGGCGCTCCTCGGCGCCTACCTGGCCGACGCGCGCCGCGATCCGACCCTCGCCCGACCGTTCACCGGGCTCGCGGGAGGCTCCTGGCCGACCTCGCGCGCCTCCGGCTCGAGCATCCCGTGGAAGCGGCGGCCGGCGGTCGCCGCGGTGCCCACGGCGACCGCGTTCCTCGGGCGCCTCGCCGACCGGATGCCGCCCGCCCGCGCCGACGACACCGCATCCGTCGAATACCTCGCCCTGCTCGACCGTGCCCTGCTCGACCGCGTGCTCTCCGAGCATGAGGTGGTCGAACTCGTGGAGCTGGCGGAACGTCACGGGATCGACCGCCCGCGTGCCGAGCGCCTGCACGTCGAGTACTTCGACGCGCTCACCCGGGTGGCGTGGGAGGACGGCATCCTCACCGAGACCGAGATCGACGAACTGCTCGCCGTGGCCGAGGTGCTCGAACTGCCCACCCCGATCATCGAGCGCGCGCTCGACCCGCAGCGGGCCGCCCGCATCATGTTCGAACCGAGGCGCCCGGACGCGCCCGCCGTCGGGTTCGCGCTCGCGCCCGGCGACGTCGTCGTGCTCACCGGCGAGATGCGTCGACCGCGGGCCGAATGGGAAGCGGAGCTGGCGGCGGCCGGTCTCGTCGTGGGAAGCGGCGTCACGAAGCGCACACGGCTGCTCGTCTCCGCGGATGCGGACACCCTCAGCGGGAAGGGACGCAAGGCCCGTGACTACGGCGTGCCGATCGTGGTCGAGGCGGCCCTGCCGCGCCTGCTCGACGCGCTGCTCGCCTGACGCGGGGTCAGCGCGACGAGTTCGCCGTGCGCCCCCGCACGATGCCGATGAACACCTCGACGCGCGGGTCGTCGACGTCGCGCCTCCACGCCAGACCGATGCCCGTGTCGGGGACGCCGGTGACCGCCCGCGCCACCACATCGCGCCGGGAGTGGGCCCGCGCGACCGACTGCGGCATCACCGCCAGGCCCACGTTCGCCGCGACCAGCTCGACCGTGTCGGCCCCCTGGCCGTCGAGGATCGTCTCGCCGTCGAGCTCCTCGATCGCGACCGTGTCGAACGCCGTCACCGGGTGGTCCTTCGCCACCACCACCACCGGCAGTTCGCGGTACAGGGGGATCACATGGAACTCGTCGTCGGCGACCAGATCCCGCACCAGCGCCATGTGGGCCTCTCCCGAGCGGAGCGCGTCGATCGCAGCCGCCTGCTCGAGGGGCGTCACCTCGAGACGCTCGCGCCGCATCCGCTCGTCCCAGATGCGCGACCACTTGCCCGGGGTGACACCGGGCACGAATGCCACGACGAAGGGCTCGCTCACGCATTCGAGGCTACCCTCGAAACCATGACCGACTCCGAGCCCCGCGAGGACACCCGCCAGCAGCCGAAGCCCCCGAAGACGCAGTACCTCTCGGCGCAGACGGCGGCGAAGAAGCTCGGCATCTACCTGAACGCCGCGCCCCAGGAATTCCAGGACGCCCAGCACTCCCGCGACGAGCTCGCCGCACTGCAGGCGGCGCCGCCGGAGTGGCTCGTCACCCTGCGCCGCGACGGGCCGCATCCGCGTTCCGAGGTGTCGCGCCGACTCGGCATCACCAACTCCGGGCTCGCGCGTGCCGGCGTCTCGGATGCGATGACCACCGCCGAGATCCAGGCGATCCTCGCCGAGCCGCCCGCCTGGCTGCTGGCCGAACGGCGCCGCGCCAACCCCTGACACCACCCGCTCGCGGGTGCCCGAGGCACCCCAACATGAGCACACTCTCACGCAACCCACCCCCCGAACGGGGGTAACGTCGCCTGCGTCCGTGTCGTCCGAACAGCGGATGGCACACGTGTACAAAGGGGACCACGTGAAAGCAACACGGAAGTCGATGCTGGCGGCCACAGCCGTCGCGACAGGAGCGATCCTCGCTCTGGGGATGGCCTCACCGGCGATGGCAGGCGGAGGGCCAGGCCACGGCGGTGGACATGGGGGAGGCAAGGACACGACGTCGCAGACGCTGCGCAAAGCGGTCACCGCGAAGTCGATCCAAGGCCACCTGGCGGCACTGCAGAAGATCGCTGACCGCAACGGAGGGAACCGCGCGGCGGGGACGCCCGGCCACGAGCAGTCGGCCGCGTACATCGAGAAGCTGCTGAAGCGTGCCGGCTACGCGACGGAGCGGCAGCCGTTCAGCTACGACAAGGTCAACATCGATCGTGCCGAGTTCGGGCAGGTCACACCGGATCCGGTGGACTACGTGCTCGAGGAGCAGTTCTATCCGATGGACTACTCCGGTGAAGGGTCCGTCGAGGGTGCGACGGTGACCCCGGTCGACATCAACCTGGTGGGCGACCGCGCGTCGACCTCCGGCTGTGAGGCCGAGGACTTCGCGGGCTTCCCGGCGGGCGACATCGCGCTCATCCAGCGCGGCAGCTGCGACTTCGCCGTCAAGGCGGGCAACGCCGCCACCGCGGGAGCATCCGCCGTCGTCATCTTCAACCAGGGCAACGTCGTCCCCGGTGACGACCGCCTCGGTGTGCTCTTCGGAACCCTCGGGGAGCTCGGCATCGGCATCCCGGTCGTCGGCACCAGCTTCGAGATCGGTGAGACGTTCGCGAACGCGGTCGACCCGACAGCCGACATCGTGCTCGAGACGACCACGGTCACCGTGAACACCTTCAACCTGATCGCCACGAGCAAGAAGGGCGACCCGAGCAAGCAGGTCGTCTCGGGAGCGCACCTCGACTCGGTCGCGGAAGGTCCCGGGATCAACGACAACGGCACCGGATCGGCGACCCTGCTCGAGGTGGCGCTGAAGCTGGTCGAGACCAAGTCGAAGCCCGCCAACCAGCTGCGTTTCGCGTGGTGGTCGGGCGAGGAGGACGGCCTCCAGGGGTCGAACTACTACGTGTCGCAGCTGACCGAGGCGCAGGCGGCCAACACCGCACTCAACCTCAACTTCGACATGGTCGGCTCCATCAACCCGGTGCGGTTCGTGTACGACGGTGACGGCGACGCGTTCGGTGAAGCGGGACCCGAGGGTTCGGCCGAGATCGAGAAGACCTTCGTCGACTACTTCGCATCCCAGGGCCTGCCGACCGCGCCGACCGCGTTCGACGGCCGCAGCGACTACTTCGCGTTCATCAACGCGGGTATCCCGGCGGGCGGGCTGTTCACCGGTGCGGAGGGCATCAAGACCGACGAGGAGGCCGCGATCTTCGGCGGAACCGCCGGAGAGCCGTACGACCCCTGCTACCACCAGGCGTGCGACACCAAGGCGAACGTGGACAAGGTGGTGCTGGGTGAGATGGCCGACGCCGTCGCCCACGCTGTGTTCACCTTCGGTGCGGTGAAGACCTCCGGGTGGGGTCACCACGACTGGGGCAAGTGGGGCGACTGGAAGAAGGACCACCGCTGGGACGGCCGCGGCTACCACGGCTCCCACGGTGACCGTGACGGCAAGCGGTAGTCCGCAGCGTCAGCCTCGCTGATCGAGTAGCCGCGAAGCGGCGTATCGAGATCCCCGCCGGTCGAGCAACGACCTACACCCCCCAGTTGCTCGGCCGGCGGTCGGCGTGTCGCGGCGAGGCGACGTAGGCTCGACGGGTGGCGGAGTGCATTCACGGTTTCGACGACGGACTCTGCGATATCTGCTTCCCGCGCCGTGCGCCGGAACCGGTGCGTACCGTCCGCGCAGCTCCCACCCGCGCAGCGCGCACGCCGGTGCGCCCCTCCGGTACCTCGTCGGCGCCGCCCTCGCTGAAGCTGCCGGGTCGCCGCGTCTTCCACGTCACGCACGTCAACACGCTCGAGTCGATCGCCCTCGAGGGCGCACTCGTGGCGGGGGCGTCGCCGGATGTCGACGTCAGTTCGGCGACCGCGCGCGAACTCCGCGCCACGGCCACGGTGCCCGATGGCCGCAGCGTCGCGGATTTCGTGGCGTTCTATCTCGCCCAGGAGGCCACCCGCTGGCAGGAGCTGCGTGACGGCGCCGAGGGCACGCACTGGTCGGATGCCGCGCGTTCGGCCAAGGCCACCGAGTTCGTGATCCTCGCGGTGCCGGTCGACGCGCTCGGTTCGGATGTGGTGTTCGCCGACGGGGATGCCGCAGGGTCGGTCACGCGGTTCGCCGAGGGGGTGGAGGCGGGAACGCAGGCGCTGCGACGTCTGCACAACACCGACCCCGACTTCCGGGATGCGGAACTGCTGTCGGCCGAGCCGGTGGGCCTCGAGTCGGTCGCGATCATCACGGTCGCGAACGAGAAGGTGCGCGATGCGGTGCGCGGCGTGTTCCAGAACGCCGACCTGACCGCCCCCCGGATCGCCGTCTACCCGCCGGCGTTCCAGCCGACCCCCGAGGACTGAGCCCGGGGGAGCTCCTCCCCGCCCGCTCGCGCGGGCGTCTCTCCCCGGTTCGCTGCGCCGGTCGCGGTGGGCGGTGTCGCCCCGACGACGCTGGAGGCATGGCTGCTCCCCGTTACGACGATGTCCGCGACGTTCCGCTCACGAGTGACGAGTCGGTGCTCGAGCGCGCGTCGCTCCTGCTCGGCCACGCGATCCGACGCCAGGTGTGGTTGATGTTCCTCGACGAGCACGACTGCCAATTGCCGATGCTGATCCCCACCTACGTGCCGCGGCGCCCGGGGCGCCAGCATCGCGAGAACTTCGCGCAGCTGCTCGGGGTGCTCTTCGAGGACGCCGACGCGGACGCGATGGTCGTCGCGTTCGAGCGTCGCGGCGGCGACACCCTCACCGCCGCCGATCGCGAGTGGCTGGCCCTCCTGCGCGCCGCCTGCACTCACGCCGCCGTGCCCCTCCGTGGTCCACTGCTCGTGCAGGACGGGGGAGCGCGGTGGGTGGCCCCCGACGACCTGCCGTCCAGCCCTGATGCATTGATGCCGTGATGCAGTGATGCGCATACGAGTGGTTCACCACTGTCGGCACGTGGTCGACCACCTCTGTCACCGAGAACGCTTTTCTTCGGCTGCTCACGAATCGCGCGGTCGCGGGCACCGACGTGCCGATGGCTCATGCACTCCGCATGCTCAGTCAGATGCACGGGGACGACACGCATCGCTTCCTCGACGACGCTGCGAGTGTGACCTCGGCGACGATCAGCCTCAGGCGCCTCGTGAGCCCACGGGACGTCACCGACATCCACCTGGTCGACCTCGCTGCTCGGCATGGATGGATCTTGGCGACGTTCGACCGAGATGTTCCGCGGATGCTCGACGACGGTGATCGCCGTCATGTCGTCGTGCTCCCGGCAGCGGGTTCCTAGAAGCGCTCGGGCTCGGGGCCGCGGCGGAAGCGGCGCCCCGTCACCTCGGTGGGGCAGATGCGCACCCAGCGGTACTTGAGCGTCGGCACCCACGGGTGCAGGGGCAGGCGTTCGGCGGCATCGATGTCGGCGGCGTGCTCCAGCCGCTCCGCTTCGCCCTTGGCGACCACGCTGAACGCCTCGCCCTCATCCCAGCCGTCGACCTCGATCGCCACCAACGGATGGACCGACAGTTCGACCAGCTTCGTGCCCGGAGCGGTTCGCAGGTACAGGGCCCCCTCGTGCACCACGAAGTTCACGGGGAAGATGTCGATCTCTCCCGCCGCAGCGAGCGCGATCCGTCCGAACGGCGCCAACTCCAGCAGCTCCCAGCACTCGCGTTCGTCGAGCACCTCGACCGGGTCCTTCGTCGTGACCATGGCTCCTCCTCGGGTCCTGCCCTCAGGGTGCGCTCGCGCGACCCCGCGCGACAGGGACTTTCGACCCGCGACGGTGGCATCCGCTTGGATGGATCCATGATCGTGATCGTCGGCCTCGCCAGTGCGATCATCTACGGCGTCTCCGACTTCTTCGGCGGGCTCGGCGCCCGCCGCATCGCGCCGATTCTGGTGAGCCTCGTCAGCTTCGTGGTGGCGGTCGTGCCGATCGCGATCGCGACGCCCCTGATGGGGTCGGTGTGGGGTCCCGAGGCGGTGTGGCTGGGCGCCGTGGCGGGGGTCGCCGGCGCGCTCGCCATCTGGGCGTTCTACTCGGCGCTCGCGATCGGCCCGATGAGCGTCATCTCGCCGACGGTCGCGGCGGTCGCCGCGCTCCTGCCGGCCGTCGTCGGCATCGCGCGCGGTGAGCGTTTCACCCTGATCGGCTACATCGCCCTCGCCGCGCTCGTCGTGGCGGCCGTGATGCTCGGTATCACCCGCGAGCAGTCGGGCGGCAGGCTCGGGGTGCGCGCCGTCGTGCTGGCGGTGCTGTCGGGTATCGGCTTCGGCGGCTACAACGTGATCATCGAGCTCACCCCGCCCGAGTCGGAGTTGGCGCCACTGCTCGTCGACCTCGTCGTGGGTGCCGTGATCTTCGCGGTCGTGGTGGCGATCATCCGACTGCGCCGCGGCCCCGCGTTCCCGGTGCTGTCGGCCGACCGCCGGGGGCTCTGGCTCGCGGCGGCGGCCGGGTTCCTGCTCGCGGTCGCGAACGCGCTGCTGGTCTGGGGTCTGCACCAGGGCGAACTGGCGATCATGGGCGTGCTGAGCGCGCTATACCCGCTCGGCACGGTGCTGCTCGCGCTCACGGTGCTCCGAGAACGACTCAGCCGCGTGCAGGTGGTCGGGGTCGCGCTGGCGCTCGCCGCATCCGTCGCGCTCGTCTTCGGCTGACACCGCCCCGCCGGTAGGATCGTCAGCGATGTCGCTCCCCTTCTCAACCGCGACCGGCGCCGACGTGCGCGTCCGGTTCTGCCCCTCTCCCACCGGCACCCCCCACGTCGGGATGGTGCGCACGGCGCTCTTCAACTGGGCGTACGCCCGCCACACCGGCGGCAAGCTGGTGTTCCGCATCGAAGACACGGATGCCGCCCGCGACAGCGAAGAGAGCTACCTGCAGCTCATCGACGCGCTCAGCTGGCTCGGCATCGACTGGGATGAGGGCGTCGAGAAGGGCGGACCGCACGGGCCGTACCGCCAGTCGCAGCGCACCGACATCTACCTGGAGCTGGTGGAGCGCCTGAAGGCGTCCGGCCACCTCTATGAGTCGTTCGTGACCCCGGAGGAGATGGAGGCGCGCAATGTCGCCGCCGGGCGCGACCCGCGCCAGGGCTACGACAACTTCGAGCGCGACCTCACCGACGAGCAGCGGGCCGCGTTCCGTGCCGAGGGCCGCCAGCCGAGCCTGCGCCTGCGGGTGCCCGACTCCGAGCTGTCGTTCCACGACCTCATCCGCGGCGAGATCACTTTCCCCGCGGGCAGCTTCACCGACTTCGTGGTGGTGCGCCCGAACGGCGCCCCGCTCTACACCTTCGTGAACCCGGTCGACGACGCGCTCATGGGGGTCACCCACGTGTTCCGCGGCGAAGACATCCTCTCGTCGACGCCACGGCAGATCGCCCTCTACCTGGCGCTGATCGAGATCGGCGTCACCGACTTCATCCCGCAGTACGCGCACATGCCGCTCGTCTACGGCGAGGGCGCGAAGAAGCTCAGCAAGCGCGACCCCGAGTCGAACCTGTTCCACCACCGTGACCGCGGGTTCATCCCCGAGGGCCTGCTGAACTACCTGGCGCTGCTCGGCTGGTCGATCGCCCCCGACCGCGACGTGTTCACCCAGGCGGAGTTCGTGGAGGCGTTCGACATCCGCGACGTCAACCCCAACCCGGCCCGCTTCGACCTGAAGAAGGCCGACTCGATCAACGGCGACCACATCCGCATGCTCACCGCCAACGACTTCACCGCCCGCATCGTGCCGTACCTGGAGGGCTTCGTCGCCGATCCGCCGACCGAGGCTCAGCAGGCGATCCTGCGCGAGGCGGCACCGCTCGTGCAGGAGCGCGTCACCGTGCTGGGCGAGGCGCGTGGCATGCTCGGGTTCCTGTTCACCGCCGACGACGAGCTCACCTTCGACGCGGATGCGTTGCCGAAGGATGCCGACGAGGCACGTCTCGTGCTCGACGCGTCGGAGGCGGTGCTGTCGCAGTTGGACGAGTTCGGTCGGGTGGAGATCGAGGAGGCGCTGCGTGTCGCCCTGCTGACGCCTACCGAGGAGGGCGGCCCCGGGCTCAAGCCCCGCACCGCGTTCGGTCCGCTGCGCACCGCGATCTCGGGTCGTCGCATCAGCCCGCCGCTGTTCGAGTCGATGGAGATCCTCGGCAAGGGCTCCACGTTGGCCCGCATCGAGAGGTTCCGGCAGGCGCTGTGACGGATCGCGTCGACGTCGCGATCGTCGGCGCGGGTCCCGCGGGGCTCGCCGCCGCTCTGAGCCTCGTCCGCGCGCGCCGCAGCGTCGTCGTGCTCGACTCGGCGCGCCCCCGCAACGCCGCCACTCTCTCGTCGCACGGCTTCCTCACCCGCGACGGCATCTCGCCGCTCGAACTGCGTCGCCTCGGTGCCGCCGAGGTCGAGAGCTACGGCGGTCGGGTGGTGCGCACCGTCGTCACCTCGGTGTCGCCTCTGCTGCGTGCGGAGGGCGTGGTCGAGTTCTCGGTGCAGGCCGAGGCCCGCGGGTCCGCGACGCCCACCGAGGTGGTCGCATCCGCGGTCGTGCTCGCCACCGGCCTCACCGAGACGCTGCCGGCGTTGCCCACCTTGCGCGCCTTCTACGGCACGGCCCTGCACAGCTGCGTCGACTGCGACGGCTGGGAGAAGCGCGACGCGCCTCTCGCGCTGATCGGCGAATCCGACGACCTGGCCGACCGCGCCCGCTACCTCGCCAACTGGTCGGACGACCTGATCGTCTTCACGAACGGCGTCGCGCGGGTGTCGGATGCCGACGAAGCCGACCTCGCCGGCCGCGGCATCCGGGTGGAGCGGCGCGTGATCGCCGACATCGCCGGAACCGGTCGGGAGGGCATGACGGGTGTCGTGCTCGCCGACGGTGAGACGATCCCGCGGACGGCGGGTTTCGTCCGTCCCGGATGGGTGCCGTCGCTCGGGTTCCTCGACCTGGAGCTCGACCGCACCCCCGACGGCTACGTCGAGACGGATGGCGCGGGCCGCAGCCGCCGCGCCGGGGTCTACGCGGCGGGCGACCTCGTCGACGGGCCGCAGCAGCTGCTGGTCGCGGCCGGTGACGGCGCACGGGTGGCCGCTTCGGTGCTGCGCGACCTGCTCGACCGTTGACGACCACCACCGCCTACGCCTCCGCCCCGGTGATGCGGGAGCATCGACCGGGGCGGAGGGTGTGCCGGGTCAGGCGGTGTGCTGTACGCGACGACGTCCGATGACGCCGGTCGCGATGGTGCCGCCTCCGAGCAGGATCAGCAGGACCGCGGCGCCGACCCACCCGCTCGGGTCCGTGAGGCCGGTGGCCGCCATCTGCGGGTCGGGCAGCGCCGCGATCCGGATGGGCGCCCAGCCGAGCACCGCACCTGAGGTGCCGGTGAGGGCGATCCGGTGAGCACCGGCGGCCGCATCCGTGGGGATGGTGGCCGTGATGGTGGCGTCGGAGCCGACGGTGCCGGTGACGAGCAGCTCGGGCGTGGAGAACATCCACACGTCGACGATCTCGTCGATCAGCTCCGCGTCGACCTCGATCTCGATCGTGTCGCCGGGCTTCGCGTCGGCGGGCACCGTGATCGCACCCTCCAGCTCGTCGGTCAGCTCCTCCTCGTCGGGGGCGGTCGGTGCGCTGCGCGTCACCGGTCCGACCGCGGCGCTGGTGAGCGTCGTCGGCAGGTAGCCGGGGGCGGAAGCGGTGACGGTCACCGTGATGCTCGCCCCGAGCGCGGACGCCGGCACCGGGAACGTCGCCCCGTCGGCGCCGTCGACCGCGTAGCCGTCCACGTTCCAGACGTAGGCGAAGGTGGTGCCCTCCGGCCATCCGTCGGTCACCGCGGTGAGGGTGGCGCGCGTCTCGGCGACCCCGGAGATGGTGGGCGCGGGGCCGTCGTCGTGGGTGTACTCGGTGACGGCGAGGGTCGACGTGCAGGTGAGGCAGGTGCCGCCGAGGGTGGCCACCCGCGCAACCGCTTCCAGTTCACCGCCGGATGCCGTATCCGACACGGTCACCGGGAAGGTGGTCGTGGCGACGGGTGCGGTGGTGGGGGTGGAAGGGATCGTCCACGTGAGGGTGCTGCCGTCGAGGGCGAGACCCGCAGGGAGGTCGCTCTCGTCGAGTTCCGCCTTGGCGAGCACGCCGCCGAGGTCGACGGTGACGACCGACGTCGCCATGGTGGAGCGTCCGGTGTTGGTGGCGGTCAGCGTGTAGCTGACGGTGTCGCCCCGCGAGACGGTGCCGGATGCCGGGTTGCTCTCGAGCTGCAGGTTCAGCTTGTCGGGCCAGGCGGGCTTACCGGCCTCGAGGATCCAGTCGCTGTAGAACGCATCCAGGTCGCGGCCCGAGAGCTCCTCCGCCAGGTCGCGCAGCTGCGCCCCGGTGACCGCTTTCTGGGTGTTGCGGGTCTGCCACTCCTTGATCACCTCGAAGTAGGCGGTGTTGCCGATCGCGACCTTCAGCGCCTCCCAGAACTGCGCCGAACGCGTGTACGTCTGGTAGCCGTACAGGTTGGCCGAGTTGGTCTGTACGCCGGGAGGTGTGGTCCAGTTGGCGCTGGTCGGCGCGCTGCTGTTCCACGAGTTGTAGTAGGTGGTCTCACTCGGGGTGGTGGTGGTGCCGAATCCGGCCGTGGTGGCGTAGTAGGTGGCGCCCCAGGTGGCCATGCCCTCCGAGAACCAGATGTCCGCCCACGTGGTGGGGCCGACGTTGTTGCCGTACCACTGGTGGATGAGCTCGTGGATGAGGGTGCTGCCGTTCAGCGAGGAGACGCTGGGGAAGAACGAACGATCCTGGGTTTCGAGCGCGTAGTTGACGGAGCTCGGCACGGCATCCATGATCATGCCGGTGCTGTCGCCCGGGTACGGCCCGTACAGGGTCTCCAGGTTGCGGATGATGGTTCCGAGTTGGCCGACCCGGTTGGTGAAGGTCGTCTTGTTGGCGGTCGACTGGGCGAAGTCGACGAACGACCAGGCGGGGATGACACGTCCGCTGGTGAGCGTCACGTTCGATTCGATGACGTCGAACCGGCCGATCGCGATGACGAGCAGCTCGGATGCCATGGGCCGGGTGTGCTGCCACGACCACGTGGTGCGCAGTCCGTCACTCGACGGGGTCTTCGACAGCAGCTGGCCGACGCTCGCGGCGGCGCCCGGGGCGGTGGCCCCGGCGACGTTCGCCAGCGTGGTGGGGATGTCGATGCTCACCGAGTAGGTGGCCTTGTCGGCGGGGGTGTTGTTGTGCGGGAAGCCGGCCATCGATCCGATCGGCTGGCCGAGCATGATGGCGCCGTCGCTGGTGCGGTTCCAGCCTTCGGAGGAGCCGTCGGCGTCGATGTGCACGCTGGGTGCGCCGTGGTAGGCGACGGTGGTGGTGAAGGTGCCGCTCACGGGGGTGGCGGGGGTGACGATGAGCTTGTACTTGATGGCGGCGGCGTCGATGTCGCGGGTGAAGGTCGCGGGTGCGCCGTTCACGGTCACCGAGTCGATGGTGAGACCCTCGAAGTCGAGGGAGAAGCTGCTGAGCGGCACGTCGGCGCGCGCCGTCATGGTGCTGGTGGCGACGATGGTGCCCGCGATGTAGCTGCCCGACTGGGTGGCGTCGGGCGTCCACGCGAGGTCGATGTCGTAGTCGAGGGCGTCGTACCCGCCGTTGCCGACGTTCGGGAACATCGGGTCGCCGGCGGTGCGTGCCCCGTCGATGGGGTCGGCGGCGACGGCGGGGAGCGGGGTGGCGACGAGCACCCCTCCGGCCAGCAGCGCGGTGAGGGTCGCGGCGGCGAGTCTCCGTCGGGCAGGGGTGTGCGAGGTGGTTCGTGTGGCGGTCATACGCGCTTTCGGGTCGGTGTTTCCGCGGACGGGTGTGCCGTCACGCTAGGAGTCCCGTGTTTCGGTGATGTGTCATCCGGATGACGTGCGCACACGTTCGCTCACCCCGTTCGGGTGGCGAGGGAACCGGGAGCCCCGTCCCGGGCGACCCCGCGGATAAGGTAGAGTACATAGTCGGTCCGGGTTCGCCCGGGCTGGTGGTCAGGCTCCGGCCCGACCCCTTGGGGTATGGTGTAATTGGCAACACGGAGGTTTCTGGTACCTTTGTTCTTGGTTCGAGTCCAGGTACCCCAGCTGTGAAAAACCCCCGCTCAGGCGGGGGTTTTCACGTTCCCGCAGTCGCCTCCCGTCGCGGCTCGCAACCTCACCACCCCACCCCGTTGTCACGGAGGAACGGCGGCATCGGCGCACATGCCATGCGGGCGTCGAGCACGGCATCGACCTCCGGGCCGCCGCGCGGGTCTATCTGCGAGAGGACGTACGACGGGAAGCTGTCCCCGTCGCCGACGAAAGCGGTGAACGGCGGTGGCACGAACTCGAGATCGCGCGCGGCGAGACAGGGTAGCTCCCAGCGGTGCATCCAGTCGTAGACCAGCAGGCGTTCGCCGGCGGTCGGTGCTCGCCACTCCCGTCTGGGTTCCACGCGCTCCTCTGCCAGGCAGGCATTGACGGTCGAGGTGGCGTCGACGTCGGGAATGAAGTCGGTGATGCTCCCGTCGTCGTGGATCATCTCCGGCGTTCCGAGTTTCGCGGTCATCACGCCGTCGGGCGCGATCCGCGTCTCGTAGAGGAACGCGTCACCTCCGTCGGGCACCCGTTCGACGCACTTCTGCACCAGGAATCCGATCACATCCGTGGGGACGACGCGTTGGTCGTCGTCGCCCTCTGCGGCCGCAGGCGCGGACGCCGCCCGCGTGGCGAGCACGACAACCATGACCGTCGCGAGCGCCGCAGCGCCCCACCACGCGACCAGTAACCACCGCGGGTGGCGTCGAGCCCGCGCGGTGTCCATGGTGAGTGTCTATCGGATTCAGGTGGTGCCGCGCCAACGTGCGACCCGATCCGTGGCCCCCGAAAAGGGGGAGGCCCTCCAGGGTGAAGGCAAGGGTGAAAACCGGTTGATCGCATCCCGCCTCTTTATAGCGTCGAGCCGATTGGGGTGGGTTCCGCATGCCGCCCCATGCACGGCACGCAACGGGGGAGACAGTGATGAGAAGCGCGAAGAGCCGCAACAGGTGGGGTCGTGGGATGGCGCTCGGGGGAGCGGTGCTCGCGCTCGCGCTCGTCGTGTTCGGTGCACCGGTACCGGCGATGGCCGCCGACATGGCGCTCACGGTCACGCCGACCGCCGCGACCGCGAAGAGCAATGAAGAGGTCAAGTACACGCTCACCTACTCGTGCAGCAGCGCCAGCGGCACCTGTGCGAACTCGGTCATCACCATCCCCACGGGCACCGTCACCGGCAACGCCGCCAACACGGACTTCTCCCTCTGGGTCACGGCCGGCACCTGCCCCGCCGTCAACCGCTCGGTCGCCGGGCAGATCTCCTTCGCCCTCGGCACGCTCGACTCGAGCACGAAGACGTGCCAGTTCACGGTGCGCGCCCCCGAGTACACGACCCTCGACGGCGCATCGGCGACCCTCACCCCGACGCTGTCGAGCACCGGCCTCACCGCGGTGACCGCCACCCCCGCGACCCTCACGCTGACGGCCGGCCACAACAACAGCCTCAAGAACTCGGCGCCCACGCGTGCGATCACGGGGAACAACTTCGACTACGCCATCAACTACAGCTGCGGACTCGTGCCGTCCGACTACAGCGGCGACATCGGAATCTCCCAGATCGTGATCACCGCGACGCTGCCCGCCAACTTCGAGTACCAGTCGTCACGGTTCAGTTCTGCCCTGCCCGGGACCGCCTCGTACAACCCGGCGACGCGCGTGCTGACCTACACCGACCCGACCGGCAAGTCCTGCGGTAACCCGCCGCTCAACGTCTCCAACCAGTTCACGATCTTCGTGACCGGCAAGGCGACGACCGGCGGGGTGGCGAACCCCGTCGGCTCCACGGTCTGCAACTCGGCATCGGCCAGCTGGACCTACATCGACGGCGTGACCGGATCCGGCACGACCCCGACCGTCTGCACCACGATGATCAACCTCGCGGTGTCGGTGGCCAAGGGCACCACGACCCCCGGCAACCTGAGCAACCTGGGCCAGTTCCCCGCCGCCGACGGGGGCGCGCTCGCCCCGTACACCTACCCGGGTGACTGGGACACGTCCGGTGCCGGCGTCTACTACGACATCACCATGGGCACGAACCCGGCCACGGCGGCGGCGGGAGTCGCATACGACATCAAGGATCCGATGCCGTGTCTCACCAACGTGACCAACAACAACTACTCCTCGAACGCCCCCGGCACGATCTGCGCGAACCCGGCGTTCATCCCCACGCTGATCCAGCCGTTCGGCTTCCCGGTGACCACCGCCGACACCATCACCCTCACGTACACCGACGGCAGCACCGGAACGGTGCCATACACCACGGCCCGCTCGGGCTGGGTCATCCCGACGTCGCCGACCGTCGCCGAGGTGAACGTGCCCGCGATCGCGAGCCAGGGCAACAACACCGCGACCACGATGCGCCTGCGCATGTTCGGCCATGCCGCGAGCTCGGTCCCGACCCCGGCGGTGCTCACCAACCGTGCCGTCTCGACGCCGTACGCGGCCGGCGACACCACCTCGCCGCTCCTGGCCTCCGCGACGGTCACCTCGCGACTCGAGGTCGTGGCCCCGCCCGCGAGCAGCGCCGCGTTCGTCTACCCGGGCGTCACCATGACACGCGTGGCGCAGACCTGCACCGTGAACGCCAACCTCAACAGTTCGGCCAACGCCGCCTACAGCTCCCGCATCGAGGTGCCGACGGCTCCCTCGCAGGCGATCTACATCGACTACCTGGCGCCGCGCGGCTCGATCGCGGTGAACCCGGCGACGACCGCGTTCCAGCTCAACACGTTCAACATCAACGGCGCGGGTGGGAAGTCGTTCACCACGCCGGTGATCACGCCGACCGTCACACCGAACTACAACGGCACCGACCGCACCCTCGTGCGGTACACGATCCCCGCGGGCGTGATCACCACGCCCGGCTACTACAACATCCGCTCGTCGAACCTCGTCGCACTCACGCTCGAGGCGGGGTGTGCCGGCGACTACACCAGCGACATCACCATCGGCTACGGCGCCCCCATCGCCCAGTGCTACTTCAACAACTACGTGAGCAACCACATCGAGCCCGCGCCGATGTACCCGTTCGCGAACGCCGACCTGCGTGACAACGGATCGCCGATCGCCGACAACTACTGCGGCTACTCCGCGACCCTCAAGATCGCGCCGATCCGCCCCGGATTCAGTGTCAACAAGACGGTGCAAGGCAACCTCGACGCGGGTCCCATCAGCGGCACCAACGCCAACGGTCACGTGAGCACCGAAGGCGGTACCGCCACCTACCGGGTGACCTTCCTCAACTCCGGAGAGTCCACGCTCGCCGACCCGGTGATGTACGACATCCTGCCGCGGGTCGGAGACACGCAGGCCATCTCGACGAGCCCGCGCAACTCGCAGTTCACGGTGGGGCTCACGAGCGTCGGCACCGCGCCGGCGCGAATGACGGTCGCGTACTCGACCGCCGCCAACCCGTGTCGCCCCGAAGTGCTCGCGGCCAACCCGGGCTGTGTCGACGACTGGTCGACGACCCCGCCGACGCCGCTGTCGAGCACGACCGCGCTGCGCCTCAGCTACTCCGGCTCCGTGACCGTGGGCACCAGCTTCGGCATCGACTACACCGTGAGCACGCCCGTCGCCACCGCCGGCCTCATCGCCAACAACTCGGTCGGCACCAACGCGAAGAGCGGCGACGGGTTCATCGGGACCGGCCTCGAGTCGCCCGTGCGCGGGCTGCAGACGCAGAGCGCCCAGCCGGCGATCACCAAGACCGCCGACCGCAGCACCGTGTCCGCCGTCGGGCAGCAGATCGTCTACACCTTCACCGTCACCAACAACACCGCGGTGACGCTGAGCAACGTGGGCGTCACGGATGCGCTGGTCGACTCGGCCCCGTCGAGCGTCGCTCCGGCGGCCACCTGCACGGCGCTGACGTCACCCGCCGCCACCTGCTCCGGTGCGACGACGACGCTCATCGCCGGCCAGTCGGCGACCTTCACGGCGACCTACACGACCACGCAGGCCGACCTCGACCACGGCTCCATCTCCGACCAGGGCACCGCGAGCGCGACGCCGCCCACCGGTCCTGCGCTCAGCAACAGCAGCGAGGTGGTCACCGTGGCGGCGTCTCAGGCGCCTGCGCTGAGCCTTGTGAAGTCCGCCGACCCGGAGACGGTCGACTCCGTCGGTGACGAAGTGGAGTACACCTTCACCGTCACCAACACGGGCAACGTGAGTGTGCGCAACCTGGCGATCGCCGAAGGCGCGTTCAGCGGCAGCGGCGCTCTGTCGGCGATCACCTGCCCCGCAGGCACGATCGCCCCGGCGGCGATCGTCACCTGCACGGCCACCTACCCCGTGACGCAGGCCGACCTGACGGCCGGTTCGATCTCGAACACGGCCACCGCGACCGCGGCAACCTTCGGGGGAGCCTCGGTGGCATCCGCAGACTCGACCGCGGTGGTCGACGTGGATCAGGTGGCGAGCCTGTCGCTCGTGAAGTCGGCCACCCCGTCCGGTGCCGATGCGTACAACGCGGGCCAGGTGATCAGCTACTCGTTCGTGGTGACGAACACGGGCAACGTACCGGTGACCGGGATCGCGGTGAACGAGGTCGAGTTCACCGGCTCCGAGGGGCTGCCCGCGGTGACCTGCCCGGCCACGGCGCTCGACCCGGCCCAGCAGATGACCTGCACGGCGAGCTACGAGCTCAGCCAGGACGACGTCGACTCCGGCTCGCTGCGGAACACCGCGAACGCCACCGGCACGTCGGCGACGGGACCCGTCACCTCCGATGACTCGTCGGTGGTCACGCCGCAGACGCCGATCTCGCGCCTCACGCTCACAAAGAGCGCCAACACCGCCTTCGTGAACGCCGCAGACGACGTGATCAGCTACTCGTTCCTGGTGCGCAACACCGGCAATGTGACCATCCACGATGTCGAGGTCGAGGAGTCCGCGTTCTCGGGTGCGGGCACCGACCCGGTCGTCAACTGCCCGGCCGACGTACTGACCCCCGGCCAGCAGATGGAGTGCACCGCCGGCTACACGGTGCTGCAGGCCGACATGAACGCCGGCAGCGTGGTCAACACGGCGCGTGTCGTCGGTGTCGACCCGACGGATGCGGATGTCGAGTCGGCCGCGTCGACGTGGACGGTCGCGGCGAACACGGCACCCGCGATCAGCGTCCTGAAGACCGCCGACGTGACCACCTACGACGAGGTCGGCGATGTGATCGGCTTCACGTTCCTCATCACCAACACGGGCAACGTGCTGCTGAGCGGGGTCGAGATCTCGGAGGGCGCCTTCACGGGCACCGGTGACCTTGACGACGTCACCTGCCCGGTCGACGAGTTGGCGCCCACCGCCACGGTCACCTGTGAGGCCGACTACACGGTCACGCAGGCCGACCTCGACCGCGGATCGATCGCCAACACGGCGACCGCCTTCGGCTACGCGCCCGCGGAGGACGACGCGACCGTGTCGACCTCCTCGACCGTGACCGTCGCCGCCCTCCAGTCGCCGGCGCTCGAGCTCGTGAAGAGCGCCACCCCGACGGTGGTCGACGCGGCCGGCGACACGGTGACCTACGAGTTCCGGGTGACCAACACCGGCAACGTGACCCTCACGTCGCTGGCGATCAGCGAGATCGCGTTCTCGGGAACGGGCGCGGTCGCCGCCCCCGCGTGCCCGGGCGGAGCTCTCGCCCCCGACGCCGAACGCACCTGCGTGCTCACCTACCAGGTGACCCAGGCGGATGTGGATGCGGGTGAGGTCGTCAACACGGCGGTCGCGACCGCGCGCCTCGGTACCGCCCCCGTCGAGTCGGATGAGTCCACGGCGACCGTCGACATCGAGCGCGAACCCGGCCTGTCGCTCGTGAAGTCGGCGGAACCGGCGGCGCCCGCCGACTTCCACGCGGGCGAGACGATCACTTACACCTTCGTGATCACCAACACCGGCAACGTGACGATCACGGATGCGGGGGTCGTGGAGGGCGACTTCTCCGGGACCGGACCGCTGCCCGATCCGACCTGCGCATCGACGGCGCCGCTCGCGCCGGGCGACCAGTTGGTCTGCACCACCACGTACACGGTGACGCAGGAGGACATCGACGCGGCATCCGTGGTGAACACGGCGACCGCCACGGGCACGGCACCGGGCGGCGTGCAGCCTCCGACGTCGCCGGCGTCGACGGTGACGGTCCCCGAGCCGGCGAACCCGGGCCTGGCGCTGGTGAAGTCGACCGACACCACCCGCCTGCAGTCGGTGGGTCAGATCGTGACGTACCGCTTCGCGGTCACCAACACCGGCAACACGACGGCGAGCGGGATCTCAATCAGCGAGGACAGCTTCTCAGGCAAGGGTGAGGTTCCCGCTGCGGATTGCCCCGCCGGGCCGCTGCTGCCGGGTCAGACGATCACCTGCACCGCCCGCTACAGCGTGGTGCTCGCCGACCTGACGGGCCGCTCGCTCACCAACACGGCCACGGCCTCGAGCCAGACGCCGGCCGGTGCCACCACCGTGTCGTCGCCGTCGAGCGCTGAGATCGCCGATGTCGCCGATGAGACGCCGCCCCTGGCATCGACCGGGTTGGCGCTCGACGGCATAACCGCCACGGCGGCCGCATCCGCGGTGGTCGCCGGTGTGCTGCTGGCGCTGGTCGGGTGGCGCCGCCGCCGGGCTCAGCACTGAGCCGCGCGTGGGTGCTCAGCGCACGCTGCGCACCCACGCCACGGCGACCCAGCTGATGATCGATCCGGCGATGCTCACCAGGAACACCGCCGGGTACCCGCAGATGCCGATCGCGAGCGCCGCGATCGGCGGAGCGAGTGCCTGACCGACGTTCGCCGCGGTGCTCAACGTGCCGAGGCCGACGGCGGCACCTGAGCGTTGGTCGGGCAGAACCTGGCTGGCGAGCGCCCGTCCGCACGAGATCGACAGGCCGAGCCCGGTACCGAACAGCACCGCCATCACCATGACGGTGGGCACCGTCGGCCACACGAGTAGCAGCAGGTTGCCGGCGATGAGGGCGGCGTTGCCGACCAGGATGAACACACGTCGCCGTCTGAGCCGGTCGCTCAGCCATCCGCCGACGATGACGCTCAGCGCGGCGGCGACGCTGCCGAGCACGACCGCGGTGGCGACGAACCGGGCCGCCGGCGCGGTCGGCACGCCGATCAGGTCGGTGAGGATGTAGAGCTGGTACGCGAAGACCGAGCTGTAGGCGATGGAGTACCCGACCCGCCACACCAGTACCTTCAGGAAGTCCGGATGCGAGGCCGCCGCGGCGAGCGCGGCGCGGGCGAGCTCCGGGAGGCGCCGTCGCGGCACCTCGGCGGTCGTGGTGGGGGCGTCCTGCACCAGGATGGCGAACACCACGACCGAGAGCGCGATCAGTGCGGCGAACAGCCAGGATGCGAGCGACGGCCGTTCGACGAGGGAACTCGACAGTGCGGCGCCCGTGGCGGTGCCGGCGACCAGCGCGAGTCCCGTGATGCCGGCGGCGACCCCGCGGCGGGAGGGCGCGAACGCGTCGACCAGGTACGCGTCCACGGCGATCTCGAGCCCGTGCAGGGCGAGTTGCGCGAGCGCCCAGAGCAGCGTGAGGGCCAGCACCGTCTGGGTGTCGCCGATGGCACCGATCGCGAGACCTCCGACGACGGCGCCGGCGACCATCCACGGCAGGCGCCGTCCCCACCTGCTTCGGGTGCGGTCGCTCAGCGCGCCGACGATCGGCTGGGCGGCCGCGTTCAGGATGAACCCGACGAAGCTGATCATCGCAAGCGTCGCCACCTTGCCGTCTGGGTCGATGTCGGCGACCCGGGCGGGCAGCAGCACGGAGATGAACCCGGCGAAGGTGGCGAACAGGGCGAGCTTCACGACCACCTGGCCGGTCAGGACACGTGCACGTCGGGAGAGGTCGGAGGGGGCTGCGGTGGTCATCGGTTCGAGATTCTCAGGTGGGAGCGGTACCACGCGTGCGGCACGCCAGCGCCGACCTCGAGACCGCCGGTATCGTTTCAATCGGGGGAAATCAGTGGGGAACGGCAAGCGTTCCGTGGCCGGCGTGCCGCGGGTTCCGAGCGGCATGCTGGCGCGTCCGGCGCTGCTCGACAAGATCGGACACGCACCCCTCACCGTCATCCGTGCTCCCGCCGGAAGCGGCAAGACCGTGCTCATGGCGCAGTGGGCGGCGGCGCAACACCGAACCGGCGCGTGGGTCACCGTGGAGCCCGACATCGGAGGTCGCACCGCGTTCTGGACGATGGTCGCGGATGCGGCGGCGCAGGCCGGCGTCGACATCCAGGTACCCCAGGACGGCGCCGATGCCCTCCGCGCCGCGCTGTTGCGGTCATTCCGCGGCCTTCGGGCGCCGTTCGTCCTCGTCGTCGACGACGCGCACGAACTGAGTGACGAGGCCGTGCTCGACGACCTGCTCGCCGTGTTGCGCGCGAGCGCCCAGGTGACCGCCGTGATCGGCACCCGTGCGCGGGGCGAGCTCGAAGCACCTCGCCAGGCGCTCACCCTCGACATCACGGTCATCGCCCCCGACGAGCTGGCGCTCAGCGCCGGCGACATCGACACGATCGTCGGCGAGGCCGGGTCGCGGTACGGCACCCCCGACGAACTGCTGGCGGCGTCCGGCGGCAACCCGCTGCTGCTTCGCGCGATCCTCGCCGGATCGTCGGCCGGCATCCGCTCCCGAGTCTCTGCTCAGACCGTCGTCGGCGACCACCTGCGCGCACTCTTCGCCGCCCGCGGCGCCGCGCTCGCCACCTTCGCCGCCTCCACCTCGGTTCCGGACGACTTCGACCTGACGCTCGCCCAGCACCTCAGCGTCCGCGAGACGGAACGCGTGGAGCGCAAGCTCGCCGTGCTCGAGACCGAGGGGCTCGTCATGCGCCGCGTCGCCGGCGACGACGAGCGCTATCGCTACCACCCTCTCGTGCGCGACGTGCTGCGGGAGCAACTGCGCATCCAACATCCCGACGAGTATCGGCGGGCGAGCATCGTGGCAAGCGCCGATGCGGAGGCGCGCAAGCTGTACCTGCCCGCCCTGCGGCACGCGGTCGACGCCGAGGACTACGCCCGCGCATCGGATGTGTGCCTGCACGGGGGTTTCGCCCTGCTGCGTTCCCGAGGCGCCGGCGCGATCCTGCAGCGGGTGCCGCTGCGCTACGTGGCACGGCTGCCGTTCCTGGCGGTGGTGCTCGGGCTCGCCGCGAACGCGCGCGGTGAACGGTTGAAAGCGCTCGAACTGCTCACCCTCGCCCTCGGTGCCAGTCGCGCCCTGCGCAACCGGCAGCGGGCCGCGGAGCGCATCGGCCTGGCGCTGGTCGAGACATCGGTGCTCCGTATCACCGGTCGCGCCGCCGAGTCGGTGCCCGCCGCGCGCCGCGTCCTGCGCCTGCTGGAAGAGACCCCCACGTCCGAACTCGAGGAGATCGCCGAGCAGATCGGCTCCTACCGGTACCAGGCGGCGCTCAGCTTGTTCCGCGCAGGCCGCCCCAACGAGGCGCGACTCGCCGCCGAGTGGGTGGGCATCTCCCGGGACGCGCTGCACCGGCAGACGACGGATGCGCTCGGTGCGGCGTCGCTCGTCGCCGCCATCGACGCGGGTCGGGGAGAGTGCCGCGCCGCCGCTGGGGCCCTCGCCCGCATCGACGACAGCGGCTTCCCGGCCGACATGCTCGACACCTATGCGGGGTCCCTCTCGCATCTGGCGCGCGGCATCCTCGCCCTCGAGTCCGGTGACCTGTCGCGTGCGCAGGAGCACACCGACCTGTTCCTCGACCGCGAGAACCTCGAGCACGGCATGCTGTTCATGGCCCTGCGGGTGTTCGTCGAGGTGTGGAGGGGCGCCCCCGAGGTCGGGCTTCGGATGCTGGAGGCGAAGGAAGAGGCAGACCGTCCGCGTGCTCGCCTCTCTCCGGAGGACCGCCAGGTGATCGTGGCGGCGCGTGCCCTCGCCCACGCCGCACTCGGCCAGACGGCTTCCGCGCATACCGCTCTCCGCACCCTCGAACGGGGCGATCCGGTCGGCGCGGTGCTGCACGCCGCGCTGCTGCTGCAGGAGCAGCGCCCCGACCTGGTCATCGAGCAGCTGAACGGTAAGACGCTCGACGGGGGTCCCCGTCTGCACGCTGCCGCCAACCTTCTGATGGCGTGCGCGTCGCTGCAACGTGGCGACGAGACGCTCGCAGCGACAGCGTTGCGCCGGTTCATCGCGACCACGTCGGTGCACGAGATCGTCACCCCCGTCGTGTTGGTGCCGGCCGAACTGCGCGAGACCCTGTGGGACTTCGCCGCGCGCCACCGTGTGGACGCCGACATCATCGCCCGCCTGCGCGCCGTTCCCGCGCCGTTCGGCACGGCTGCCGTGCGGGTCAGCCTGACGCCTCGTGAGGCCGAGGTGCTGAAGCAGCTGCGGGGCACCTCCAGCCAGGCCGAGATCGCCGCCGTGCTGGGTGTCTCCGCGAACACGGTCAAGTCGCAGGCCCGATCCCTGTACGCCAAGCTCGGCGCATCCACCCGCGATGAGGCGCTTCGGATCGCCTACGCGCAGGGCCTGCTCGGGGAGTAGCGGATGCAGATCGATGCCGTGATGTGGCCCGACGCCCCTTGGTCGCAAAGCGTCGCCGAGTGGACGCTCGCCGAGCGCATCGGCATCCGGCGCGGCTGGGTGTACGACCACCTGAACCTCGACCCCCGTCATGAGCGGTGGCACGAGGCGACCACGTACCTCGCCGCCGTCGCCGCCTCCACGTCCAGGATCGGCGTCGGGACGATGGTCACCACGCCCAACTTCCGGCATCCGGCGGTCACCGCGAAGAGCCTGCTCACGCTCGACGACATCGCCGGAGGTCGCCTGATCGTCGGCGTGGGGGCCGGTGGACCGGGTGCCGATTCGGATGCGCTCGGCGGGCCGCCGCTCGACCGCGCCGAACGCATGGAGCGCCTCCGCGAGTGGACGCACCAGCTGCGCGACCTGATGACCTCCGAGCGGGTGGATGCCACGGGGCGGTGGTCGACGGTGCGCGACGTGAGGCTCGGCGGATCACCCGGGCCCGCGCCGTCGTTGGCGGTCGCCGGCACCGGGCCGAAGGGGATGCGGCTCGCGGCGGAGCTCGCCGACCTGTGGATCACCCAGGACATCGCGCAGGACACCCGGGTTGCGGCGCCGACCGCCGAAGCCGAGATCGCCCGGCAGTCGACGATCCTCGATGAGGAGTGTGCGAAGCTGGGCCGCGATCCCGCGACCCTGCGGCGGCTGGCCGTGCTGGGCTACGGCGAGGAGCGGCCCCTCGCATCCCGCGCCGCCCTGACGGACGCGATCGAGCGCTACGGCCGGCTCGGCATCACCACCATCGCCGTCCTCTGGCCGCGCGGAGCGGACGCGGCCGAGAAGGTCGAGGTCCTCGCCGACGTGATCCGCGAGGTCGACCCCGCCGCCCGCTAGGGCCATCGATTTCGCTCCCGCCGCATCCCGGGGGAGGATGAGCGCTGCGACACCGGTGTCCGTGGTGCTCGCACGTCCACAGCACCCGGGAGTCCCTCATGCGCAAGCGCTGGATCGCGCTCATCGTCGTCGCCGCCATCCTTCTCGTCGTCGTCATCGGCGGCGTCTGGTTCGGCCGCAGCCTGTTCCACATGCCCACCGCCCGCGGTGTCGACTCGGTGAACGCCGAAGTGGGCGGCACCCGCCTGCTGGGGGTGTTCGCGCACCCGGATGACGAGCAGACCGTCAACGGGCTGTTCTGGCGGGCGAAGACGCAGGACGGCGCCTACACGGCGATGATCACCGCCACCCGTGGCGAAGCCGGTCACCAGGTGCCGGAAGTGGCACGCCAGGAGGATCTGGGGGATGTGCGCAAGGCGGAGGCTTTGCGCAACAGCTTCAATCTGGGCGTCGACGAGCACGAGGTGTGGGACTACCCCGACGGCGGCGTGCCCGACGTGCCCGAGGAGGAGATCGTCGACCGTCTCGTCACCGCGATGAAGCGGATCAAGCCGGATGTGGTGCTCGCCTTCTGGCCGGAGACCGGCGCCACCGGCCACCTCGACCACATGAAGATGGGGGAGCTCACCGAGCAGGCGATCGCGCAGATCGTGGAGGAGGACGGCGCCTACAAGGGCCCCCATCACGTGCTCTACTCGATCAGCCCGGCCGTCGCCCTGTCGATGTTCGGAGGCGAGACCGGGAAGTTCGTGGCCGAGAACCAGCCCGACCCCGAGTACGCGATGGCGGCCGAGGTGGGCAAGAAGATGGAGGGCTGGGAGATCCACGCTTCCCAGCGCGACTACCTGCAGTCGGCGTACTCGCTGCCCGCGTGGCTCGTCTACCTGCTGTGGGACCAGGAGTTCTACCACGTCCGCGATCTGGCGGAGGACCCGATCTAGCCCTCGACCCACACCAGGATGAGGATCATCGTGGCGAGGAACCCCGACAGGTAGTTCAGAGCGATGAACCGCTTCCAGGCGCGGTTCGTGTCGCCGGATGTGGCATCCGTCACGTTCCACCAGGGGGCGGCGTTCACCAGGTACGGCACGGCGATGACCGCGGCGAGGGCGCCCGGCCATCCTGTGGTGAGCATCGCGACACCGGCGAGAGCCCACAGGGCGAGCGCGAACCGCACGGTAGCGCGTGCGCCGATCGCGGTGGCGATCGAGTGGATGCCGCCTTCCCGGTCGGGCACGATGTCCTGCACCGCGCCGAACGCGTGCGCCGCCATGCCCCACAGGAAGAACGCGACGAGGGCGACCACCAGCTCGGGCGTGAACGTCGCCCCGGCGAGGGTGAGCCCGACGAGTGCGGGGCTCACGAAGTGGGTGCTGGAGGTGGCGGAGTCGAGGAACGGGCGCTCCTTGAACCGCAGGCCGGGTGCTGAGTAGGCGATCACCGCGAACACGCTGACGGCCAGCCACGCCCACGACGCGGGCGACCCGGCGACCACCAACGCCACCAGGAACGGCACGTTCGTGATCACCGCCGCCCAGAGGGTGATGCGGTGCATCCGCGGGGCGAGCACGGCCCCCTCGATGCCGCCCTTCCGTGGATTGGCGAGGTCGGAGGCGTAGTCGAAGACGTCGTTGATGCCGTACATGGCGAGGTTGTACGGGATCAGGAAGTACACGAAACCGACCACCAGCACCCAGTCGACCTCACGGGTGGTGAGCAGGTAGGCGGCGCCGAACGGGTAGGCGGTGTTGATCCAGCTCACCGGACGCGACGACAGCAGCAGCTGGCCGGCGTCCTTCGCGACGCTCACGCGTCATCCGTTCCGCGGCGACGGCGACGGAGCACGGTCCAGAGGCTCGGCAGCAGCAGCGCGCCGGCCAGCGGGTAGGCGAAGTCCTCGATCGGGGCGAGACCGATGTGCAGGCCGCCGAGGTGCTCCTGCGTGTAGTGGAAGAGACCTGCGCCGATCATCACGTTGTCGAACACGGCGGTCAGCACGAACAGACCCAGCACGGTGAGTCCGACGGCCCGTAGGTCGGGCCACGGGTTGCCGGGGCGTCGGTCGAGGAGGGGAAGCAGGATGCCGGCGACGAGCGCCGCCCCGACGAACGCGAGCGACAGCCAGGCGTAGGTCATGTCTCGACCCGGTCGCGTCGCCGCGTCGCCAGCAGCCGGGCGCTGCCCGTGTACAGCACCATCGTGCAGAGCACCAGGAACACCAGGAACACCGGCTCCTCGATCGGCAGTTCCGGCGCGAGCACGATGCCGGTGGCGATGACCGCCTCACCCCGCAGGAAGATGCCGAGCGCGATACCCCACACATCCCACAGCAGGAAGAACGCGGTACCCACCACGGTGACGATGGTCGCGGCGAGCGGGTCGCGCCAGAAGAACAGCCGGAAGCGGCGATCGAGCAGCAGCATGCATCCGCTCGCCGCCAGCAAGGCGGCCAGGTAGACGAAACCCATCAGCGGTCCTCCCGCGACGAGGCTACGGGGGTGGCCGCCGTTTCCGGCAGGGGTCCGCCCGTCTGATCGCCGCGGATGTGCTTGAGCACGAGCTCCGCACTGATGAGGCACATGGGCACCCCGACGCCGGGGGCGGTGGTGCCGCCCGCGTAGAAGAGCCCGTCAACGCGCTTCGACGCGTTCTGCGCGCGGAACATGGCCGACTGGCTGAGGATGTGCGCGGGCCCCAGCATGCCGCCCCGCCACGAGTGGTAGTCGCGGGCGAAGTCGTCGGGGCCGAGCGTGTTCCGCACCACGATCCGCTCGCGCAGGTCGGGGATGCCGGCCCACTCGGCGACCTGGTCGATGGCAGCGTCGGCGGCCGCCTCGACGGCCGGGTCGCCGAGCCCGTCGGGTCCACCGGATCCGATGGTCGTGTCGGCCGGGACCGGGATCAGCACGAACAGGTTCTCGTGCCCTGCGGGCGCCACGGAGGCGTCGGTGGCGCTCGGCTTGCAGACGTAGGCGGATGCGGGGGAGGGCACCACGGGGCGGTCGCCGAAGATCGCGCCGAAGTTGGCGGCCCAGTCGCGGGTGAAGAACAGGGAGTGGTGGGGGAGTTCGGGCAGTTCGCCGCGCACGCCCAGCATCACCAGCACTGCGCCGGGGCCGCTGGTGCGCCGCCGCCACCACCGTTCCGGGTAGCTGCGGTCGGCCTCGCCGAGCAGCCGCGTCTCGGTGTGGTGGAGGTCGGCGGCCGACACCACATAATCGGCCGTCTCGGTGCGCGGGCGGCCGGTGGCATCGCGCCAGGTCACGCCGGAGACGCGTCGCTTGCGACGCGAGCCGGGCTCCGTCGGCCGTGTGGTGATCACGCTCACCTCGGCTCCCGTGATGATCTCGGCGCCCGCCTCGCGCGCGAGGTGCTCCATCCGCTCGACGAGACCCCAGAATCCGCCCTGCGGGTAGCGCACCCCCTCGTCGAGGTCGAGCGCGCTCATCAGGTGGTACATCGCGGGGGCCGCCGACGGGTCGGTGCCGAGGAACACCGCCGGGTAGCCGAGCACCTGGCGGATCGCCGGATGCCGGAACCGCGCCGCGACGAACCGGTCGAGTCGGGTGAGCAGCAGCCGCGCCAGTTGGGGCAGGTCGCCGAGGATCTCGCGGTCGGCGAGGGTGCGGATGCGGGTGAACGGGTTGTAGAGGAAGTGCTTCTCGGCCATGCGGGCCGCGTGCCCGGCGGAGGCGAGGTAGGTGTCGAGGTCTGCGGCGGAGCCCGGCTCGAGGCCCTCGAACACGGCGGCGACGCGCTCGCGCCCCTGCGGGATGGTGACCGTCTCGGCCGGTTGCCCCGGCGCCTCCGGTTCGCGGAACACCCGGTATGCGGGTTCGAGCAGCGACAGGTCGAGCTGTTGCTCGGTGCTCGTGCCCATCAGCGAGAAGAAGTGGTCGAAGACCCGCGGCATCAGGTACCACGACGGCCCGGTGTCGAACCGGAAACCGTCGCGGTCGAGGGTGCCCGCACGTCCGCCGACGCGGGCGTTCTTCTCCAGCACGAGCACCTCGTGACCTTCGCGCGCGAGCAGACCCGCCGCGGCGAGGCCGGCCACGCCGGCGCCGATGATGATGGTGCGCGTCATGCCCGCCCCTCCCGCCAGGTGGTCAACATGGCGCCGGCCGCGAGGCGCGCCTTCACCGGATCGGGCACCCGCACCCGCTCGCGGTACAGCCGCTCGACGGGCGTCCGGGAGACCCGGTCGGTGAGAGCTGCGAAGAGGGCGAGCGCGCTGCGCACGGCGGCGCGCGCGTCGCGGGGGAGCAGCGGGATCGCGGCCGCGGCATCCGCGAGCTGGTCGCGCACGGTGCGCACCCAGGCGTCGCGGTCGGCGTCGGTGAGTCTGCCGGTGTCGCCCAGGTAGCTGCGCCCGAGCCGGTCGGTGTCGTCGGCGAGGTCGCGCAGGAAGTTTACGTTCTGGAACGCCGCGCCCAGCCGGCAGGCGCCACGGGTGAGGATCTCCCGCTCGGCGTCGGTGGGGTTGCTGTCGCGCAGGAACACCTGCAGGCACATGAGTCCCACGACCTCGGCGGAGCCGTGCACGTAGGTCTCGTGGGCGGCGGCGTCGTAGACGAGCCCGGTCGCGCCGTCGTCGCCCTCCGGACCGAGGTCGGCGCGCATGGATGCGAAGAACGGCCCGGTGAGGTCGTCGCCGATGCCCGCCTCCCGCGCGGTACGGGCGAAGGCGTGCAGAACGAGGTCGCTGCTGTAGCCGGCGCGGATGGCACGGGCGGCTTCCGCTTCGTAGGCGTCGATCGCGGCGCGTTGGCCGTCGCGGTCGAGGCCCGCCTCGGCGGCGACGCCGTCGACGATCTCATCCGCAACCCGCACCATCGCGTAGATGTTGCGCACGTGCTGACGGTGGCGCGGCCCGAGCAGCTTCGTCGCCATGCCGAACGAGGTGGAGTACTCCTCGATCACCTCGCCGGCCGCGCGTTCCGCTGCCCGCGTGAACGCGTCCAGTGCGCTCCGCTCCTCGCGGTCGCGGCTCATACCCGCCGCCCGTCGAGGCGTCCCGCGAACTCGAGCAGTACCTGCCGCACCCCGGCGGGGATCGCGGTGCCCGATCCGGCGAGCAGTTCGTAGAGGGCGGTGAGCTGCTCGTCGACCAGTCCCCGCGCGAAGTCCTCCGCGCCGCAGTCGGTCAGCAGTCCGGCGATGCGGCGCGCGTCCGCGACATCGAGCCGCCCCTCGGCCAGCTTCGGCTCGATCGTCGGCCAGGCGCTGGTCATCCGTGCGTACGCGAGGATCACGGTCTGCTTGCCCTCGCGCAGGTCCGAGTACGGGTCCTTGCCGTGTTCGTCGGCGTCGCCGAACGTCGACAGCAGGTCGTCCTGCAACTGGAACGCGAGCCCCAGGTGGCGTCCGGCGGCGGTGAGTGCGTGCTCGAGCGCGGGCGACGCCCCGGCGAGGATCGCAGCCGCACGCAGCGGCAGCTCGAACGTGTAGGTGGCGGTCTTGTGCGCCGTCATCCCGAGGATCGTGCCCAGGTCGGGCGCCACCACGCCGTCGCTCAACGCCACGTCGATCTGCTCGCCGGCGACCGACTCGGTGATGGTGTGGTCAAGCAGGTCGAGCATCGCGACCCGCCGACCGGGGCTGAGTTCGGCGCGTGCGAACGTCTGGTGGGTGGCCGACAGCAGCAGGTCGCCCATGAGGATGCCGCCGGTACGCGCCCAGTGGAGCGCCGCATCCGGGGTCTGCGGGTCGGTGCCCTGGCGGTCGTCGAGGAGCGAGCCGATGAGGTTCGGCTGCCCGCGCCGCATCAGGTCGCCGTCGATCACGTCATCGTGCAGCAGGAAGGAGTAGTGCAGCAGCTCGATGGATGCCGCCAGCCGGATGAGCGTGGCCCGGTCGGGGCGCTCCTCGCCGACCGTGTCGGCATCCGCATCCGCCACGAGTGCGTCGTACGCCTCAACCATGAGGGCGGGGCGCACCAGCTTGCCGCCCAGCGCGTGCCGTGCGGCGTGCTGCCACAGCAGGCTGAACTCGTGCCCGTACGCCTCGGCGGCTGCGGTGCGCTCGGTGAAGTAGACGCTCAGCTCCCGCTCGATGCTCTCGCGAAGCGCTGCGGGGGCGATCAGGGGGGCCGACATGGTCACGTTCCTCTCTGAGCGAGCAGTCGGGGCAACTGAAGGACGAGCCAGGGGCTGAACGCGAACGGCGTTCGCGTCACCGACTCGGCGAGATCGTCGGGCCGGACCCATTCCCATTCTGCGACTTCGTCCGGATCGGGCGACAGGAGTTGATCGTCGCCGACGACAGCGGTATACACCGGGCAGATCTCGTTCTCGACGATGCCGTTCGCGTCGACGGCGCGGTACCGGAAGTCGGGGAGCGCCAGCCGCAGGTCGGAGAGGGCGACGCCCAGCTCTTGACGTACCCGGCGGTGGAGTGCGGCGCTCAGGTTCTCGCCGGGCCCGGGGTGACCGCAGAAGCTGTTCGTCCAGACACCCGGCCAGGTGGCCTTCGACAGCGCGCGGCGGGTGAGCAGCAGTCGGCCGTCGGGGTCGAAGAGGTAGCAGGAGAAGGCCAGGTGGAGGGGGGTGTCGTGCGTGTGCACGGACCTCTTCGGCGCGGAGCCGGTGGGCGAACCGTCGGCCGCCAGGAGCACCACCTGTTCCATGGAACTCTCCTTTGCGTCGAAAGCGTATTGCTAGCCTTGGAAGCAATCAACGTAGCATGAAAGCCCACCTGTGTAGCATGCTCCCGTGAGCACACCCGGGGCGGAAGAGGCGTCGATCTACGACGTCGACGCCAGCGACCCCCGAAGTGAACTCGTCGACCGCAGCGGCGTGAGCCGTGAAGACATCGAGCACATCAGCGAACTGATGCGCGCCCTCGGCGACCTGCGCGAAGCGGAACAGCGCCTCTCCGACGCCTCGCGTCGCTACATGCAGCTCGGCACCACCGACATGCGGGCGCTCCACTACCTGATCGTCAGCTCGAACCGCGACATCGTCGCCACCCCCGGCGCCATCGCGCAGCACCTCGGAATCTCCAGTGCCTCCACCACCAAGCTCCTCGACCGGCTCGAGAAAGCCGGCCACATCATCCGCTCACCGCACCCCCGCGACCGTCGCGCCCTCATCATCTCCATCACCCCCGAGACACGACGCGCCGCCATGGAGACCGTCGGGCGTCAGCAGGCGAAGCGGTTCTACTCGGCGGCGCGCCTCACCCGCGAGGAGCGTGACGTGGTGATCCGCTTCCTCCAGGACATGACCGCAGAGATCACCCTCGGAGACGAGCCCTGGGCTCAGGACGGCGCCCGCGAAAACCACGAGCACTAGACCCGCCCATTGGGCCCGGGCTGCGGATAAGGTACGAGCATCCCGCAGAGGAGGCACGCATGGAGGTGCTCGGGGTTCTTCTCCCGCTCGCCGTCGGCGTCGCCTTCTCGAGCGTGCCGATCATGGCGATGATCGTCATTCTCCTGTCCCCACGCGGGCAGCTCGCGGGCATCACCTACCTCATCGGCTACGCCGCGGGACTCGCCCTCGTGACCGTCGGGTTCACCGCCGGCATCCGGGCCCTCCCCGAGGGCGACGCGCAGCCGTCGAACTTCTGGATCGGCATCGCCGAGATCGTCATCGGCACCAGCTTCGTGACGTTCGGGATCTGGTCGTTCGTGCGCACCCGGAGGCGCCTGCGCGGCAAAGCCGTGGTGCGGATGCCGGCCTGGATGCGACGGGTCGGCGAGCTCAGCCCGTTCTCGTCGTTCGCGGTCGGGTTGGTGCTCAACATTCGCCCCAAAGCCCTCGTCATCGCGACGGCCGCGGCCCTGGCGCTCAACTCGGCCGAGCTCACCCCCGTCGCGTGGGCGGTCGACACCGCCATCTACCTGATGATCGGCCTGTCGACGGTGGCGGCGCCCGTGATCGTCGTGTGGCGTTCCGGCGAACGCGCCCGCTCGGTGCTCGAACGGGCGAGGGACTGGCTGGAGCGCAACAGCTACATCGTCACCGCGATCGTGGTGATCATGGTGGGCGTCGTGCTCATCGGCGACGGGCTCACCCGCCTCTGAGTCGAGGCGGTCGGCGCGTCAGTAGCGGCGTACGCCGGGGTCGACGTCCGCCGACCAGGCGTCGATGCCCCCCGCCAGGTGCCGCACGTCGTCGAAGCCGCGCGACATGAGGTAGCCGGCGGCCTGCGCCGAGCGGATGCCGTGGTGGCAGTAGGTGACGATCGGGCGGTCGGGGTCGAGCGCGTCGGTCAGCTCCGGCAGACGGCCGAGCGGCAGCACCATGGCTCCGGGGATCGCGGCCAGCTCCACCTCCCACGTCTCGCGCACATCCACCAGCTGCACCGACGGGTCGGCCTCGAGCAGCGCGGCCAGCTCGGGGGCGCTGAGCTCCTCGACCTCGATCACAGGTCGACCGACTCGCCCGGCTGCAGCACCTGGAAGGTGCCGCCGCCCTGCTCGGTCGCCCAGGCGAGACGCGCGGAGCCCATGTCCTTGCCGGCCACCGACAGCGTCATGTCGTGCACCGGGAACGCGTGCTTCGGCGCGACGGCGAGCACGTAGTCCATCGCCTCGCCGATCTTCAGCCACGGGGCGCCGACGGGAGCGGCCAACAGTTCCACCGGCACGCCCGGAACGGTGTACGAGTCGCCGCCGTAGTAGAACTCGTCGTCGACCAGCACGCCGACGTTGTCGATCACGGGGATCGACGAGTGGATCACGTTGTGGTGCTCGCCGAAGAAGCGCAGGGTGAACGGCTCCACCTCGACCGCGGTGCCGTCGGCGACCACCTCGACCGTGATCTCCTCGGCGGCGGCCGCATCCGCGACGCCCTGCGGGCCGTAGACCCGCGCATCCGGGTTCTGGGCGACGATGTCGCGCACCCGGTCGGCCGAGAAGTGGTCGGCGTGCTCGTGGGTGATGACGATCGCGACGATGCCGGCGGTCTCGGGGAGGGATGCGAGGAACGATCCGGGATCGATCACGAGCTTCGAGGTGCCCTTCGAGACGACCATGCAGGAGTGTTCGTACTTCGTCACGTTCATGGATGCGACATTAGTCGCAGGCTGGCGCCAGATACCCCCCAGGGGTATCATCGCCTCATGATCGACGACATCAAGAAGCGTGCACTGCACCGGTCCCGCATCCTCCAAGGGCAACTCCGCGGGGTCGAGAAGATGATCGACGAAGAGGCTTACTGCGTCGACATCATCACGCAGACCCTCGCCATCCAGAAGTCGCTGCGCAGCCTCAACAAACTGCTCGTCGAGAACCACCTCCGCACCCACGTCTCGCACATGTTCGACGAAGGCGGAGACACCCGCGACAAAGCGATCGACGAACTGCTCGCCGTCTTCGAACTGCAGCAGAACCGGGGGGCATGATGAGCGGCCACGAGCACCACGACCACGAGCACCACCACCACGCCGAAGCCGGTCGAGGAGCGCCGCCGGAGGCGACGCGTCTCGAGACCCACGAGCACGAGCACGAGCACCACGACCACGCCGCCCACGACCACAGCGCCCACGACCCGCTCCGCTTCCGCAAGCTGTTCTGGATCTGCCTCGCCCTTACCGTCCCGACGGTGGTGTTCTCGACCGGCCTGCAGGAGATCCTCGGGCTGAGCGGTCCGCGGTTCCCGGGCAGCGAGTGGATCCCCGCCGTGTTCGGCACCGCGATCGTGGTGATCGGTGGGCGCATCTTCCTGCAGGGGGCCTGGCACGAGCTGCGCGCGAAGTCGCCCGGCATGATGACGCTCATCTCCCTGGCCATCGTGGTGGCGTTCGCCTACTCGACGGCCGTCATGTTCGGGCTTCCGGGGATGGACTTCTGGTGGGAACTGGCCACCCTGGTCACGATCATGCTGCTCGGGCACTGGATCGAGATGTCGGCGGTGAGCGGCGCCCAGAACGCGCTCGGCGAGTTGGCGAAGCTGCTGCCCGACGAGGCGGAGGTGCTGCGCGGCGACGAGCCGGTGCGGGTGGCCCGCGGCGACCTGGCGGTCGGCGATCGGGTGCTGGTGCGCCCGGGGTCGGCGATCCCCGCCGACGGCGAGGTCGTGGAGGGGTCGAGTGACGTCGACGAGTCGATGCTCACCGGCGAGTCCGCCCCCGTCGGCAAGACGGTGGGCGACTCCGTCGTGGCCGGCTCCATCGCATCCGGTTCGCTCACGGTGCGCGTCACCCGCACCGGCGGCGACACCGCGCTCGCCGGGATCATGAAGCTGGTCGCGGATGCGCAGGCGAGCCGCTCTCCCGCGCAACTGCTGGCGGATCGGGCTGCCGCGCTGCTGTTCTACATCGCCGTGGGCGCGGCTCTCGTCACGCTCGTGGTGTGGGCGCTGCTGCAGCCCGACGACCCGGCATTCGTCATCGAACGTGTGGTGGCGGTGCTGGTGATCGCGTGCCCGCACGCCCTCGGCCTCGCGATCCCGCTGGTGGCGCAGCTGTCGACGGCGATCGGCGCACGACGCGGCATCCTCATCCGCAGTCGTGCCGCCCTCGAGGAGGCGAAGGATGTCGACGTGGTGCTGTTCGACAAGACCGGCACCCTCACCGAAGGCAGCCAGAGCGTGACCCGTGTGGTGGTGGCGCACGGCCTGGAGGCGGAGGAGGCGGTGGCGCTCGCCGCGGCCGTCGAGGTGCGCAGTGAGCACCCGATCGGGCGGGCGCTGGTCGCGGCGGCGAAGGAGCGTGCCCTGGAGGTGCCGGCGGCTGACGGGTTCCGCGCCCTCGCGGGGCGGGGCGCGGCGGCCACGGTCGACGGGCGGGAGTTCGCGGTGGCAAGCAGTCGCTACGTCACCGAGCGCGGTATCCGCCTCGACACCGAGCTCGTGCACGCGGCCCGCGAGGCGGGCCAGGCCGGCTCGACCACCGTCTACCTGGTGGAGGGAGCCGACGGCGACCAGAGCGTGCGGGCGCTGTTCGCGATCGCCGACCGGGTGCGGCCGGAGTCGGCCGAAGCGGTGGCGGCGCTGCGGGGCAGCGGGGTGGGGGTGGCGATGCTCACCGGCGACTCCCACGTGGTGGCCGCGCACGTGGCGGCGGGCCTCGGCATCGACGAGGTGCGGGCGGAGGTGCTTCCCGAGCAGAAGGCGGACGCGGTGGCGGCGCTGCAGGACGGCGGCGCCGCACGGGTGGCGATGGTCGGCGACGGCATCAACGATGCGCCCGCTCTGGCGCGTGCCGACCTGGGCATCGCGATCGGCGCGGGAACGGATGTGGCGATCGAGTCGGCGGGCGTCGTGCTGGCGTCGTCCGACCCGCGGGGTGTGGTCGACACGATCACGCTCAGCCGGGCCAGCTACCGCAAGATGATGCAGAACCTGTGGTGGGCGGCCGGCTACAACGCGGTCGGCATCCCGCTCGCTGCGGGAGTGCTCGCCGGGGTCGGGTTCCTGATGCCGCCGGCGCTCGCGGCGGTGCTGATGTCGGTCTCGACGGTGATCGTGGCCCTCAACGCGCAGCTCCTGCGTCGCCTCCGCTTCCGCCACTGACTGCCGCTCGCCCGAGGGGTCGCAAAGTGCGCCTATGGCGGCGTGTCTTGGGCACTTCGTGACCCCTCACCCTGGGGGCGGGCCCGTGGCGTTCGCGGGGTCGGCGGGGTGTCATGATGTTCCGCATGACGACGAAGCCGAAACGGGTGGTCGTCGCCATCAACCCGACGGCGTCGTTCGGTGCGAGCCGCGACGTGGGCCCCGCGGTCGTGCAGACCCTGCGCGCGATGGGCCACGAGGTCACCTCCCTCACGGAACCCGACTTCGACTCCCTGCTCACCTCGGCCCGCGCCGCCGTGCGCACGAAACCGGACGCCCTGGTCGTCGTCGGCGGCGATGGCATGGTGAACCTGGGAGTCAACCTGGTCGCCGGCACCCGGGTGCCGCTCGCGATCGTGCCCTCCGGCACCGGCAACGACATGGCACGCGGCCTCGGCATCCCGCACGACGACACGGAGGCGGCGATCCGTTTCCTGGGTGAGGCGCTGGAGCGCCCCCCGCGGATGATCGACGCCGTGCGCATCCGCTGGTCGGATGCCGACGGTTCGGCTGACGAACGCTGGTACGCGTGCGCGCTGTCGGCCGGGTTCGACGCGATCGTGAATGAACGCGCCAACCTGATGCGGCATCCGAAGGGCCCCAGCCGCTACATCCTCGCCCTGCTGGCCGAACTCGTGAGGTTGGCGCCCATCCACTACCGGCTCGAACTCGATGGCGAGCCGCTCGAGGTGGACGCGCTGATGGTGTCGGTGGGCAACAACGTGTCGCTCGGCGGCGGCATGAAGATCACCCCGGATGCGCTGGTCGACGACGGCCTGCTGGATGTGATGATCGTGAAGCCGCTGTCGCGGGTCGCGTTCCTGCGGATCTTCCCGCGGGTCTTCCAGGGCACCCACACGACCGATCCGCGCGTCGTGATGCGGCGGGCGAAGCGCATCCGCATTGAGGCGGATGCGGCTCTCGTGGCGTACGCGGACGGCGAGCGGATCGCGCCGCTTCCGGTGGAGCTGGCCGTCGAACCGGGGGCGCTCCGGGTACTCGCCTGACGGCGGGGCCGCCGTTTTGGAGGACACCCCGGGCCTATGGCATAATCGTCAAGTTGTCGCGAAACGGCCCCATCGTATAGCGGCCTAGTACGCCGCCCTCTCACGGCGGTAACGCGGGTTCGAATCCCGCTGGGGTCACCAACGCAGAAGCCCGGTCCACTGGACCGGGCTTCTTGCATGTGCGGGCGCGCAGGCGAATACTCCCTCCCATGTCCGACACCCCGTTCCAGCGGCTCACCGTGGTCCGACTGATGCAGCATCCGGACCGCCCGCCGTGGGGTCCCGGGTCGGACGAGATCCAGGCCGCGCACGTGTCGCGCCAGCGACGCCTGGTGGCGGAGGGTGTCATCCTGGTGAACGGTCCGATCGAGCAGATCGACGACGAGTCGTTCCGTGGCCTGAGCCTGTACACGGTGTCACCCGAGGAGGCGCGGGCAATCGCGGCCGAGGATCCGGGGGTGCTGGCCGGCTGGTTCATCCCGGTGGTGGACGGCTGGGTCTTCCCGGCGGTCCCGCGGATGATCGGCGACCGCACCGACTTCGTGATGGATGCGCCCGGGTAGCTTTCCGGCGTTCACCCGACACGCGCCCGGATGATGCCGTCAGTTCACCCGCCGTGGCGAGCATCCTGGCGTGGCCCGCCTCGCAGCTGTCGCCCTGTCCGCCCTGATCGTCTCCGCGGTGCTGGGTGCCGCGGGTGCTGCCACCCCCGCATCCGCCCTGCCGAAGCCGGACCCGGATGCGCCCGCGTCGGTGCTCATCAACGAGGTGGCGAACGGGGATGCGGCGTCCGACGAGCACAGCTTCGTGGAGTTGCGGAACTGGGGCGACGCCGAGGTCGACCTGACCGGGTGGAAGTTGTACCGCTGCAGCGAGATCGGGTTGCGTCGCAACTCGGGGAACTCGGAGGGCGACCTCTCCGGACGGGTGCTGCAGCCGGGGGAGATCCTCACGATCAGCCGGGTGGGTCTGCCGGGCGACGTGCATGTGACGTCGGCGTTCGCGTCCGCCGGGTTCGGTCTGTACCTGGAGTCGGCGGAGGGTGCGCCGGTCGATCTGGTGGGCGTGTTCCCGAACGAACCGTGGCCGACACGCAGCGAGTGCACGCCCCCGGGCGGAAACCTGCCGAACGCGCTCGACCTGTCGACGAGCGAAAGCTGGCAGCGGGTGTCGACGACGGGCGAGCCGACACGTGACTGGGTGGCGGCGAAAGCGACCCCGACGCGGCAGAACGCGACAGCATCGCCGCAGGGCAGTGGTTCGGCGGTGCGGATCTCGGAGGTGGCTGCGGCGGGTCCGCGCGGCAGCGCCGACGATCTGCTGGAGCTGCGCAACGACGGGTCGGTGGCCGAGGACATCGGCGGCTGGCAGGTCTTCCGGTGCACGGCGACGGGTCGCGTGCGCACGAACACGCTGCAACTGACGATCCCGGCGGGCACGACCTTGGATCCCGGTGCGACGTGGGTGGCGGGCGGCGCCGCGACCGCCGGTCGGGTCGACGCGCGCTGGTCGACGTCGCTCGCCGACCGCGAGTTCGGGGTGCTGGTGCGCGACGCGGCGGGGCTGCTCGTGGATCGGGTGGCGGTGTCGGCGTACGGAGACAGCGCCTGCCAGCAGCCCGACCGAGCGAAGCTGCCGGCGATCCTGGATGCGGTGGCGGGTGAGTCGTACCAGCGCACCTCATCCGGGTGGGTGGCGGCGCCGCGCACCCCGGGTGCGTCGAACGCGACGAAGGCGGATGCGGTCTTCGGGCAGGAATTCTCGTACCGCACGGAGGTGTCGGTGGCGATCAGCGAACTCGCCACCGATCCGAAACCGGACGGGATGCCGGCGGGCACCGTGCAACGCAACTTCGTCGAGCTGGCGAACTACGGGCGTGCTGCGGTCGACATCTCGGGGTGGACCGCGTGGCGGTGCATGGCAGACGGTGCGCGCGCCGTGGAGCCGCAGTTCGTGGTGCCGCGCGGCACGACCCTCGCGCCGGGTGACGTGTTCGTCGCCGCGCTGGCGGGCACCGCCTCGGCGGCGACGGCCGACACCACGTACCCGGTGGGACTGTCGATGCTGGGTACCGGCATCTGGCTCGCCGATCGGTCCGGCGTGCGCATCGACTCGGTGGGCGTGTATGCCCGCACGGAGATGGATGCCGACAACGTGACGGCGAGCCCCTGCACGAAGGGCACCGCGCTCACCACCTACCTGCCGGACCGGCTCGAACAGGAGACCTTCCAGCGCAGCCGGTTCACCGGATCCGACGCCGACGACTTCGTGGTGCGCACGGCGACCCCCGGCATCCTCGACCGGGTGCCGTGGGTCGACCCGACCGCCCGGGTCGACATCCCCGTGGAGGTGCCCACGCGGGTGGAGCCGTCGGGGGCGACGGCCGCGACGCCGGCCCTCGCCGGTGATCCGGCCCGCGTCCTGACGGTGTGGGGCGGCCGCTCCGACGGCCCGCTGGCGACCTTCTCGGGCGCGGGCGAGGTGGCGCTCGACTCTGCGGAACCCGCTGCGGTCGACGACGACGGCTACCTGCACCCGTATCAACGGCTGGAGGTGGATGCGGAGCGGATGCGGCCCGGTGCGACGGTCGGCTGGTCGGGTCGTGCCGCCGGCCGCGCCGAGCTTCAGCTGTCGGTGTGGAACGGAAGCGCGTGGCGGCTGCTCGACGCCGCAACCGGCGGCCGGTCGGGCGCGGAGGTGGTGCTCTCGGGCGCGGTGCGGGCGGGCGAGATCCGCGACGACCGGGTGTGGCTGCTGGTGCAGAGCGGTCCCCGCACCGGGCAACCGTTCCGACACGCCGACGACGGCGCGTTCGAGCACCCGGACGACTACGACTTCGCCATCAGTCATGTCACCGACACGCAGTACCTCACCGAGAGCTACCCGGAGGTGTACGCGCAGGAACTCAGCTGGATCGCGGCGAACGCGGAGGCGCGACGGATCGCGTTCGCGACGCACACGGGCGACATCGTGCAGAACCATGTCGACCCGGCGCAGAACGAGGTGCGGGCGCGCGACGAGTTCGAGCGGGCGTCGCGCATCCAGCGCATCCTCGAGAACGCCGGCGTGCCCAACAGTGTGCTCCCCGGCAACCACGACAACATCCGCGGCGCCGACAACTCGCTGTTCAACGAGTTCTTCGGTCCGGAGCGCTACGCGGACGCCCCCGGCTTCGGCGGCTCGATCGGCGTGGACGACAACTCGGCCAACTTCTCCACGTTCGAGCGGGAGGGCGCGCGGTTCCTGATGCTGTCGCTGCCGTACGCGTACGCCGAGCGGGAGATCGCGTGGGCGGAGACGGTGGTGGCCGATCACCCCGACCACAACGTCGTCATCTCCACCCACGAGCACGTCACCCCGAAGACGGTGGAGGTCGACGCGCTGCGGTCGACCGGGTCGCGCTGGGTGTCGCGCGCGGGCGAGTTGTGGGATCGGGTGATCGCCCCGAACCGGAACGTGGTGCTGGTGCTGTCGGGGCATTTCCACGGCATCGGTCAGCTGGTCACGCCGGATGCGGGCGGGATCACCGGGCACACGGTGGTGGAGTTGTTGGCCGACTATCAGGAGTTCCGCACGCACACGGGTGAACGTGCGACCGGGTTCCAGCGTCTGCTGCAGCTGGATCTCGCATCCGGTGCGATCGCCGTCGACACGTTCTCGGTGCACCTGGGTGCCGACGCGAGCTTCGACTACGACTACCCACAGTTCGTGCCCGACACCGGTTCGGCGATGACGGGGTCGAACGCGCGCCCGTGGCGGATCGTGGCGGAGGGCCTGCAGGACCGCTACACGGCGGTCGACGACCAGTTCTCGGCGACGGTGCGGTTGCAGTACGCGAAGCGGGTGGCGACGGATGCGGTGACCGTGGCGGAGTCGGTCGCGCCGACGTCGGTGGCGGATGCGCTGCGCGGGGGTCTTGCGGTGGTGCGTCCCAGCGTCTAACCTACAACCAAATGGTTGTATCAATTGAGCTGAGCGACGCCGACGTGGACCGACTGTTCCACGCCCTCGCCGACGCGACCCGACGCGACATCGTGCGCCGGGCCGTCGACGGCGACCTCTCCGTCAGCCGCCTCGCCGACGACTACCCGATGAGCTTCGCCGCTGTGCAGAAGCACATCGCCGTGCTCGAACGCGTCGGCCTGGTGACGAAGGTGCGCCGCGGACGGGAGCTGCTCGTGCGATCCGAACCCGAGACGCTGCGCCGCGCGCGCGCCGCTCTCGACCAACTGGCCGAAGCCTGGCAGGGCCGCGTCGAACGCATGGCCGCCCTGCTCGACGAATGAAGGGAACCGCATCATGGAACTGACCATCGACAAGGACCTCGAGGCCCGCACCCTCACCGTGGTGGCCGACTTCGACTACCCGGTGGAGAAGGTGTGGGCGCTGTACGCCGACCCGCGCAAGATGGAGCGCTGGTGGGGGCCGCCCACCTACCCGGCCACCGTGGTGCGCCACGAACTGACGCCCGGCGGCGTCGTGCACTACTTCATGACGAGCCCCGAGGGGGAGGAGTTCCACGGCCGGTGGGATGTGGAGCAGGTCGACGAACCGCGCAGCTTCTCCGCCATCGACCGATTCGCGTCGAGCGACGGCGAACCCGACCTCGAACTGCCGGCCACCACCATGACCTACACGTTCCATCCCACCGACCGCGGCACCCGCATGGAGTGCGTCTCCTCGTACGCGAGCCTCGACGACCTGCAGAAGGTGCTCGAGATGGGCATGGAGGAAGGGCTCACCGGTTCGATGAACCAGATGGATGCGGTGCTCGCCGAAGGCTAACCGTCGCGGTTCGTCGCGCCCTACACTCGCGACATGGCGAAGAAGACGATCACGATCCTCACCGACGACCTCGACGGGGAGGAGCTGCCGCTCGGTACCCGCAGCACGCGCTTCGCCCTCGACGGCGTCGAGTACGAGATCGACCTGTCCGCCGACAACGCGCGGGCGCTCGCCGAAGCCCTGTCGCCGTACGTAGCGGCCGGGCGCCGGGTGGGCGGCGCGCGCACCGCATCCGCTCCCCGCGCGCGGGCGAAGTCGTCGGATGCCGATCGACTGCAGGCGATCCGCTCGTGGGCGCAGGGCAACGGCTACACGGTCGGCGACCGGGGCCGCATCAAGGCGGAGATCGTCGACGCCTACGACGCCGCCAACTGACGCCGCCCGGCGTCGGCGGCCGGGAGGATGATGGCGGCATGTGCGGACGATTCGCGAACGATGCCGAGACCAACGAGCTGATCGAGGAGTTCGTCGCCTCCGGCGGCGACTTCCGTGACTGGCGTCCCCAGTTCTCGATCGCGCCGACCGAGCTGGTGCCGATCGTGCGCGAACGACAGGATGCGGCATCCGGCGAGCTGAGCCGGTCGATCGTCGCCGCCGAGTGGGACTTCCACCCGCCGTTCCTCACCGCCAAGTCGCGGCCCCAGTTCAACGCCCGCATCGAGACGATCGCGGTCAACGGCCTGTGGAAGTCGGCGTTCGCGGGCGGCCGCTGCATCGTGCCGATGCGCGGCTACTACGAGTGGACGGGCGACAAGGGCGACAAGCAGCCGCACTTCATCCACGGCGACCGCCCGATCCTCGCCGCCGCGGGTCTGGCGACCGCGCGCAAGGTCGACGGCGACTGGGTGGTGTCGGCGGCCATCGTCACGCGTGAGGCGCGCGACGCCTCCGGCGAGGTGCACGACCGCATGCCGGCGTTCCTCACCCCCGAGGCCTACGACGAGTGGCTCTCTCCCGAGAAGCTCGCCTCGGATGCCGACAAGCAGCGCCTGCTCGACCTGCTGGATGCGGTATCGCAGCAGGTGGCGTCGACGATCACCACGTTCGAGGTCGACCGTCGGGTCAACAACTCGCGCGCGGTCGACCCCCGCGACCCGAGCCTGATCGAGCCGCTGGCGAGCTGACGCTCAGCGGGTCAGTGCGACGAGCGGGTGAGCGACGGCTCGACCGGCGCGGCCGCACCATCCTGGCCCGTGGCGCGCAGGTGCGCCTGGGTCTTCACCGACCAGCGGTCGATGAGCGCCAACGCCACCGCCGACAGGATGAATGTCAGGTGGATCATCACCTGCCAGAAGACGCCGTCCCAGGTGTACGTGTCTCCCGTGACGCTCTCGGCATCAGTCGACGCGCCCAGGTCGCCCACCTCGATGAAGGTCTTCAGCAGGTGGATCGACGAGATGCCGATGATCGCCATCGCGAGCTTCACCTTCAGCACGTTCGCGTTCACGTGGCTGAGCCACTCCGGCTGGTCGGGGTGCCCGTCGACCCGGATGCGCGACACGAACGTCTCGTAGCCGCCGATGATCACCATGATCAGCAGGTTGGCGATCATCACCACGTCGATGAGGCCGAGCACGGCCAGCATGATGGTGGCCTCTTCGATCTTCGGCCAGTGCATGATCACCTCTTCGCCGAGGTGCCACAGCTCCACCATGAACACGACCACGTAGATGGCCTGCGCGACGATGAGGCCGAGGTAGAGCGGTGCCTGCAGCCAGCGGCTGAAGAAGATGAAGTAGCCGACGGCGCTCACCCAGGGGGTCTGCGGCTTGTACGGGCCATCGGTGGGGGAGTTGGTCGGCTCGGTCATCGGGGCGGGGCTCCTGGTCGGGTCGGTCGGGGTCCGCGCTCAGAATACGGGGCGTCGCCCTGAGCCGCCTGCACGTACGGCATCACCCCTCCGTGTGCTTGCCTGTGAAGAGGGTTTCTCCACGGATGTGCGTCTGGCCATCGGACCGATTCTCGATCCCTGTGAGCATGGATGCATGTCCTCGATCACCGCGATCCTCGCCCAGTTGGGTGAGCCTGCAGACGCGTTCGCGCCCCTGCCGGTGCGGTCGATGGGCGACGCGCAGCTGTTGCAGACGCAGCGTTCCCTCGCCGACGCCCGTCGGCGTATCGACTCGTGGGCGGCGACCGTCGCGGGCGAGATCGCGCATCGTTTGCGTCGCGAGCTGGGTCACGGGGGCCTGGCGCAATCACACGGTCAGCGCACGGCTGAGGGGCTGATCTCGCAGCTCACCGGCGGGTCGACGCGCGAGGCACGCACGCTGGTGAAGGCGGGCGAGCTGGTGCCCGTAGAGTCGCCGCGAGTCGACGCGCCCCCGATCGCGCCGTGGCTGGCGGTGATCGGCGACGCCGTGTCCCGCGCGTCGATCTCCGTGGCGGCAGCCGACGTCATCCGCACGAGGCTGGGCTCGGTCGGGGAGGCCGCACCCGGTTCGCTCGCCGACGCCGCCAGGCGCCTGGTCGCCACCGCTGCGGGCATCACCCTCGAGCGCCTCGCGGAGCGGGCGTCGCGGGTTCGCGACGAGCTGGATGCGGCGGGTGTCGCCGCGCGTGAGACCGAGCGCGCTCCTCGACCCGGAGTCGGCGGCCATCGTGATGCCGATCCTCGACGCGGCGACGTCGCCGAGGCGAGGCGGGCCACGGTTCGTCGATCCGGATGCGGCGCTGCGGGCCGATGACATCGTGCGCGACCAGCGCACCCCCGACCAACTCGCTCTCGACACCTTCGTCGAGCTGATCCGCTGCGGCGCGCGAGTCGACTCCGGTCGACTCCTCGTCGACCGCAAGCCGGCGGTGCGGATCCTCGTCGCGAACCGCGACCTCGAGAGCGCACCCGCCGCGGATGGCGGGCGAGCCGGTTCCGCGTACTTCGAGGCGCAGACCGAGCCGGTCTCCATCGCCACCGCCGAACGGTTCATCTGCTCCTCGGATGCCATCCCGATCCTGTTCGACGACAGCGGCAGAGTCCTGAACCTGGGGCGGGAGCAGCGTCTCTTCTCGGAGAGGCAGCATCGCCTTGGCCGCCCGCGACGGAGGCTGTCTGATGTGCGACCGTCCGCCCTCGTGGTCGGAGGCGCATCACATCGACCATTGGAACGAACACAAAGGCCGCACCGACATCGACGACGGCGTGCTGCTGTGCCGCTTCTGTCACCTGCTGGTGCACAACCGGAACTGGCGCATCACCCGAGCGGGAGGGCGTTACTTCCTCGAGCGTCCCGACGACGACGGAACCCTCCGAAGAACGGCTCTGCCGTCACGCAGTCCGGCGCTCGCCCGCCTGCTCGACGCGGGGTGAGCTCACTGTGCGCCCGACGAGATCAGCGCTTGCGACGCGTCATCCGTTCGACTTCGGCGTCGACATCCTGCTCGGTGACGAATCGGCGCGTCACGCCCCACGCGTCGAGCGCGGTGAACACCGTCGCGAGGGCGAAACCGATGATCGGCCAGATGGGCCAGAAGTAGCTGCCGGGACCGCTCGTGAAGTACCAGATCACCAGGAGCAGGATCGTGACCACGATGAAGATGGCGACCATGGAGAAGAAGTCGCGCTTGGCCTTCACCCGCTTGCGGGCTTCGGCTCGGAGGGCGTCGTCCGGGGGAGTTTCGCTCATGCGCAACACCCTAGGGGTCACGGGTCGGCCCGTCACCCGTCGAGCCGCTAGACTGGCGCACGCGAAGGGGAGTATCCCACCTCGTCGCGACCGTCATCACGGGCTCCGATGCCGCAGCCCCGGTCGCGACCGCGGCATCCACAAGAACACGGCTGCCGCGCGGGAGAGACGTTCGAGATAGCTCCGTCCCCTCTGAAAGGTTTCCTGTGCAGGAACTGGCTTTGCCCCTCGCGTTCGAGATCGGTACCTACGTGGTGCTGGGTCTCATCCTCCTGTTCGACCTGATCCTCGCCTTCAAGCGACCCCACGTGCCGTCCACCCGGGAGTCGGCGCTGTGGATCGGCTTCTACGTGCTGCTCGCACTGATCTTCGCCGGGCTGATGCTCATGCTGGGCGACGCCGAGCACGCGGGCCAGTTCGTGGCCGGATGGCTCACCGAGTACAGCCTGTCGATCGACAACCTGTTCGTGTTCCTGCTGATCATGGCCCGCTTCGCGGTGCCGAAGCGGTACCAGCAGGAGCTGCTCATGGTGGGCATCATCCTGGCGCTGGTGTTCCGCGGCATCTTCATCCTGCTGGGCGCCGCGCTCATCGAGAACTTCAGCTGGGTGTTCTACATCTTCGGCGCGTTCCTCGTGTACACGGCCATCGGCCAGGTGCGTACGGGGGCCCACGACGAGGTGGAGCGCGAGAGCCGCATGCTCACCTGGGTGCGCAAGCGCGTCGCCATCACCGACGAGTTCAACGGCGCGAAGATCCGCACCGTCATCGACGGCAAGAAGGTCTTCACGCCCGTGCTGATGGTGCTGATCGCGCTCGGCACCACCGACCTGGTGTTCGCGCTCGACTCGATCCCGGCGATCTTCGGCATCACGCAGAGCCCGTTCATCGTGTTCACCGCGAACATCTTCGCCCTCATGGGTCTGCGTCAGCTCTACTTCCTGCTGGGCGACCTGGTCGAGAAGCTCGTCTACCTCAAGTACGGCATCGCGTTCATCCTCGCCTTCATCGGCGTGAAGCTGTTCTTCCACGCGCTGCACGAGAACGAGCTGCCGTTCATCAACGGCGGCGAACACGTCGACTGGGCGCCGGAGATCAGCACCTGGACGTCGCTGGCGGTCATCGTCGCGGCCATGACGATCGCCGTGGTGGCGAGCCTGATCAAGATGCGCATCGACTCCCGCAAGCCCGCGGAGTCGATCCGCGACGGCGAGGGCTCTTGACGTCACCGCTCCGCGCGGAAATGATGCAGGCATGGATGAGCGTCAGCCGGGTTTCTTCCCACCGGATCAACCCGTGCTGCGCCCGCCGTGGCTGCAGGGGCAGGGCGACGACCTGAGCCCCGAGCTCGTCGACACCCGCACCAAGCTGGTCGGTCGGGGCATCCCCCCGCGCGACCCGTCCGAGCCCGTCTTCTTCCCGGGTGGCCCGCCGAAGCATGTGAGCGCCGGCTGGGTGCTGCTGCTCGCCGACGGCGACCGGATCGCGGTCGACGGTCCCATCGTCGTGGGCCGCAAGCCGTTCGAGGTGGAGGGCTTCCCGGAGGCGAAGCTGGTGACCGTCGTCGACCGCGAGAAGACGGTGTCGAAGAACCACGCCATCCTGCTCCCGTACGACGGCGGACTGTTCGTGCTCGACCTGAACTCGACCAACGGTGTCGCCGTGGTGGCGAACCGCACCCGCCGGCCGGTCACCTCGACCGAGTTCTCGCCGGTGCCGGACGGCGCAGTCGTCGAGCTCGGTTCGTACCTGCTGGGCGTCGACCAGGTCGTCTGACTCCGTTCCGGGTGGCATGGGGAGCGCTCCCCGTGCCGTGAGGTTCGTGTGATCCGTCCGGATTGCTACGGTGGCAACGGACTGCGCGTGCGGGGGGAGAGTCTGTGGAGGTTCGCGAGGAGTTCGCGATCGGCGACGCGGTGGTGCGCCTGCACCACGCGGGTGCAACCGACGTGGGCTCGGTGCGCGCGAACAACGAGGACAGCTTCCTCGCGTCTCCACCGTTCTGGATCGTCGCCGACGGCATGGGCGGTCACGCGCACGGCGATGTCGCGAGCCGCACCGCGATCGCCGCGTTCGCCGAGTTGGCGCACGGCCAGGCGGCCAGTGCCCGCGCGGTCGTCGATGCGGTGCGCGCGGCGAACGACGCCGTGCGGGCGCTCGGCGAGGATGGCATCTCGGGCACCACGTTGACGGGGGTGGCGATCGTCGACATCGACGGCGCCGGCCCGCACTGGATGGCCTTCAACGTGGGGGATTCGCGCACCTACAGCTGGGACGGCCGGCGGCTCGAGCAGCAGAGCGTCGACCACTCCGCGGTGCAGGAGCTGATCGATGCCGGGCTGATCGACGCCTCGGAGGCTGCCGTACATCCGCAGCGCAACGTCATCACCCGGGCCCTCGGCGCCGAAGCGGAGGTGGAGCCGGATGTGTGGCTGCTGCCGTTGCGCGGGCGTCAGACGTTCCTGCTGTGCAGCGACGGTCTCACGAAGGAGCTCGACGACGACGAGATCGCCCGCATCATCGTCTTCCACGACCAGCAGTCGGCCCGCGAGAAGGACGGCCCGTCGCTGGCGGAGCGCCTGCTGGGTGCTGCGGTCTCCGCGGGCGGTCGCGACAACGTGACCGTGGTGGTGGTGGAGTCGGAGCTGCCGGAGGAGCTGCGCGACCCCGACGAGACCATCGACCGCGATGCCCGCCTCCTCGAAGACACGATGCCGAGAGCTTGACATGACCCATCGCTATACGGCGGCCGGCGACGGCTGGCTCGCCTTCATCACCCCGGCCCGTCAGCTGTTCGTGGGTGCGACCCTCGACGCTGCCGTCATCGACGGCCTGTGGGCGCGGATGCGTGACGAGCGGGGACCCGCCGGCATCCTCGAGGCGCTCACCGCGAACGGGCTGTTCGCGACGCCGCCGTTCGCGTTCGTGGAAGCGGCCGACGGCACGGTCAGCGCGATCGTGCGCGGAGAGGCCGTGGTGCGTGCCGGCGCCGAGCAGGTGTCGGGTGCCGGGGCGACGACGTGGATCGAGCGTCGCCTGCCGGGCGGTTCGGTGGGGGTCACGCTGACGGGGAGCGGGTCGGTGGAGTTGCCGATCGAGGCGGGCGTGGTGCGCGCGTCGGCGTTCGCCACCGGGTCGGCGGTCACCGCTCCGGCCGTGCCGGCGGCGGCGCCGGTCGCGGTCGCCGCGCCCGTGCCGGAGCC
>JAEWJX010000107.1 GCA_023386365.1 Actinomycetes bacterium | reverse complement strand
TGGAGGGTCCGGCGCGCGTCGACATCGCCAAGAAGATCGAGGCGGCCCGCGAAGAGGGCGACCTGAAGGAGAACGGCGGATACCACGCCGCGAAAGACGAGCAGGGCAAGATCGAGGCCCGCATCCGTCAGCTCACGCAGTTGCTGCGCACCGCCACCGTCGGCGAGGCGCCCGAATCGGATGGCACGGTCGCGCCGGGCACGCTCGTCACCGCGGTGATCGCCGGCGACGAGTCGGTGTTCCTGCTCGGCAACCGCGAGATCGCGGCCGACAACGACGACCTCGACGTGTACCCGGAGTCGAGCCCCATCGGCCAGGCCATCCTCGGCCGCACGGTGGGCGAGAAGTTCAGCTACACGGCGCCGAACGGGCGCGACATCCCGGTCGAGATCGTGAAGGTCGAGACCTTCAAGGGCTGACGCTTCCGCCGGGTTTCGATACGCCGCTCCGCGGCTACTCAACCAGCAGCAGTGCGGGCTCCGTCCGCGCGCCCCGCGCGCTTGCCGCGTGCCACCTCGGTGGCGAGGGCGTCGAGCGGGTTCGCAAGGGTGGCGAGCGGGTCGGCCGTGAGCGAGGCGAGCCAGCCTTGCGCAGACTCGACCGCATCCGCGTCAAGGGCGTAGATGCGGCGGGTGCCTTCGGCGCGCACGCTGAGCAGCCCCGCATCGCGCAGCACCCGGAGGTGCTGCGACACCGACGGCTGCGAGATGGTCTGCACCCGCTGCACGCCCTCGACAAGGGCGCCCGCGGGCTGCTCCCCCGGCGCCACGAGTGTCAGGATGAGCCGCCGCACCGGGTCGCCGAGTGCCTCGAAGATCGGGTCGACCGGGAGCGCGCTCATTGGCCCATGCCATCCGGGAGGGTCGTGTAGAACGCGTAGGCGCCTTCACCGGCCGCGCGCATCTGCTCGGCGTCCTCGCCGGCGGCGATCGCCGCATCCGTCCAGCCGTCGGCGGCGGCGCGGTAGAACGCGCGGCCCTCGTTGGTGAACGGGAACGCCATCGCCTCCTCCTGGTCGACGGGCGCGTCGGTGGCGAGGTGCGCTCCGAGCCCCATCAGCGCCCCGTCCCAGCCGATGCCGACGGCGCCCGGACCGTACACGCCCCAGAACTCCTCCGGTACGTGGGCCTCGTGCACGAGTTCGAGTTCGGTGCCGTTCGCGGTGGGGGCGAGGCTGATGGTGAGCCACGACGGGGCGCCCATCATCTCCCAGGTGACGGCGAAGCGACGCGGAGCGTCGCAGCTCTCGACCGTGCCCGAGGCGTTGCCTTCGAGCGAGTAGCGGCCCCCGACGCTGAGGTCGCCAGAGATGGGCAGGAACCAGCGCGGGATGCGCTCGGGGTCGGTGAGCGCGCTCCACAGGTCGGATGCGTCGGTGGCGTACTCGCGGCGGGCGACGGCGATGCGGGTGGGGGCGCCGTCGCGTTCGCCGGTGCGGAGTTCGCGGGTGACGAGGCCGGCGGCGGTGACGGGGTCGATCGAGAATGCCATGGCGGAATCCGTTCTATAGGTTTCCACCTATATTAGCGACGCCGCCGCCGTTGTCAACGGCCGAGCGGATTCCGCGAAGCCGGGCGTTCGCGCACGGCCGGCGAAGCGGGGCGCCGCGGATTATCGCGGCGCAAAAAGCTCAGACCGCTTCGACGCTCGGCTCGTAGCCCGCGTCGCGGAGGCGGCGCAACACCAGTTCGGCGTGCTCGGCGCCCCGGGTCTCCATGTGGATCTCGATCTCGACCTCGCTGATGGCGAGCCCGAAACCGTGGCGGGTGTGCAGCACCTCCACGACGTTCGCGTTCGCCTCCGCGATCAGTTCCGCGATCCGCGCCAGCTGGCCGGGGCGGTCGGGCAGCGGGATGCTGACCTTCAGGTACCGGTGGGATGCGGCGAGACCGCGACTGATGACGCGCTCCATCACCATCGGGTCGATGTTGCCTCCGGAGAGCAGCACGACGGTGGGACCCTCGACCTCGATCGAGCCCGAGAGTGCGGCCGCGACACCGACCGCACCGGCCGGCTCGACGACGAGCTTCGCCCGCTCCAGCAGCAGCACCAGCGCGCCGGCCGTGTCGTCGTCTTCCACCGTCACGACGGTGTCGACGGCGTCGCGGATGATCGCGAAGTTCAGTTCGCCCGGACGCCCGACGGCGATGCCGTCGGCGATCGTCGGGGCGAGGGTGATCTTCACCGGCTCCCCCGCGTGCAGCGACGGCGGGTAGGCGGCCGCGTTCGCCGACTGCACGCCGATCACCCGCACACGACGCCCCAGCTCAGGTTCGAGCTGCGCGAACGCGGAGGCGATACCGGCGCAGAGACCGCCGCCGCCGATCGGTACGATCACGTTCGCCACATCCGGGACCTGCTCGAGGATCTCGAGCGCCAGACCACCCTGGCCTGCCACCACATCCGGGTGGTCGAACGGGGGGATGATGACGGCGCCGGTGCGCTCGGCGTACTCGGCGGCCGCCTGCAGGGTCTCGTCGACGACGTGGCCGTGCAGCACCACGTCGGCGCCGTACCCGCGGGTGGCCTGCAGCTTCGGCAGTGCGACGCCGATCGGCATGAAGATCGTCGCGTGGATGCCGAGCTCGCGGGCCGCCAGCGCCACCCCCTGTGCGTGATTGCCGGCGGATGCGGCGACGACGCCCCGGGCGCGCTCCTCGGGGGTGAGCTGCGAGAGCCGGTTGTACGCTCCGCGGATCTTGTAGGAGCCGGTGCGCTGCAGGTTCTCGGCCTTCAGGTACACGGGAACGCCGAGCACCTCCGCGAGGAACCGGGAGTTCTCCATCGGCGTGACGATCGCCACCTCGGCGGCACGCTCACGCGCGGCGCGGATCTCGGTGAGCGAAGGTCCGGGCAGGTCAACGGTCACGGAAAGCTGGGCCTCTCGTCGGTGGGACGACATCCGCGACACTCGGATGCGGGTTGGTGCGCCATTCGCCGCGAGCGATGTACACGATCATCGCGTTGAGGGTCGCCACGACGGGGACGGCGAAGAGGGCACCGGGGATGCCGGCGAGGAAGCCACCGGCGGCGACCGCGATCACGACGGCCAGCGGGTGCACCTTGACGGCGTTGCCGACGAGGAACGGCTGCAGCACGTGGCCCTCGAGCTGCTGCACACCGATCACGATCAGCAGCATCACGAACGCCGGCCACGGCCCCATGAAGACGAGGGCGATGAACACGGCGATCGCACCCGACACGACGGCACCGACGACGGGGATGAACGAGCCGAGGAACACGACGATCGCGATGGGGATCACCAGCGGGAAGCCGTCGTAGAACAGGCCGAGGATGAACGCACCGAGACCGATGCCGACCGCGTCGATGAACGCGACCAGCACCTGCACGCGCACGAACGTGGAGAGGGTGATCCATCCGGCTTCACCGCCGCCGATCATCGCCGCGCGGGCCTTGCGCGGGAAGATGCGCACGATCCAGTGCCAGATGCCTCGACCGTCGATGAGGATGAAGAGGGTCGCGAACAGCACCAGCAGGAAGCCCGCCAGCACGTGGCCCACGGTCGACCCGAGCGACAGCGCACCCGACCAGAGGGCGCTCGAGTCCTGCTGCAGCGCCTCGAACAGCTGGTCGGCCCACGCCTGGATGTCGGCCTCCGACAGGTGCAGCGGCGACTCCAGCAGCCACGCCTTCAGGTCTTCCCACCGCACGAGCGTCTGCTCGGCGAGCGCCGGGTAGCCGTTGATGACGGTGCGGGCGGTCAACCAGATGAGGCCGGTGATGATGGCCAGCACCCCCAGCTCGCTGAGCGCGACGGCCGCCCACTTGGGCCACCGGTGTTTCTGCAGCCAGTTGGAGAACGGCACCAGCAGCGCCGACAGCAGCAGGGCCACCATCATCGGGATGACGATGTACTTCAGCTGCACCACCAGGAACAGGAACAGGGCGACCACGCCCGCCACCACGAGCACCCGCCACGACCAGGCGGCGGCGATGCGCATCCCCGGTGTCACGGAATCGTGCACGCGGGCGTCGACCTGACGGCGCGCCTCCTCGTCACGAGCTCGGTCACTGCGGAATCCGAAGGCCATTCCGCAAGTCTAGGTGCGGCGTATTCCGTACGTGACGGGGGTTGACCGTCGCGGATGCGCGTCCTACCGCACCGGCCCGACGCGCACCGGGCTGCCGCGGAACGCCACAGCCACGGCATCCCCCGCCGCGGGCGTCTCGTCGACGCCGTGCTGCACGCTCAGCAGCACGCCATCCTCGAGGCGCACGACGGTGCGGCGCAGCGACCCGAGGAAGCTCGACGACACCACGGCCGCCGGGATGCCGTCGGGCGCGGATGCGAAGCGCACATCCTCGGGGCGGACCGCCACACGCACGGCACCATCCGGGAGCGTCTCTCCCGGCAGCACCGGCAGCGTCGTGCCGTAGAGCGACACCGTGTCGCCGCGGAGCTCGCCGGGCAGGCCCGACGAGAGCCCCACGAAGTCGGCCACGAACGCGGTCGCGGGGGTGCGGTACAGCTCCTCGGGGGTGCCGATCTGCTCGATACGGCCCGCGTTCATCACGGCCACCCGGTCGGCGACGGCGAGCGCCTCCTCCTGGTCGTGGGTGACGAACAGGGTGGTGATGCCGAGTTCGGTCTGGATGCGGCGGATCTGCTCGCGCAGGCTCACCCGCACCTTCGCATCCAGCGCCGACAGCGGCTCGTCGAGCAGCAGCACCCGCGGGCGGGTGACGAGAGCGCGAGCCAGCGCCACCCGCTGCTGCTGCCCGCCGGACAGCTCGTGGGCGTAGCGTCCGCCGCGTTCCTCGAGGCCCACGAGGGCCAGCGATTCCAGCGCGCGGGCGCGACGCTCCGCCCGCGGCACCTTGCGCATCCGCAGTCCGAACTCGACGTTCTCCAGCACCGTCAGGTGCGGGAACAGCGAGTACGACTGGAACACCATGCCGATGTCGCGGCGGTTCGTGGGCAGGTTCTGCACGTCGCGGCCGTCGATGTCGATGCGACCCTCGTCGATCGATTCGAGGCCGGCCAGCGAGCGCAGGGCCGTGGTCTTGCCGCATCCGGAGGGCCCGAGCAGGGCCACGAACTCCCCCGGGTGCAGGGCGAGGCGGATGCCGTCGAGCGCCCGGTGCGATCCGTAGCTCTTCACGACGCCGTCGAGCTCGACGCTCGCGGATGCGGTGGCCGCCGGCGCGACCGGGGCGAGGGTGGAGGTGGTCATTCGGTTCTCCGACGTTTGGGGCCCCCGAGCCGGCCGATGAGGATCAGCAGCACGAAGGCGAAGGCGAGCGCGAGCAGGGCGAAGATGACCGCGATGAACGGGTCGTCCTTGTTGAGCACCACGAGCGCGGTCTGCAGGTTGTTGCGGTTGAGGAGCGACGCGATGGTGAACTCGCCGAGCACCACCGCGACCGCGATGACGGCGGCGGCGAGCAGACCGCGCCGCAGGTTCGGCAGCAGCACCCGCGCGAGGACGGTGCCCCAGCCTGCCCCGAGCGATCGGGCCGCCTCGGTGAGGGTCTTCACGTCGACGGCATCCAGGTTCGCCTGGATCGAGCGGTACGCGAACGGCAGCACGAGGATGCCGTACGCGAAGGCGAGGGTCCAGGTGCCGCTGCCGAAGAGGCGCGCCACCACCGAGTACACGGGTGCGAGCCCCACCACGATCACGATCGCGGGGATGGTGATTGGCAGCAGGCACAGGAACTCCAGCGGCCGACGCAGGCGCGGGAAGCGCAGCTGCACCAGCACCATCGTCGGCACGAGCAGCACCAGCACGACCACGACGGTCACCCCGGCCAGCACGAGCGAGTTGATGAGGCCGGTCCACAGCGGCCGGTAGGAGGCATCGAGACCGCCGGAGAACACGAGGATCCACCGGTCGAAGGTGTACCCACCGGCGAGACCGCCGCGCAGCGTGAACTCGATCATTCCGAGGATCGGCACCGCCCACAGCAGGCCCACGAGGCCGAGGATGATCCAGCGGGTGGCCGCGCGGGGGGCCAGCTCGGATGCGGGGCGGCGGCGCGCGCTCACCGACGCCACCGTTCGGCCCGGCGCTGCAGCATCCCGTACAGCGTCATCACGACCGCCATGACGACGATCATGCCGAGCGCCAACGCACCCGCGAGGTTCTCGCGGCCGAGCAGCGTCTCGCTGGTGAGGGCGGCGCGGATCTGCAGCGGCACGATCCCGGACCCCTGACTGGAGAGGGCCGCCGCGGTGGCGAACGACGAGAACGAGTTCGCGAACAGCAGCAGCAGCGACCCGAGGAACGACGGCGCCAGCACGGGGAAGCCGATGCGCAGCCAGTAGCCGGCACGCGACCCGCCGAGGGTGGCGTTCGCCTCCGCCCACTGCGGGCGCAGGCCCTCGAGGGCGGGCAGGAACGTGATGATCATGAGCGGCACCTGGAAGTAGAGGTAGGGCAGCAGTAGGCCGGGCACCTCGTACAGCCACACACCGTCGGCGAAGATGTCGACGCCGAAGCTGTCGCGCAGCGTGACGGTGATGATGCCCTGGATGCCGATGATCGCGACGAACGCGAACGCCAGCATCACGCCGCCGAACTGGGCGAGCACACCGCTCGCGGCGTCGATCGCCGTGCGGAGGGCGCCCGCCGGGCGCGTGCCCATGAGGGCGTAGCAGACCAGGGCGCCGACGACCGCGCCGACGATCGCGGTGAGGGCCGAGATCCACAGGGAGTTCACGAACCGCGACACGATCAGCGGATCGGCGAGCGCCGTCAGGTTGGCGAAGGTGAAGGCGCCGTCACCGTCGAGGAATCCGGTGCCGAGGGCGATCGCCGTCGGCACCGCGAGGAAGAGCAGGACATACGCCGAGAACGGCAGCAGCCCGAGGACTGCTGCCGTTCCGGCGTGGCGCTTACTGGACAGCGGTGGCCCACTTCTCGCCGAGGAGCGCGGCAGCGGCTTCGCTCTGCTCGGCCGACGGCACGACGGTGTCGGCCGGGGTCTCGGGCAGTGCGTCGAAGAGCTCGGTGTCGATCGTTCCGGCCTCAGCCATCGCGTCGGCACGCACCGGGCGGGCGCCACCCTTCAGCCACAGGTTCTGCACCTCGTCGCTGTAGAGGAACTCCTGCCAGAGGCGAGCGGCCGCCGGGTGCGGGGCGTCGACGTTGATGGCCTGGTTGTAGTAGCCCGCGTAGCCGGTGCCCTCGAAGACGACGACCTCCCAGTTGCGCTGACCCTCGAGGTCCTTGCCGTAGCCGACGTTCAGGTAGTCCCAGTCGAAGACGACGGGGGTCTCACCGGAGGCGATGGTGGCCGAGGTGGGGTCGATCTTCACGAAGTTGCCGGCGGCGTTGAGCTCCTCGAAGAAGTCGATGCCGGGCTGGAAGTCGTCGACGGTGCCACCGTTCTGCACGGTCGCGAGGCCGACGGCGGCGAACGCCGCCCCCGCCTGGGTCGGGTCACCGTTGATGGCGACCTTGCCCTTGTACTCGGCGCCGAGCAGGTCCTGCAGCGACTCGGGCGCGGGGACCGCATCCGGGTCATAGCCGACGGCCATGTACCCGCCGTAGTCGCCCACATAGAGACCCGAGGCCTCCTTCAGCGCGTCGGGGATGTCTGCCCAGCCGGCCACCTGGTACGGGGCGAACTGGTCGGTGCTGGCGAGTGCCACCGAGAGGCCGATGTCGAACACGTCGGGCGCGGTGTCCTGGCCGGCGAGGTTCTCGGCCGCCTGGATCTCTTCGGCACTGGACGCGTCGGGCGAGGCCTCGTTGAGGGTGATCTCGGGGTACTTCGAGGCCCACAGGTCGAGGATCTCGCCGTAGTTGGCCCAGTCGCGGGGAAGGGCGATCACGTTGAGCGCACCCTCGGCCTTCGCGGCCTCCTCGAGGGCGGCCAGGTCGCCGAACGCGGCGAGGCTGGTGGCGGTGGTGGCGTCGACGTCACCGGCGGCCGGTGCGGGGGTGTCGCTCGCGCACGCGGTGAGTCCCGCGACGAGGAGCGCCGCGGTGGAGAGGCCGAGGATGGCCTTCGTGGTCTTCACAATGTCTCCGATATCCGCCGGTCGGCCGCCCGCGCTGTGGGACGGGCAACCCTGCCGGCCGGCGTTGCCGAACGTAGGTAGCCGAAACGACCCGGAGGCGTCGCGCAGGTGAACCGGGATGGCCGCCCGGTGAACATCCGCGTGTCGGAGGGCGGCGGTAGTGTCGCTCGGGTGGCCGACACCGTCTCCCCCGCATCCGCACGTCGCATCGCGCTCGCGGCGCAGGGGTTCGGCCGCCCGCGTCCGGATGTGGTGGGCACCCGCCAGCTGAACCTGCTGCTGGAGCGCATCGGCCTGCTGCAGCTCGACTCGGTGAACGTGCTCGAACGCAGCCACTACCTACCGGTGTTCGCGCGTCTGGGCGCCTACGACAAGACGCTGCTCGACAAGCTCACCTTCGCCCGCAAGGGGCCCTACCGCGAGTACTGGGCGCACGAGGCAGCCCTCATCCCCCTCGACGACTGGCCGCTCTTCGGGTTCCGCCGCCAGGACTACCGCGACTACTACGCGCGCGTCGACGACCCGTGGCTCGCCGCGCACGCCGACACGCTCGCGTGGCTGCGGTCGGAGCTGCGCGAGAAGGGGCCGCTGCCGGCATCCAAGATCGAGCGCGACGCCGCTGCGCCCCGTCGCGGCAGCTGGTGGGACTGGGATGAGGTGAAGCGCGGCCTCGAGCGCATGTTCCGGTTCGGCGAGGTGGTGTCGGCGGGCCGCACCCGCTTCGAGCGCATCTACGCCCTCCCCGAGCAGGTGATGGCATCCGAGCTCCACGCCCGGGAGGTGGCGCGCGAGGATGCGGTGCACGCGCTCATGGAACGCTCGGCGCGCGCGCACGGCATCGGCACCCTCTCCGACCTGGCCGACTACTACCGCCTGAAGACGGTGGATGCGAAGCCCGCGCTGCAGCGACTCGTCGACGAGGGGGTGGTGCACCCGGTGACGGTTCCCGGCTGGAATCGTCCCGCGTTCCTGCACCGCGACGCCCGCATCCCGCGCCGCGTCGAGGCGACGGCACTGCTGTCGCCGTTCGACCCCGTCGTGTGGGAACGCGACCGGGCGCTGCGCATGTTCGGATTCCACTACCGCATCGAGATCTACACACCCGCCCCCAAGCGGCAGTTCGGCTACTACACGCTGCCGATGCTGGTGGATGAGGCGCTCGTGGGGCGCATCGACCTGAAGAACGACCGCCAGCGGGGCGTGCTGCGGGTGCAGTCGGCGTGGCATGAAGCGGGCGCCCCGGTCGGCATCGCCGAGCGCATCGTGCCGGAGTTGCGCGCGCTCGCCGCCTGGCAGGGGCTCGACGGGATCGAGGTGGTCGACCGCGGCGACCTGGCACGCGAGGTGGCCGCCGAGGCGGGTGTGCCGCTCATCGAATGGGCTGCGTAGCGCGCCTGACGTGTCTCAACCGAACGTGATGTCGGCCACCACCGGGTAGTGATCCGACGGCGGGAAGCCGCCCGGCTCGTCGCGCACGATCCACGCCCGCGACGCCTCGCCGCCCAGCTTCCCCCGCACGTACAGGATGTGGTCGATGTGGCGGTCCCACTGCCCCACCGCATCCGGTGGCGCGAAGCGGTTCGTCGAGCTGAGCGTGCGAGGGTCGGCATCCGGCGCGGCCGTGTCCCAGGCATCGTCGAGGTCGACACCGGCGAGCGCCGGCTGGGTGCGGTCGTAGTTGAGGTCGGCGAGCAGGATGCTCGGCAGCTCCCGCACGGCATGGTTCTCGCGGGTCAGTTCCTGCAGCATCCCCACCTGCATGCCCGTCTCGTCGACACGATCCGGCTCCCAGCTAGTGGCGCCCACCACCACCCGCAGCTCGCCGCGGGGGTGGTCGATGGTCGCCACGAGTGCCGCATTGTCACGGCCCGCCGAGAACACGGGCACCCGCTCCACCATGTTGATCGGCCACCGGCTCACCAGCCCCAGACCCATCCGCACACCATCCTGGGTGGCGTCATGCGGATGCTCGGGGGTGGGCGGCAGACCCACCGGCACGAACGCCGCATCCGCGTCGAGCTCCGCGGCGAGCACCCCCGCCTGGGTGCGCCCGTCGGTGCCCCAGCACTCCTGCAGGCCCAACACATCCGGATGCTGCTGACGCACCACCTCGGCCAGGCCCGGCTGACGCTCACGCCAGTTCCCGCCGAACCGCCACCACACGTTCCACGTCATCGCCCGAATCGTGTCCACGAGGGCACGGTAGACCCGCGGCGGCGCCGGCGCCGCCCCCTTGACGTGCCGGGTTAGAAGCGGGCCGCGTTGTCGCGGAGGCGCTGCACGCGGTCGTCGATCGGCGGATGCGTGGCGAACAACCGCTGCATGAAACCCGGCTTGTTGGGGTCGGAGATCCACAGGTGCGACATGGAGGTGTTCGTGCGCTGCACCGGACGCGCGTACGCCTGCAGCTTCTCGAGCGCACGGGCGAGGGCCTCCGGATGCCGGGTGGTCATCGCGCCCGTCGCATCCGCCAGGTACTCGCGCTGACGCGACACGGCCGCCTGCACGACCGCCGCGATCAGCGGGGCGAGGATCGCCGCAGCAAGGCCCACCGCCAGCATGATGATCGCCGCGGGACCGCCGTTGTTGTTCGAGCGGCCGCGGCCACCGAAGATCGTCACCCGCAGCAGGATGTCGGCGATCAGGCCGATCGCCACCACCAGACCGAACACCACCAGCGACACCCGGATGTCGTAGTTCTTCACGTGCCCGAGTTCGTGCGCCATGACGCCCTCGAGCTCCGAATCGTCCATGATCTGCAGCAGCCCGGTGGTGGCCGCAACGACGGCGTGCTCCGGGTTGCGGCCGGTGGCGAACGCGTTCGGTGCCGGATCGTCGATGATGTACACCTTCGGCATCGGCATGCCCTCGGTGATCGCCAGGTTCTCGACGATGCGGTACAGCCGGGGGTTGTCCTGCTTCTGGATCTGGTGCGCCCCCGCCAGCGCGAGCGTCTCCGACGTGGCCGCGAAGTACTGGATGAGGGCATAAACGGCCGCGATCACGAACGTGACGATCGCGATCGTCCAGTCGCCGTTCATCAGCCACGCGAACAGCACACCCAGCCCGCCGATGATCAGCAGGAACAGGGCGATGATCAGCACGGTGTTGCGCTTGTTCTTCGCGATGGCGGAGTACATGGGTTCGACTTCAGCTCGGGTGTAGAGGGGTGGGGGTCTCGATACGCAGCGCCCCAGCGGCGCCGCTACTCGACCTTGATCGAAGCGGATTCCGGAGGATATCCGCTTCGATCAAAACTGCACGCGAGGCGGCTCGGCGATCGCCGCCGGCTCGTCCACCTCGAAGAAGGCGCGCTCGGTGAAACCGAGGCCGCGCACGAACAGCGTGTTGGGGAAGATCTTGATCTTCGTGTTCAGCTCGCGCACACCGCCGTTGTAGAACCGGCGCGACGCCTGGATCTTGTCTTCGGTGTCGACCAGCTCGGCCTGCAGCTGCAGGAAGTTCTGGTTCGCCTGCAGCTGCGGGTAGGCCTCGGCGACCGCGAAGATCGACTTGAGGGCCGACTGCAGGTGGTTCTCGGCGGCCGACGCCTCAGCCGGGCCCTGCGCGCTGAGCGTCTCGGCGCGGGCCTTCGTGACATCCTCGAAGACCGTCTTCTCGTGCGCGGCGTAGCCCTTCACCGACTCGATGAGGTTCGGGATGAGGTCGGCGCGGCGCTTCAGCTGCACCGTGATGTCGCTCCACGCCTCGTCGACGCGCACGTTCAGCTTGACGAGCCCGTTGTACGTCGACCACAGGTAGATGCCGATGACGACGACGAGCAGCACGATGATGCCGATGATGACCCATTCCATACCCGCATCTTATGGTCCGGGAGGGGTGCCCCGGCCGTACGTTCGCTCTAGGCTTCCTGCGTGACGAACACGGATGCCGTCGTCGTCGACGGTCTCGTGGTGCGACGTGGTCGCACCGAGGTGCTGCACGGTATCGACGTGCGTGTGCCCAGCGGTCAGGTGGTGGGGCTGCTCGGCCCCTCCGGCTCCGGCAAGACCACCCTCATGCGCGCCGTCATCGGGGCGCAGCGCACCGCATCCGGCACCATCGACGTGCTCGGGCACCCCGCCGGGCATCGGGCGCTGCGGCACCGGGTGGGCTACATGGCGCAGTCGGCGGCGATCTACGACGACCTCACGGTGGAGCAGAACCTCGACTACTTCCGGCGCGTGCTGGATTCGCCGAGGTCGGATGTGGACCGCGTTGTGGCGGAGGTCGGCCTCGGCGGCGAGAGGCGGGCGCTGGCCGCGAACCTGTCGGGCGGCCAACGCAGCCGCGTCTCGCTGGGCATCGCGCTGCTGGGCGACCCGAAGCTGCTGGTGCTCGACGAGCCGACCGTCGGGCTCGACCCGCTGCTGCGCAAGGAGCTGTGGGAGCTGTTCGCGAGACTCGCCGCATCCGGCACCACCCTGCTGGTGTCGAGTCACGTGATGGATGAGGCGCGGCGCTGCGACCGGCTGCTGCTGTTGCGGGAGGGTCGCATCATCGCCGACGACACCCCCGACGGCCTGCTCACCGCCACCGGTACCACCGACCACGACGAAGCGTTCCTGGTGCTGCTGGAGCGCGCGGCGCGAGGGGATGCGGCATGAACCCGCGGCTGACATTCGCCACCGCAGGCCGCGTGCTCACGCAGATCCGCCACGACCCGCGCACCATCGGGCTGCTGCTGGTGGTGCCGGCGCTGCTCATCGGCCTGATCGCGTGGATCTTCGACGACACCCCGGTGTTCGCATCCGTGGGCCCCGCGATGTTGGGGCTTTTCCCGTTCATCGTGATGTTCCTGGTGACGAGCATCACCACACTGCGCGAGCGCCGCTCCGGCACCCTGGAGCGTCTGCTGGTGATGCCGCTCGGCAAGGGCGACTTCATCGGCGGCTACGCACTCGCGTTCGGTCTGCTGGCGGTGCTGCAGGCGATCGTCGCGTCGTCGTACGCGGTGTGGGTGTGCGGGCTGGAGGTGGAGGGCGGCGCATGGCTGCTGATCCTGGTGGCGGCGGTGAACGGCCTGCTCGGAACCATGCTGGGGTTGCTCGCGAGTGCGTTCGCCCGCACCGAGTTCCAGGTGGTGCAGTTCATGCCCGTGTTCGTGGCGCCGCAGATCCTGCTCGGCGGCATCTTCCTGCCGCGCGACCAGATGCCGGAGGTGCTGGAGGCGATCTCCAACTGGTTGCCGCTGTCGTACTCGATCGACGCCCTGAACACGGTGACGACGGAGGCGGACGCCACGGGCGACGTGCTCGTCGACGTCGCGATCGTCGCCGCGTTCGCCGTCGGCGCGCTCGTGCTCGCCGCCCTCACGTTGCGGCGCCGCACCGCATGAAAACGGCGGGTCGCATGGCCCCCCGACCGTGCGACCCGCCTACCGACCTGAGCTAGCGACCGAGGACGCGCTCCAGGTACGGATTCTGGAAGACCCGATCAGGGTCGAGCTTGCCACGCACACCCACGAAATCGCTGAAACGCGGGTAGCGCTCGGCGAAATCGGTGTGGTCGAGGAAGTGCATCTTGCCCCAGTGGGGGCGACCGCCGTGGGCGAGGAAGATCTTCTCGGCGGCGCGGAAGTACGCCTCCGGGTCGTCCTTCACGTAGCGGTGCACGGCGATGTAGCCGGACTCGCGACCGTGGGCGGTCGACATCCAGTTCTCGTCGGGGGCGGCGGCGCGCACCTCGACGGGGAACGAGATCGACCAGCCGGACGCGTCGATCATGGCGCGCAGTTCGTGCAGGGCGGCGGGCACCTCGTCGAGCGGCAGCGCGTACTCCATCTCGCGGAACCGCACGTTGCGGGGCGCGGTGAAAACCTCGTACGAGTGGTCGGTGTACTCGCGGTCGCCGTACACCTTCGTGGCGAGGCGGTTGATGCCGGGCGTCATCGAGGGTGCGATGCGGCCGATGTTGCACATCAGGCCGAGCGCGCCGTTCGACATGAGCCGCTCCTCCACCCAGTTCGCCACCGGGCCGACGGGCTTGCGGCCGGCATCCACGGGCAGGCGAGTGTTGGTCTTCGTCATCACCTTGTCGGTGTGCGGCCACCAGTACAGCTCGAAGTGGTCGACCGCCTCGGAGCGGGCACGGAACTCGTCGATCACCTCGAACGGCTCCGGATGCTCGACCGCGTGCAGCAGGTACGCGGGCACGCACTGGATGGTGATCTCGACCAGCACGCCGAGGGCGCCGAGCCCGAGACGCACCGCGGGCAGCAGTTCGGGGTTCGAGGTCTCGCTCACCTCGAGCACGCTGCCGTCGCCGGTGACCAGCACCGCACGCGTGATGGTGGTGGCGAGACCGCCGAACGCGAAGCCGGTGCCGTGGGTGCCCGTGGAGGTGGCGCCGGCGATCGACTGCCGGTCGATGTCGCCCATGTTCTGCAGAGCGAGGCCGAACGGCGCGAGCAGTTCGGGCAGCTGGTACAGGCGGGTGCCGGCGGCGAGGGTGACCTGACCGGTCGCCTCGTCGACGGCGAGCACGCCCTGCAGGTTGTCGAGGTCGACGAGGATGCCGTCGGTCGCGGCGATCGCGGTGAAGCTGTGCCCGGCGCCGACGACCTTCAGCGGCAGACCGCGCTCGCGGGCGGCGCGGACGACCGCCTGCACCTCGGCGACGCTCGACGGCGAGGCGCGGAAGACGGGCCGCGACCCTTCGGAGCGTCCCCAGTTCCGCCACGGCGACGAACTGCGCAGGCGCGCTTCGGCGGTCTGGTCGTGTGCGGTGGCGGTCACAGGAACGCCTTCCCTTCTCCACGGTAGGTGGGGATGCGGCCAGCGATCGCGCCGTCCTCGACGAGCACGAACTCGTTGAGGTGCTCCGAGAGTTCCCCGGCCTTCACGTGCCGGAACCACACCCGGTCGCCCACCTTCAGGTCGCGTGCGGCCTCACCCTGTACGGGCGACTGCACCTCCCCGGCCGCTTCGCGCGGCAGGTACTTCAGGCCTTCGGGCCAGACGGGTCGCGGCAGCCGGTCCTCTCCGGGAGGGCCGGACGCGATCCATCCTCCGCCGAGCACGGTGGCGATGTCGGCGCCCGGGCGACGCACCACGCTCATCGCGAAGGATGCGGCGGGCGCCGGCTGGAAGTGCTGGTACCCGTCGAAGAGCAGCGGTCCGATCAGTCCCGAGCCGGCGGCGATCTCGGTGACCGACGGGTCGGCGTGGGTCGACTCGAGCGAGCCGGTGCCGCCGCCGTTCACGAACTCCAGGTCGGCGACCTTGCGCACCGCGGCGACCGCCGCACCGCGACGCTCACGCAGTTCGGCGCTCGACGCCTTCTGCATCGCGCGGATCGCGAACTTGCCGACCCCCTTGTTGCCGACGCCGGCGATCTGCGCCTCGTACCCCATCATCCCCACCAGCGCGAAACCGGGACGCTTCGCGATCGCGGCGGCGATGGATGCGGCCTCAGCGGGCTCGTGGATCGGCGAACGACGAACGCCCACATGCCCGAGCACCGGGTTGCGGTACGAGGCGTCGAGCTCGAGGCACACCCGGATGGTGGCGCGCTGCGAGGCGGGCGCCACCGAGTCGATGAGGTCGAGGTGGGTGAGCGAGTCGATCATGAGAGTCACCCGCGACGCGAGCTCCTCATCGGCGGCGAGCTTCGCGATGGCCAGCAGGTCGGCGCTCGGGTAGCCGACCACCACATCCTCGTGCGTCTCCGCCAACCACAGCGCCTCCGGCAGCGTGTAGGCGAGGATGCCGTGGTACCCGGGGAGGGCGAGCACCGCATCCAGCACCTCGCGCACCCGCACCGACTTGCTGGCCACCCGGATCGGGGTGCCCTGCGCGCGGGCGAGCATGTCGTGGGCGTTCGCGGCGAGCGCCTCCACGGAGATGACACCGTACGGCGGTTCGACACCGGCCGTGGCGGAGGCCAGTCGCGGCCACCACTCCGCGGGCTTCTGCCACGGCCGGTCGTTCTGAGGGGTGAGGGTGAAGGTCACGTTCGTTCTCTTGTGCGGGGGATGCGGGGCGACTACTTGACGTCGCGCACGAGCGACACGACGAGCGCGCCGATGGTGGCGGCGATCGCCGACAGCATGAACAGGCCACGGAATCCGCCGAGCGCGTCGACGACGAGCGCACCCAGCAGCGGGGCGAGCGCCTGCGGCACCTGGAAGGCGATGTTCATGATGCCGAGGTCCTTGCCGCGGTCGTGCGGGTCGGGCAGCACCTGGGTGGCGAGCGCCTGGTCGACGGCGAGGAACGCGCCGTAGCCGAGGCCGAGCAGTGCACCGGCGACGAAGGTGGCCTCGTAGCTGGTGACGAACACGAGCACGAACGCGGCGATCGCCTGGGCGAGCGAACCCCAGATGACGAAGATCTTGCGCCGTGCGAGGCGGTCCGACAGGTATCCGACGACGAGCGCGGTGAGCACCACGCACACCAGGTAGACGACGATCAGCGGCAGCAGCGCCTCTTCGGCGTCGTCGATGCCGATCTCGAGTCCGAACGCCAGGTAGTAGAGGAGCAGGCCGGTGCCGAGCGCGTTGCCGGTGTTCACGAACACGCGGCTGGTGAGGGTCCACGCGAAGTCGGGGTGCTTCTTGGGCGAGATCCACATGCCGCGGAAGAACGCGGATGCGGTGGCCTCCGGACGCTGCTCCTTTGTGATCGGGGTCTCCTTCGTGAAGAACACGACAGGGAGCACGAGGATCGCGAGGCCGATCGCCATGGCGATGTAGCCGAGGGTGACGGTGACGAACACCTCGGTGATCAGCAGCACGCCGAGGATGATGCCGACCGCCTGCGGCGCCGACATCCAGCCCGAGACGAAGCCGCGCTGACGCACCGGCACGAGGTCGGAGATGAGGGCGGTGAGCGCGGATGCGAGCACACAGAACCCGACGATGGTGAGCGCCCAGAAGACGGCGATCGCGACGATGCCGTGCACGAACCCGAGGGCGACGAGCGATGCGGCGAAGAGGGCGGCACCTCCCAGCACCCACGGGCGGCGGCGGCCCAGCTTGGAGGTGGTGCGGTCGGAGAGGAAGCCCGTCACTGGGAACGCGATGATCGCGGCGGCTCCCGCGATGCCGGAGACGATGCCGAACGCGACCACCGAGTCGGTCCAGTCCTGCGGCTTGCCGATCTCGGCATCCACCTGCACCGGCAGCAGCACCTGGAAGGGGCCCAGCTGCGCCATCCACACGCCCAGCCAGGCGGCGGCGAAGGCGCCGATCCAGGCACCGGTGACGGCGCGCTGCGGTTCAGCGAACGCGGCAGGCGATGCCTTCGCGGTTGTGTCGGGTGCGGTCATGTCGTCTCCTGTGGTGGGGATCGGTGCCGTCAGACGGCGGGTTCCGCGAACGGCACGATGGCCGCGGTCGCGAGGTCGATGGTGGTGAGGGCTGCTTGGTCGTCACGGTCGGCGAGCCAGGCGAGGGTGATGCCGTCGGTGATGGTGACGACGAGTCGGGCGAGGTCGGCGACGGGCACCGTCCACCGGATGCCGAGGTGCGTTTCGGCGGCGGTGAGCAGCGCCTGCGCGGTGGCGTGGTAGCGCGCGTACTGTTCGGCCGGCAGGTCGTCGAGGTCGGGGGTGCGCAGCGCGTACTGGGTGAGCTCGAACATCGCCTGCTCGCGTCCTGGGGCGGTGCGCACGTGATCGAGGTAGGCGGTGAGGGTGCGGCGCATGGCGTCGTGCACGTCGACGGCGTCGGCCAGCAGACCCGCGAGGGCGGCATCCGTCTCGTCGGCGACGACCAGTTCGACGACGTCGCGCAGCAGGTCGTCGCGCGACGGCACCGCGTAGTGGAAGCTCGACAGCGGCATCTGGGCTTCGGCGACGATCGCGCGGGTGGTGGCCGCGTGCACGCCGTCACGATCGACGACGGCGAGGGCGGCGTGCGCGAGTGCGACCCGGCGTTCGGTGGCAGGCATGCGCGTCACGTCGATCTCCTCTCGTCCACGAGTCCCCCCAGAGTTGGACAAGTGTCCCAGACAGTCGTCTCCGCCGCCACACCCCCGTTTAGGTGGTTGAAGAGCAGGGCAGAATGGGGGCGCGCCCTCGTAGCCCAATCGGCAGAGGCAGGCGACTTAAAATCGCCTCAGTCTGGGTTCGAATCCCAGCGAGGGCACGAAAATAGTTGCCGACTCGGAAACTACCGCATATGGTTTCCTCCATGGAAACTATCGGACCGTCCCCCGACTCCCGCGAGGCATCGGCTGGGCTCGACGCCATCGCCGACGCCCAGCACGCGGTACGAGACCGGCCCTGGCCGCTCTGGCTGTATCCGACCAACGCGCTGCTCCTGGGCGCCCTCGCGCTGACGGGTGTGCTCGAGTCCTCGATGCTCGCCGCCCTGCTCACGATCGCACTCGCCGCCGCTCTCGCCCTCCTCAACTATGTGGCCGGCCGACAGATGGGGACACCGTTCGCGATTCCCACCAGTCGCGGCTTCCGCATCCTCACGGCGCTGGCGGCTGCGCTCGTGCTCCTGTCGGTGTTCGCCCGGCTCGCAGACCTGGACTCCGTGGTCGTGGCCTGCGCCGCCGGGGCCACCATCAGCTACGCCGCCGGCTCCGTGCTGCACCACCGGAGTACCCGTCGGTGACCGGCGAGCTGGACCCGATCATCCACCCGACGCATCGGCTGAAGATCTGCGCCATCCTCGACGCCGGCACGAGGGTCGAGATGGCGGTCGTCAAGGAGGCTGTCGGCCTGAGCGCCTCGGCGCTCAGCAAGCAGGTCGCGGCGCTCGTCGACGCCGGATACGTCGAGCAGGAACGATCCGGTCGCGACTCACGGCGCATCTGGTTGACGCTGACCAAGGCCGGCTCCCGCGCGTACCGAGCACACGCGCGTGCCCTTCAGGAGATCGTCGCGGCAGCGGCTCAGCGCGGCTGACGCGCGGCCGACCTCGTTCCGCTCATCACCCGGGAGGCGAACCGACACCCAGCTCGACCCGCCGCTGGGCGAGGCTCACCCGGCGCGCACGGTCCTCCCACGCCAGCTCCGTGCGCACCAGCATGGTGCGCCCGTAGTGCGTCCAGTCGAACGGGTCGAAGCCCAGCGCCTCGCAGTAGGCGCCGAGCGCCTCCGGGGTGAGTCGGTCGGTCTTGCGGCGTGCGGTGTACGCCTCCACGTCCTCGAACGGCTGAACCTCGCCACCCACGTTCCACGACCATCGGCCCTCGTCCTCGGTGAGTGAGATGCTGCGGATGCGATTCAGCCAGTCGGTCTGCTCCGGTCCCATCAGTTCGAACTGCAGCGCGCCCCACCGCCCCTCCACCGACTCGGCGCAGGTGAGCGTCACGCCGAACCAGCCGTGCATGCGCGTCAGATGCCCGACAGGCGACACCGGATCGGTGCCCGTGTGCCCGTTGTCGAAGTACGCCGTCCAGTCGCCGTGGTCGATCAGCAGGTACCGGTCGCGGCCCCCGATCACGAGCGGGTCCAGTTCGGCGAGCGAATGCGGGAACGCGTCCCGGATCTCGGTGACCTGAACGGCCGTCACCGAATCGAGTGAACGCTGCCACGAAGTGAAGGCCTCGAGCACCTCCGCGAGGGGCGCCTGGAAGAAACCGGCGCGCGTCGCGATCGGGTCGAACCGGCCGTCGTCGATCGTCTGCACGTTCCGACCCTAGGGCCGGGCACGCGAACTGGTCCCTACTTCACCCCGTTGACGAGCGCTATCACCGCAGCCCCCAGCGCGGTGAGCGCCCCGGCGATCATGAACAGCCCGTCGAATCCGCCGAGGGAGGCGACCACCGCGGCCCCCAGCCACGGCGCCATCGCCACCGGCACCTGGTAGGCGACGTTCATGATGCCGAGGTCTTTCGCGCGGTCGCGGGCGCTCGGCAGCACCTGGGTGGCGAGCGCCTGACCCACCGCCAGGTAGGCGCCGTACCCGAGACCCAGCAGCACACCCGCGACGAACGTGACCGTGTAGTCGGTGACGAACACCAGGATGAGCGCCGCGAACGCCTGAATCAGCGCACCCCACACCACGAACACCTTGCGGCGTCGGATGCGGTCCGACAGGCGCCCGACGACGAGCGCCGACAGCACCACACCCACCAGGTACACGAGGATCAGCGGCAGGAACGCCTTACTCGCCTTGTCGATGCCGAACCCGAGCTCGTGCGCCACGTAGTACAGCAGCAGGCCGGTGCCGAGCGCGTTGCCGGCGTTCACCAGGAACCCGCTCACCCACGTCCACGCGAAGTCGGGGTACTTCTTCGGCGAGATCCACAGCCCCCCGAGCAGTGCCCCCACGGTTGCGGCGGGCCGCTCCGCCTTCGTGATCGGGGTCTCCTTGCCGAACACCAGGATCGGCACCACCAGCAGCGCGAGCGCCATCGCCATCGCCACATACCCGAGGGCGGCGGTCGTGAAGACGTAGGTGAACAGCACCACGCCGAGGATGATGCCGGCGGCACGCGGCGACGACATCCACCCCACCACGTACCCGCGCTGACGCACCGGCACGATGTCGGAGATCAGGGCGGTGAGGGCGGATGCGATGATGCTGAACCCGATCAGCGCCAGCGTCCAGAACACGGTGATCAGCACGATCCCCTGCACCAGGCCCAAAGCGATCAACGCGAGCGCGAACACGGCCGCGCCCACCACGATCCACGGGCGACGACGACCGAACCGTGACGTGGTGCGGTCCGACAGGAACCCGGCCACCGGGAACGACACGATCATGAACGCGCCCGCAATTCCCGAGATCACCCCGAACGCCGTCACCGCATCCGTCCACGACTCCGTCTCCCCGACGGCGGCCGCCACCTGCAGCGGCAACTCCACCCGGAACGGCCCCAGCTGCGCCATCCACACGCCCAACCAGGCGGTGGCGAACGCGGTGATCCACAGGCCGCTGACGGCACGCTGCGGTTCGGCGAACGGGGCGGATGCGGTGGGCGCGGCGGTGGACACGGGGGCGGCGTGCGACACGTCGGTCTCCTCTTCGTCGAGTTGACCAACTGTGGCAAGGCGCGGAAGCGTCCACCATTCCCCCGTTGGAAGGTGGCCAGATCGGTCTACCCCTGACGGCGACGGAGGACGAAGATGGGCGTCGTGGCCACCCTCGAGGCTCTTGCGCGCAGCTACGGCGCCGCACACCCGCGACGTGTCGATGACGTCACCGGCACCGTGACCACCTGGCACCTGTGGTGCGCGTCGCTGATCTTCCGCTTCACCGGCTCGGCGACCTCATACCTGAACGCGACCTTCGCGGGCGACGCGGCGACCATCGCCAGCGGCGACGCCGCGGCCGCCCCGATCGGCGCCGTTCACTACTGGGGAAGCCGCGGCAACAAGGGCCACGTCGCGATCGACGTGCGCGGCCGAGGGCGCTCCCTCTTCATGGCCTCGAAGAAGGTGACCGAGGACCTCGGCGACGCGATCGGGTTCGTGCCCTTCTCGGGCTACACCACCGGCCTCGTGTACCGGGGCTGGAGCATGGGATACGGCGGCAATCGGTCGATGGCCGCCGACGACATCGGCGCATTCGCGGCGCGCACCGCGCTGAGTGCAGGCGAGACGGAGGACGACATGATCATGCGCGAACTCATCGAAGGCCCCGACGGGACGGTGTGGTTCTGCTACGAACGGGTGCTGCGGTTCGCGATCCCGAAGCCGCGGAACCTCGCCACCTATCAGGCGCACCTGCGCAGCCTCGGGCAGTCGGATGCGATCGTCCGCAAGAGCGCAGCCGACCTCACCGCGTACGGTTCCCCCGTCTACGCCGACCCGCTGATGATGTTCAGCACGTCGGTCGACGGGGTGATCGGCAACGAGGCGATCCTGGATGCGGTGGGCGGTCTCACCGTGGTGTCGGCACCGCCCGTGGATCTCTCCGCGATCACGGAGGCGATCGCGGCGAACACCGCCGCCATCCGGGCGCTCGCCACCTTGGTGCAGGGGGACGGCGACGGAGACGGCGGCTGAGGCCGCTTACGCCTTGGGACGCGAGGCGAACGCCTCGAACTGCTCGCGCGGGGTGTCGCGCGCCGGGATGCCGATCAGATCGCGACGGAACAGGAAGTTCACGATCCAGTTGCTGAACACGCGACCCTTGCGCTCCCACATGGGGATCGCGAGGCCGTGGTAGCCGCGGTGCATGATCCAGGCGATGAAGCCCTTGATGGCGATCTTGCCGCTCTGGAAGACACCGTGGTACAGGCCGATACCGGCGACCGCTCCCGCGTTCTTGTGGAAGTAGTCGACCGGGGCCTCGCCGCGGAAGTCGGCGACCAGGTTCTTCGCGAGACGCTTGCCCTGACGCACCGCGTGCTGGGCGTTCGGCACGCAGAAGCCGCCGACACCACCACCGGTGAGGTCGGGGACGGCGGCGACGTCGCCCGCGGTCCACGCCTCGGGGATGATCTCGCCGTTCTCGTCGACGATGCGCAGGTCGGCGCGGGCACGCAGACGTCCGCGCTCCTCGATGGGGAGGTCGGTGGTGCGCACCACGGGGTTCGCCATGACACCTGCGGTCCAGATGATGAGGTCGGATTCGAACTTCTCACCCGTCGAGAGCTCGATGACGCCACCCGCGGCGCTCACGAGCTGCGTGTCGAGGTGCACGTTGTCGCCACGCTCGGCCAGGTTCTTCAGCACCCAGTGGCTGGTCTTCAGCGACACCTCGGGCATGATGCGGCCCATCGCCTCGACGAGGTGGAACTGGGTCTCGTCGAACCCGATCGACGGGTACTGACCGACGAGCGAGCTCGCGAAGCTGCGCAGCTCGCCGAGCACCTCGATGCCGGCGAAGCCGCCGCCGACCACCACGACGGTGAGCAGACGCGCGCGCTCCGGGCTGCCGACGGGCAGGTTCGACGCCTTCACGAAGTTCTGGGTGAGGCGGTCGCGGATCGCGATGGCCTCCTCGATGTTCTTCAGGCCGATCGCCTCATCCGCGACACCCGGGATGGGGAACGTGCGCGAGACGGCGCCCGCGGTCATCACGAGGGTGTCGTACTCGACCGTCCACGGCTCGCCCACCTCGGGGGTGATGACGGCCGACTTCGACGCGTGGTCGACCTTCGTGACCTTCGCGGTGACCACGTTGGTCTTGCGGAGGTGACGACGGTGCGACACGACCGCGTGACGGGGCTCGATGCCACCCGCCGCGACCTCGGGGAGGAACGGCTGGTAGGTCATGTAGGGCAGCGGGTCGACGATCGTGACCTCGGCCTCGCCTCGACGGAGATGCTTCTGCAGCTTGAGAGCGGTGTAGAAACCGGCGTAGCCGCCGCCGACGATCAGGATCTTGCGCACCTTGGGGAGTCTCCTCGCTGGGGGAAAAGTCGACACCAATCTACCGCCTGCGGGAAGCCCCTCTGACCGCGATCACCGCACCGGTGATCGTGCCCCCGATCACGAAGACCACGAGGAGCATCCCGAGCAGCGGTGCGCCGACCTGTGACAACATCATCGGACTCGGGACCAGCACCCCGACAGGGTCGAAGGTCCGCCCGGGTTCGGCGTCGTCGACAGGCGCCGGACCGGCCTCGAAGGCGTCGCCCTCGGCGTCGTGGGGGCGGTTCACCCGGATCCACTCGGCGAGGTCGCCCATCGGGTTCTCCTCCACGGTGGGAACGTCGGCGGTGACCGCCGCGTACGCATCGAGAAGGCCGTAACCGTACGACACATCCGCCCCCGCGTCGCCCACATCCCGCGCGGTCGCGGTGAGACGGTTGATGACGTTGGCGGCGTCGAGTTCCGGATGCGCGGCGATCACGAGGGCGACGACGCCCGCGACGATCGGGGTCGCCCCGCTGGTGCCGCTCCACCGCACGTGGGTGCCGTCCGGCATCGCACCCACGAGCCCCTCGCTGGGAGCGGAGACGCCGATCGTCACCCCCTGTGCGGAGGCGCGGCGACTGGTCTGCCCGTCGCGGTCGACACCCGCCACCGTCAGCACGCCCGGCATGGTGGCGGGGGCCCCCACCTCGGCGGTGCCCGATCCGCGGTTGCCTGCCGCCGCCAGCACCACCACGTCGTGCTCCGCCGCGTAGGTGAACGCGTCGTCCCAGCTGGTCGGCCAGTCGAGGGTGTTGCGGGTGAGCGACATGTTGATCACGTCGGCCCCGTTGTCGACCGCCCAGCGCACCGCGTCGGCGATCTGCGAATCCGAGTCGCCGGTGTCGAATCCGATCGAGATGGCCAGCACGGACGCCTCCGGCGCGCTGCCGATGACGCCTGCGCCCTCCCCCGTTCCGCGGCCGGCGGCGAGCGACGCGACGAGCGTGCCGTGCTCGCTGTCCGAGCCGACCGGGGTGCGGCCGTCAGATGACCCGCGCCCCGAGACGTCGGTTCCCCCGACGACCACGCCGTTCAACTCCGGCGGCGAGCCGACGCCCGTGTCGATCACCGCGATCGTCACCCCAGCGCCACGGGTCACCGACCACGCGTCGCGGATGCCGTAGTCGTCGAGCCAGTACTGGCTGTCGCGCACCGCATCGGTGACGGACGCGGATGCGGGCGCGGCGCCCCCCAGGACCGCGACGACGACGAGTGCCGCCGCCACCCACACCGGGCGGCGGGACATCAGCCCTGCAGCGCGGCGCCCGGTTCGGCGCACACGCACCGGTCGGGCGACCAGGTGGAGCGGGCGAGCGCCTCGTCGCCGATCGGGTTCACCCCGGGACCCGCGGCGAGCGCGTGGCCGGCGAGGGCGTGCAGGCACTTCACGCGGTCGGGCATACCGCCCGCGGAGAAACCCTCGATCTCGGGCACCTCCAGGATGCTGTCGCGGTCGGCCAGGTACGCGTCGTGGGCCGCCCGGTACGCGTCGGCGACCTCCCCCTCGAGGCTCGCCTGCAGTTCGGCCATGACGCCGGTGGCCTCCAGCGTCGACATCGCGGCGGTGGCACCCGGATGCGACAGGTAGTAGAGCGTGGGGAACGGGGTTCCGTCGGGCAGCCGCGGACTCGTGGCGACGACCGTCGGGTTGCCGCACACGCACCGCGCGGCGATGCCGATCACGCCGCGCGCCGGTCGTCCCAGCTGAGACGACACCACCGCGATGTCGGCGTCGGTGGGCGGGTCGAACGGCGGGCGGGTCATTCTGCGGCCCCCTGGGTCGGGCTCTGGACGGGACCGTCGAGCTGGTCGGGTGTGGCGTCGGTGAGGCCCGCCGTGTAGATCGACGACATGAGGGCGCTCATCCAGTCGACGCGGGTGGCCTGGATGGTGTCGCTGATCGGCAGCTCGTCGACCGGCTCCTGCGTCTCGCCGTCATCGATCACCAGGTAGGCGATATCGCCCGGGTACACGTAGTAGAGCCGGTCACGCGCCTGCGACTCGATGTAGGCGGGGTCGCTCCAGCGGGCCACCTCGTCGTCGAGGTCGTCGAGGTGCTGCTCCGCCTGCTCCACCTGCTGCTCGAGCTGCGCGATCTGCTGCCGCTGCTCGACGAGCGTCTTGAACCGCGGAGCCAGCACCACCAGAGCCGCCACCAGGAGCAGAAGCACGGTGAGCGCGAACCCCGACAGCCGGAAGTTGCGCAGCCAGGCGGCACCGCGCGACGGCTCCGCCATCGCGACGGCCACGCGCTCGGTTCGGGGCTGGCGGGTCACCGCACAAGGCTATGCGACGAAACGCAGATGGGGCGGAGCGCACACGGCGCCCCGCCCCATCCGAATGTCACTTACGCGCGACGGAACGCGGAACGACCCGCGTAGACGGCGGCGTCGCCCAGCTCCTCCTCGATGCGGAGCAGCTGGTTGTACTTCGCGACACGCTCGGAGCGGGCCGGGGCGCCGGTCTTGATCTGGCCGGCGTCGGTGGCGACAGCCAGGTCGGCGATGGTGGTGTCCTCGGTCTCACCGGAGCGGTGCGACAGGATCGCGGTGTAGCCGGCGCGCTGGGCGTTCGACACCGCATCCAGGGTCTCGGTGAGCGTGCCGATCTGGTTCACCTTCACCAGGATCGAGTTGCCGGCGCCGAGATCGAGGCCCTTCTGCAGACGCACCGGGTTGGTGACGAACAGGTCGTCGCCGACGAGCTGCACCTTGTTGCCGAGCGTCTCCGTGAGCGTCACCCAGGCGTCCCAGTCGTCCTCCGCGAGCGGGTCCTCGATGGTGACGATCGGGTAGTCGGCGACGAGCTTCGCGTAGTAGTCGACCATCTGCTGCGCCGACAGATCGGCGCCCTCGTAACGGTAGACGCCGTCGGAGAAGAACTCGGTGGAGGCGACGTCGAGACCGAGCGCGATCTGGGTGCCCATCTCGTAGCCGGCCTTCTCGACCGCGCCGATGATGAAGTCGAGCGCCTCCCGGGCGGTCGCGATGTCGGGGGCGAAGCCGCCCTCGTCGCCGAGACCGGTGGCGTAGCCCTTCGCGTGGAGCTCGGCCTTCAGCGCGTGGTACACCTCGGCGCCCCAACGCAGCGCCTCGCGGAAGCTGGATGCGCCGACCGGCAGCATCATGATCTCCTGCGCGTCGAGGCCGTTGTCGGCGTGCGCGCCACCATTGATGATGTTCATGAGCGGCACGGGCAGGGTGTGCGCGTTCGGGCCGCCGATGTAGCGGAACAGGGGCAGGTCGGCCGAGTCGGCCGCCGCCTTCGCGACCGCGAGCGAGACACCGAGGATGGCGTTGGCGCCGAGACGCGACTTGTTCTCGGTGCCGTCGGCTGCGATCAGCTCGGCGTCGACGAGACGCTGGTCGGAGGCCTCGAAGCCTTCGATGGCCGGGCCGAGCACGTCGAGCACGCCCTCGACCGCCTTCTCGACACCCTTGCCCAGGTAGCGGCCCTTGTCGCCGTCGCGCAGTTCGTACGCCTCGAAGGCGCCGGTGGAGGCACCGGAGGGGACGGCAGCACGCGACACGGTGCCGTCTTCGAGGAGGACCTCGACCTCGACGGTCGGGTTGCCTCGGGAGTCGAGGATCTCGCGGGCGCCGACGGCCTCGATTGCAGACACGGGGAACTCCTTAGGGGGAAGTGGTGTGAGTGGGCGACTCGCCCACCGGAAGCCTACCGGGAGGGGTGGGACGTGTCGTCCCGAGTCGCATGCCCCCGCACACCTGCGGCGTGCTCCCGCCAGACCCGATGCCAGCGACGCGGGACGACACGTCCCACCCCTCCGCCACGGCGACGTCAGCCGAGCGGGCGCAGGTCGAGGTCGTCGACGGTGGCCGCGGCGGCGGGCACGAACGCGAAGCTGGTGAAGCCCTGCTCGGTGAGGTTCTCGAGCTGCAGTTTCGTGTTCTTCGCCCGGCGCACGAGTCGCGCCCGATCGCCGCGCGCAACCAGCGCCGTCTGCAGCGCCAGCAGGGGCGCGAGCGCCGCATCCGCGTCGTGCACGAGTGCGACGGCCGCTCCCCCGGTGCCGTCCGGGGTCTCCACCAGGTCGACGAGCCGCTCGAAGCCGAGCGAGAACCCGGATGCCGGCACATCGGTGCCGAGGAAGCGCCCGATCATGCCGTCGTAGCGGCCGCCACCACCGAGCGAGTACGGGACGCTCGGGTGCGCGAGTTCGAAGATGGGGCCCGTGTAGTAGCCCATGCCGCGCACCAGGAACGGGTCGAACACAAGCGGCGGGGCCTCGTCGCCGCGAGCTGCGGCGACCGCGTCGCCGAGGGTCACGAGGTCGGCGACAACCGCGTCGTCGGCGCCCTCGGGCAGCGCCTTGCGGATGGCGCGCTCCCCGAACGGCAGGAACTCCCGCGTCTGCGGCCGCAGCAGGAACGCACGGAACGCCTCCACCGCCTCCGGGTCCGATCCGCGTTCGGTGAGCTCGGCGACGACCCCGTCGGGGCCGATCTTGTCGAGCTTGTCGATCGTGATGAGCACGGCGTCGTGGTCGTCGGCCGGGAACCCGAATCCGCCGAGCATGCCGATCAGCAGCCGGCGGTCGTTGATGCGGATGGTGGCATCCGTGAGCCCGAGCGCGTCGACCGTGGCGAGGGACGCGACCAGCAGCTCGGCTTCGGCCTGGATGCCGGGCTCGCCGATGATGTCGATGTCACACTGCACGAACTGGCGGTAGCGACCCTTCTGGGGACGCTCGGCGCGCCAGACGGGCGCCACCTGGATGCTGCGGAAAACCGCAGGCAGCTCGGCCCGGTGGGTGGCATAGAAACGGGCCAGCGGCACGGTCAGGTCGAAGCGCAGCCCCAGGTCGACGAGGTCGAGTGGCTGGGTGGCGGCCTGCAGGTCGTTGTGGGTGAGCCCACGCTTCTGCACACCGAAGGCGAGCTTCTCGTTGTCGCCGCCGAGGCCGGCGTGCAGGCGCTCGGAGTCCTCCATGACGGGCGTCTCGATCTCGTCAAAGCCGTGAGCCCGGTACGAGGTCTTGATGATGCCGAGGATGCGCTCGCGGCGCGCCTTCTCGGCGGGGAGGAAGTCCCGCATGCCACGGGGAGGGTTCACCTGCGTTGCCACCCGACGATTCTGCCATCCGGACGATGGCGATCATCCGCACGGCGGACGCCTACCGCCACGCCCGCCTCCTAGAGTCAGGGCATGAGCACCCCTCAGACATCCGCGCCTGCGGTCACGGCAGACATCGTCGTCGACGATGCAGCCCGGTCATTCGGCGACGTGCACGCCGTCCGCTCGGTGAGCTTCGAAGCGAGGGCGGGCGAGGTCACCGGCCTCGTCGGCCCGAACGGATCCGGCAAGACCACCCTGCTTCTCATGCTCGCGACCCTGCTCGTACCCGACCGCGGCACGATCCGCATCGGCGGCCACGACCCCGTCACCGAGAGCGCCGCCGTGCGCCGCACCCTCGGATGGATGCCGGATGTGCTCGGCTCCTGGTCGGCGCTCAGCGTGCGCACCAGCCTCGAACTCACGGCGCGCCTGTACGGCATCGATCGCTCGGCCGCCCGCGAGCGCGCCGCCGAGCTCATCGACCTCGTCGACCTGCTGCCCCTCGCCGAGCAGCCCACCCGCGTGCTCTCCCGCGGCCAGAAGCAGCGCCTCAGCCTCGCCCGCGCGCTCGTGCACGACCCGCAGGTGCTGCTGCTCGACGAGCCGGCATCCGGTCTCGACCCGGGGGCGCGGATCGCATTGCGCACCCTGCTGCGTCGGCTCGCCGCCGAAGGCCGCACCATCGTGGTCTCCAGCCACGTGCTCGCCGAGCTCGACGAACTCGCCGACCGCGCGGTGTTCCTCGACGCCGGAACCTCGGTCAGCGCCGAACGTGTCGCCGCCGCCCAGCGCACGGAACGCGGATGGCGCATCCGGTCACTCGATCCGCCCGGCCTCCACGATGCGCTCGTCGCCGCCGGTGTCGCCGCCGAGGCGATCACCCTCGACCCGCAGGGACTGATCGTGCCGATCGCCGGCGAGGACCGCGCCGCCGAACTGCTGGCCGCGCTCGTGAAGGCCCAGGTGCCCGTCACCTCCTTCGCCCCCGCCGTGGGCGACCTCGAACACACCTTCCTCGACCTCAACAACGGGGAGGCGGAGCGATGAACTGGTTCACGGGTCTCTGGACCATCACCTCGATCGAACTGCGCCAGCGGGTGCGGGGCGCCGCCTGGTACGTGCTGCTGGGCGTGTTCGTGCTCATCGTGCTGATCGTCACGATCTTCACCACCATCGCGACCGCGGCGGTCGAGACGCCGGGCGCGGTGCTGTACTCGCTGATCGTCTACTTCGTGCTGCTCCTCGGCACGCTCGTGACGCCGGCACTCAGCGGCAACGCCATCAACGGCGACCGCGAGAACGGCACCCTCGCCACCACGCAGGTGACCCTCGTCACCACGTCTCAGCTCGTGTTCGGCAAGCTGCTCGCCGCATGGGCGACGGCTCTCGCGTTCCTGGTGGCTGCGCTGCCGTTCCTGATCTTCGCGCTGGCACTCGGCGGCGCATCCCTCGACACCGCGATCGTCTCGATCCTGATCCTCGCGCTCGAACTGGGTGTCGTGGCTGCGGTCGGCGTGGGGCTCTCCGGCCTCATCCGGCGCCCCCTCTTCTCGGTCGTCGTCACCTACCTGGTGGTGGCGGGGCTCTCGATCGGAACCGTGATCGCGTTCTCGCTCGGCGGCTTCGTCTCCCAGGAGACGGTGCGCGTCGAGAACGAGGTGGTCGACTGGGACGCCTCGAGCACCGAGATCGACCCGAAGACCGGGTATCCGGTCGATGCGGTCTGCAAGACGGAGGTCTACGAGTACCAGCAGCCGCGGTTCGACCGCGTGTGGTGGATCCTCGCCGCGAATCCGTACGTGCTGCTCGCCGACGCCGTGCCCACCCACTTCGGTGCGGGCGGCTACCCGGATGACGTGTTCGGCTCGCTGAAGTTCACGGTGCGCCAGGCGCAGATTCCCCCCGCCGAAGACCTCGGCTACTCGGAGTGCGACATCATCAACTACCCCGCGGGACCGACCCCGGAAGAGATCGTGGATCAGACGGTGCCCAGCTGGGCCGTCGGGTTGGCGCTGCATCTGCTGCTCGCGGGCGGCCTGCTGGCGGGCGCGATCACGCGCACCCACGCTCCGTCGAAGCGCCTGTCGGCGGGGAGTCGGGTGGCCTGAGACCGCTCAGCCGGCGACGGGCCACCACGTCGGCATGAGGTGCCCGAGCAGCGCGAGCGCCACCTCCGGGTCGCGCGGCTCGGGCTGGTGCAGCCACGCCGCGATCAGACCGACGACGCCGTCCGCGATGTAGCGCACCGCCGCATCCTCGACCTGGTCGGCGGAGACGCCGTCGACCTGGAAGGGGATGGCGAGGCTCGACTGCGCCAGCAGCAGCCGGGTGGAGGTCTGAAAGTGCTCGCTGAGGAACGCGTGCAGGGTGGCGCCGGATGCGGCGTCGAGGTTGCGGTAGACGGGCGCGTAGTGGTCGACGTGTTCGAAGACGCCGCGGGTGACGTCGCGGAGCGCCTCGGCCACCCGCTCGGGGGTGACGTCGCGCAGGTGCTGCTCGCGCAGGATGTCGAGCTCTTCGGCGAGCGCACGCTGCAGGACGCCGATGGGTGACCCGCCGTGCTCGTAGACGGTGGAACGGTGCACGCCCGCGGCGGCGGCGAGCGCCGTGACGGAGATGTCGGCGGGGTCGCCCGCGGCGGCGAGCTCGAGTACGGCGGCGTACAACGCCGCACGCGTGCGTCGCTGACGGGCGTCTGTGAACTGCTCCGGCATCCGGTTCCTCCCCAGGCGGATGTTATCCGACAGGTGTAGGCTGAACACTAATCCGACAGGTGTCGGTTAGTGAAGCCCCCGGACGTCGCGGTCCACCCCCTCGTCCGCGGGCGCGGATACCAACGAAGGGCAACACTCATGGCCACCTACGATGTCGCGGACCGCTCCGCGATCGTCACCGGCGGAGGCTCCGGCATCGGCCGGGCCGTCGCACTCACCCTCGCCGCCAACGGCGCGAAGGTCGTCGTCGCCGACCTGAAGAAGGAATCGGCGGATGCCGTCGTCGCCGAGATCCAGGCAGCGGGAGGCACCGCGGTCGCCCACGTGGGAGACGTCGCCGACCCGTCCGACGCGGTCGCCGCCGTCGAAGCCGCCGAGAAGCTCGCGCCCCTCAAGATCGCCGTGAACAACGCCGGCATCGGCGGACCCGCCGCCCCCACCGGCGAGTACCCGATCGAGGCGTGGCAGAAGGTCATCGACATCAACCTGTCCGCCGTCATGTACGGGATGCGCGCGCAGCTGCCCGCCATGGTGAAGAACGGCGGCGGCGCGATCGTCAACATCGCCTCCATCCTCGGATCCGTCGGCTTCGCCGGCTCCCCCGCGTACGTCGCCGCCAAGCACGGCGTCGTCGGCGCCACCAAGAACGCCGCCCTCGAATACGCCGCCCAGGGCGTCCGCGTGAACTCGGTGGGCCCCGGCTTCATCAAGACGCCCCTCGTCGAGGCGTCGCTCGACTCCGACGCCCTCACCTTCCTCGAAGGCAAGCACGCCCTCGGCCGACTCGGCGAACCGGATGAGGTGGCCGCGCTGGTCGCGTTCCTCGCATCCGACGCCGCCTCGTTCATCACGGGCAGCTACCACCTGGTCGACGGCGGCTACACCGCGCAGTAGGCCTACTTCCGGCCAGGCGCCGGCGCCCTGTTCACGGTGGCGTCGGCGCCCGGGTCGGGACCCGCATCCGGCGGCACGATCGCCACCGGCTCGGTGATCGGCATCGCCTCCGGCAGCGGAGACGACGCGGGGGCTGTGGGCTCGAGGCGCACCAGCACGATGCCCCCGAGGATGAGCGCCGCGCCGAGCAACCCGACGGGCGCGATCACCTCGCCGAGCACGATCCAGCCGACGATGCCGGCGAAGATCACCTCGGACAGGCCGAGGAAGGATGCGACGCGGGTGCCGAGCAGCGTGATCGCGGTGATGCCGGCGACGTAAGCGAACGCGGTCGACACCACACCGACCACCACGAGCGGTACCCACCACGGGGCACGACCGCCGAAGAAGTCGACCTCGCCGAACGTGGCGTGCATCGGTAGCACGCCGATGAGGCCCGCGGCGCCCAGGATGAGCGCGCCGATCACGAAGCCCGCCCAGGCGAGCGTCACCGGCGGCACGCCGGCCGCGCGGTCACCGACCACGTAGTAGAACGCGACGCCGATCATCGCCACACCGGCGAGGATCACGCCGATGGGGTCGAGGTCGCCCGCCCCGGCCGGCCCGATCACGAGCACCAGGCCGACCAGCGCGATCGCCGCACCGATCAGCACCATGCGGTGCGGCATCCGGCGGGTGCGCACCCACGCGAGAAGCAGCAGCGCCACCGGCGCCAGGTACTCGATGAGCAGGGCGATGCTCACCGGGATGCGCTGCAGCGACGCGTAGAACGCCAGCTGCACGCCCGCGACCGCGAGTGCCGCGTACGCGAGCACGATCCAGCGGGCGCGCCACAGCACGCCGAAGTTGCCCCGGATGGCGAGCAGCGCCGGGATGGCCAGCACGACGGCCGCGATCGTGAGCCGGGCGAAGACGGCGGCACCGGGCGTCCACCCCTCGGCGAAGAGCGGCTTGATGATGGTGCCTCCCGCGCCGAATGCGAGCGCGGCGGCCAGCCCGAGCGCGACACCGAGGATGCTGCGGCGCATGGCGGTGGCGCGTGCGTCCATCGTTCTCCCCGATCGTTCGTCATGGGCTAAGTTGAATTCAGTCGTGACATTAGCGTTCGGATAGGTCAGGAGTCAAATGCTTTTTACCCATGACACCGAGGTGAATCTGACGTTCCTCCAGGCGCTCGCCGACACCATCCCCGAAGCGTCCGAGAGCGGCGACGACGAGATCGCCACCGAGGCGCAACTCGGCGCCTTCCTCGCCAACTGGAAGTTCTCCGGACGCATGGACCACGACGCGCGAGAACTACGCGACGTGCGCGCGGCGCGCACCAGCATCCGCGACGTCTGGGGCAGCGACGAGCAGACCTCCGTCGAATGGGTCAACGACACCCTCGCGCGCGCCCGCGCCGTACCGCGACTGGTCGACCACGACGACCTGGGGTGGCACATCCACGCCACCGACCTCGACGCGCCGCTCGCCGAACGCATCCTCGTCGAGGCGGCGATGTCGCTCGTCGACGTGATCCGTGCGGAACGCCTCGACCGCCTGCGCGACTGCGAGGCCGACGACTGCGCGGGTGTGTTCGTCGACCTGTCGAAGAACGGCTCGAAGCGCTTCTGCTCCACCCGCTGCGGCAACCGGATGGCGGTGCGGGCCTACCGGGCTCGCGCTGCCGAGTGAGGGGTCTCAAAGTGCTCGAGACACGGCGTGTCTCACGCACTTTGCGACCCCTCAGGATTCGGCAGCCCTGATGTCATTCTGCAGGCGGCGGAGGGCGTCACGCAGGGCGCGCTCCGGGTCGAGACCGGCGGCGCGGGCGGCGACCACCGTCGCGAGCAGCTCGTCGCCCAACTCCGCCTCGGTGGCCGGGACGGACTCCGCAGCCGCCGGCTGCAGCCCCACCTTCTCCGCGCGACCCACCAGCTTCGCCGCCAGCAGCAGCGCCGGCATCGCCTGCGGGATGCCGTCGAGCACACTCTCGCGGCCCGGCTTCTCGACCGCCTTCAGCTTGTCCCAGTTGGCCATCACCGCATCCGGGGTGTCGGCCACCGTGTCGCTGAACACGTGCGGGTGACGGCCGACCATCTTCGCCGTCATGTGGGCCGCGACATCCTCCAACGTGAACCGGCCCTGCTCGGCGGCGATGTCGGAGTGGAAGATCACCTGATAGAGCACATCGCCCAGCTCCTCGACGAGCTCCGCGTCGTCGCCCGCCTCGATCGCGTCGACCAGCTCGTATGTCTCCTCCACGAGGTACTGCACGAGCGACGCGTGCGTCTGCTCGCGGTCCCACGCGCACCCGCCCGGCGCCCGCAGGTACTCGAGCACCGCCACCAGCTCCTCGAGCCGCGGATGCGGGGTGGTCGGCACGACCGGTTCGAACGCCTCCGATGCTGCGGGATCCGTCATGCGCCCAGACTGCCAGATCGACTCCCCGCCGACCTGGCGCCTACCCGATCTCGGGGATGGGACCCGTCGCAGGTGCCGCATCCACGACGGGACGCCGTTCGCGCGGCATCGAGATCGACGCGATCAGCAGCAGCGCCGCCACCACGGCTGCACCGATGAACACCGCCGTCGACGCGTCGATGATGGTGCCCGGGTCGGTCTCGTCACCGCCGCGGGACGCGATCACCGCGTTCGCCACCGCGCCGAGGATCGCAGCCCCCACCGCCTGACCGATCGAGCGGCTGAACATGCTGGCACCCGTCACGACGCCGCGTTCGTTCCAGTCGACGCTCGCCTGCGCCGCCACCAGGGTCGGCACCGCCGCGAACCCGAAGCCCAGGCCGATAAAGAACGACACCACAGCCACCGCCACCACCGACGGGTACGGGCCGAGGAACGCAAGAGCCACCGTGCCGAACACCACGATCACCGAACCGATCACGGCCGTCGAACGGAAACCGATGCGCAGGTAGAGGCGACCGGCGAGCGCCGCCGCGATCGGCCATCCGATGGTGAGCGTCGCCAGCGCGAGGCCCGCCACCAGCGGGCTCACCGCCAACCCCACCACCAGGTAGGTGGGCACGAACGCCGTCAAGCCGATGAGCGCGGCACCCACGGCCAGACCCACCAGGTTCGTGGAACGCAGCAGCGGCCGGCCGAACACCCACAGCGGCAGCACCGGCTCGGCGGCGCGGCGCTCCACCAGCACGAACACGACCAGCAGCACGGCACCTGCGCCGAAGATGGCGAAGCTGATCGGCGACACCCACTCCCACGCGTGACCACCCTCCAGCACCCCGAGGAGCAGCAGGGTGAGGGATGCGGTCAGCAGGATCGCTCCCGCGAAGTCGATGCGATGTTTCCGGGGTTCGAGGGTCTCGTGGTAGTTGCGCGCCAGCAGCCAGAACGCGAGCAGGCACAGCGGGATGTTGATGATGAAGATGCCGCGCCAGAAACCCCACTCGGCGAAGATTCCGCCGAGCGCGGGCCCCGCGACGGCCGCGATCGCCCACACGCTGGCGATGTAGCCCTGCGTGCGGGCCCGCTCCTCCAGCGAGTAGATGTCGCCGACGATGGTGATCGTGATCGGCAGGATGGCGCCCGCGCCGATGCCCTGCAGGGCGCGGAACGCGATGAGGCTCGGCATGTCCCACGCGACACCGCACAGGATCGACGCGAACAGGAACACGGCGATGCCGAAGAGGATGACGCGCTTGCGTCCGATCGTGTCGGCCAGCTTCGCGTACACCGGCACCGTCACCGACTGGGTGAGCAGGTAGATCGAGAACAGCCACGGGAACTGCGAGAAGCCGCCCAGGTCGCCGACGATCGCCGGCACCGCCGTCGAGAGGATGGTGGCGTCGATCGCGACCACACCGGTCGCCACCATGACCGCCAACAGGATCGGGCCTCGTTCGGACCGCAGCCCCACATCGCTCTTCGTCATCACCGCTATTCAAGCCCTCCACGCCGACACACATTCCCCCACCCGGCAGAATGAGCACGATGGATCTGCAACTGCTCGCCCTCCTGCTCGTCATCGTGACCCTGCTGGTGTGGCGCGCCGCCACCCGCGAGCGCCGCGAGTACGCCCAGTTCAAGCGGATGCGCTCGACCGTCGCCCGCCAGAAGGTGATGCGCAAATGGCTCACCGAGTCGGTGCTGGTGATGGGCGGACTGTCGGTGGCGGTGCTGCTGGCCGCGTGGGAGTACGTGCCCACCGCTCTGCGCGACGCGCAACAGTGGGCGCCGATCGCCGCATCCCGCGACTTCTTCGCCACGTCGGTCGGCACCGGCCTCGCCATCGGGGCCCTCATCGGCGGGCTCGCGGCGCTCATCCTGCCGCTGATCTTCGCGCGGAACGCAACCCCCGACGACATCCCGAAGCTCGGCGACATCGGGGCGCTCCTCCCCCGCACCCGCGGCGAGCTGCCGTACGGCGCAGGACTCGCGGTGTCGGCGGGCGTGTTCGAGGAGCTGCTGTTCCGCCTCGCAATGCCGGCGCTGCTGTTCGGCATCTGGCCGAACGGGCCCGTCGCGTTCCTGCTGGCGACGGTGCTCTTCGGATGCCTGCACCTCTACCAGAAGTGGACCGGCGTGATCGCGGCCACCGTGCTCGGCCTGATCTTCGCCTACCTGTACCTGGTGTCGGGGTCGATCCTGCTGCCGATCATCGTGCACATGCTCATCGACATCCGCTCGCTGGTGCTGCTGCCACTCGTCGTCGGCAAGGTGTGGTCGAAGCGGGTCTGAGCCTCAGCCGTCGACGGGGCGGTCGTCGGCGTGGCGCGCCAGGTGTCGGGCGTAGCGCTCGGTGAGCTGCACCATCAGGTCGGGCGTCGAACGGTCGAGCCCGAACACGTAGCCCGGGAAGTCGAGATCCTGCTGGATCTCCCAGATCTCGTCATGCCTGTCGGGGCTGAGGATGCGGGCCGGGTCACCCACGGCGACCCACGCGATCGGCACCGTCGAACCGCGCGGCAGGACGGTGCGCAGGTGCACGACCGCGTTGATCCGCACCTCGCTGCGCGCGCCGATGCGGGCGCCGTTGAACACCCGCGACCCGGTCGCCAGGAACACCTCATCACCGATCGTCGCCCCCGACACCGACGCCATCGGCCCGACCAACACGTGGTCGCCGATGTGCAGCGGGTCGGTGGCGGACGCCCGCAGCAGTGCGTTCTCCATCACGATCGAGTTCTCACCGATCGTCACCGGACCGCCCTCCGCGCTGATCACCGCGCCGTGCAGGATCTGGCATCCGGCTCCGATGCGCACATCGCCTGAGATCACCGCCGTCGGGGCGACCACCGCGGTCGGGTCGATCGACGGGCTGTGGCCGAGATGTTCGAACAGCATGGCGTCACCGTACTCGCGGGGCGCGGGTTCCGATACGCGCCGCGTCGGCATCGACCCCCCGAGGGGACGCAAAGTGCACGAGACACGCCGCGTTCGGAGCACTTTGCGACCCCTCAGGAGAGGCGGGTGAACAGTTGGCGACAGGCCTGGCGCGGAGGATGGAACAGGCGCATCATCGACCCATGGACAACCTGGCGGGGTTCATCGTGGTCGCCGGAATCGCGCTCGCGGTCGGCATCGCGATCGTGCTGAGCATCATGCGGCAACGCGGCCAGCGTCAACGCGACGAATTCATCCGCGCCGGCGCCGGATCGGATCCCAGCCCCCGGCAGGCAGCGGACGCCGCGAACCGACGGTCGGCCTGGATGCGGCCCGACGGGGGCGGCGGGCTGTAGCGGGGTTTCGATACGCGGCGCCCACCGGGCGTCGCTACTCAACCAGCGGGAGCGCTGCGCGGCGAAGAACGTCACCCGCTGGTCAGCCTCCGCCGATACTGGAGAGGTGGACGACGACTACGCCGAAACGCACCTCACCGCCGACCTGGAACCGTCGAAAGCCAGCGCGCTACGGAAAGGGGCCCGGTGGGTGGGCGCGCTGATCGAGGCGGCATTCGGATCCGTGGTCGAATCTCCTGACCTCGATCTGGTGGTGCGCCGCCGCGACACCGGCGCGGAAGTGCTGCGCACCCACGCCGACGTGCCGTCGCCGGAACACCTGCTCGCCACCGTCCGCAACGACCTGGCAACCAAGACGTTGACCGACTTCGTGGCGGAGTGGCGTCAGATCGACTGAGTGGCGGCAGGCGCGGGGACGGCGGCGGTGAGCAACTGGCCCACCCAGGCGATCAGCTCCGCATCCGACTGGCCCTCCGGCATCGGCACGTTCACCGCGCTCTGGGCGGCGAAGAACTTCACCCCCGGGTACATGCGCGTGAGGCGCACCTGGATGGAATCCGGCGGGTCGAGCGGTGCCAGCCGCAGCCGTCCGCCCATCGCCACCACCTCGCCGAGGCCCGCCTTCTGCGCCTGACGTCGCAGCCGCGACACCGCCACCAACTGCTGCACCGACTCCGGCAGCTCGCCGTAGCGGTCCACCAGCTCCTCGATCACCCGGTCGAGGGTGTCGTCGGGCGACAGCGGCGCCGCCGCCGTCGACAGCTTCTGGTACGCCTCCAGCCGCAGACGCTCCGACTCGATGTACTCCTCCGGGATGCGCGCATCCACCGGCAGCTCCAGCCGCAGCTCCGTCTGCCCCTCGGCGACATCGCCGCGGAACGCGCTCACCGCCTCACCGATCATCCGCAGGTACAGGTCGAAGCCGACGCCCGCGATGTGACCCGACTGCTCGCCGCCGAGCAGGTTGCCGGCGCCACGGATCTCGAGGTCCTTCAACGCGATCTGCATGCCGCCGCCGAGCTCGTTGTTGGTGGCGATCGTCTCGAGCCGGTCCTGCGCGGTCTCGGTGAGCGGCCGCTCGGCGTCGTACAGGAAGTACGCGTACGCGCGCTCGCGGCCGCGGCCCACACGCCCGCGGATCTGGTGCAGCTGCGACAGCCCGTACTTGTCGGCGGCGTCGATGATGAGGGTGTTCGCGTTCGCGATGTCGATGCCGGTCTCGATGATCGTCGTCGTGACGAGCACATCGAACCGCCGCTCCCAGAAGTCGACGATCACCTGCTCCAGCTGGTGCTCGGTCAGCTTGCCGTGCGCGACCGCGATACGGGCCTCCGGCACCAGCTCGGCGATGTCGGCCGCCACCTTGTTGATCGACGACACCCGGTTGTGCACGAAGAACACCTGACCTTCGCGCAGCAGTTCGCGGCGGATCGCGGCGGTGATCTGCTTGTCGGATCGGGCCCCCACGAAGGTGAGGATCGGGTGGCGGTCCTCCGGCGGGGTCGCCAACGTCGACATCTCGCGGATGCCGGTGACCGCCATCTCGAGCGTGCGCGGGATGGGGGTGGCGCTCATCGCGAGGATGTCGACGTTGGTCTTCAGCTTCTTCAGCTGGTCCTTGTGCTCGACGCCGAAGCGCTGCTCCTCGTCGATGATGACGAGCCCGAGGTCCTTGAAGCGCACGGCGTCGGACAGGATGCGATGGGTGCCGATCACGACGTCCACCTCGCCCCGCTCGAGGCCGTCGATGGTGTCCTTCGACTCCTTCTCGGTCTGGAACCGGGAGAGCGGCCGCAGATGCACCGGGAAGCCGGCGAACCGCTCCTGGAAGGTCTCGAGGTGCTGCTTGACGAGCAGGGTCGTCGGCACGAGCACCGCCACCTGCTTGCCGTCCTGCACGGCCTTGAACGCGGCGCGCACGGCGATCTCGGTCTTGCCGTAGCCGACGTCGCCCGAGATGAGCCGGTCCATCGGGATGGGCCGCTCCATGTCGGCCTTCACCTCGTCGATCGTCTGCAGCTGGTCGGGCGTCTCCGCGAAGGGGAACGCCTCCTCGAGCTCGCGCTGCCACGGGGTGTCGGGGCCGAACGCGAAGCCGGGGCTCGCCATCCGCGCGCTGTAGAGCTTCACGAGCTCGACGGCGATGTCGCGCACCGCCTTGCGCGCCTTGCCCTTCGCGGCGGCCCAGTCGGAACCGCCCATCTTCGAGAGGGCCGGGTTCTCGCCGCCGACGTACCGGGTGAGCTGGTCGAGCTGATCGGTGGGCACGTAGAGCCGGTCACCGGCCTGGCCGCGCTTGGACGGCGCGTACTCGAGCACGAGGTACTCGCGCGTGACCTTCTCGTGCTGGGTGCCGAGGGGGCCGCGCGAGACGCGTCCGCCGCCCGTCACCTCGCGGGTCACGAGCTCAATGAAGCGTCCGATGCCGTGCGTCTCGTGCACGACCGCGTCGCCGGGCTTGAGCTGCAGCGGGTCGACGACGTTGCGCCGGCGGCTCGCGAGCTTCTTCGGCTGACGCGAGTCGATGCCCGCGGCGCGTCCGTAGAACTCGGCCTCGCCGAGCAGCGCGAACCGCGCCTCGTCCTGCTCGAAGCCCGCCTCGACGGATGCCGTGACGAGGTAGGCGACACCTGGCTCCGGATCGGCCGGAACC
>JAEWJX010000040.1 GCA_023386365.1 Actinomycetes bacterium | reverse complement strand
TGGATCTCGCCGCGGGGAATCTGCCAGTCGATGCCATCGACGATGGCGGGGCCATCCGCGCCATAGCGATAGCGTGCCTGATCGATGGTGACGAAGCCGGGTTCAGTCGACATAGGGCGCGAACCCTTCCGACGCAGCCTCGGCGCCCTGCTCGATCTCGGTCAGGGTCACGAGGTCGAGCAGGCTGAAGCGGCCGTCATGGTGCCAGCCGGCCTCCGGCGCCGTCATGCGGCCGAGTGGGGCGATGCGGGTGACGCCGATCTCTCCCAAGCGCTCCGAGATCTGGAAAAGTCGCGCGGGCGAAGCCGCGATGCCGGCTGTCTGCAGGAAGCTGCGATAGGGCCCGACCAGGGCCGGCACCTCGTCGAGGCTATCGACCGCGACCAGCTTCAGCGTGCGGTTGAGGCCGGTCGGGCTTAGATCCTCGGATTTCTCGACATGGACGACGCTCCAGGGATCGGTGGGCTCGCCGAGGAGTTCGGCCGCGCGGCCCATCGCCTGCATCTCCTGCGCGCCGCGCCAGCCCGCAATGGCCGTCGACTCCTCGGCCGAAAGCTCGCGGCGGGGATGGCGATGGGCGATGGCGGCGAGTTCCTGCGCGACATGGCGGGCGAATTCGGCCGGCGAGACCCGCCCGCCGCGCTCGACGAAGAGCATCTGCGGCGAATAGCAGCCCTGCTGCTCGTAGCGGGTGACGTCATGGGCAGCGAGGCGTGCGAGCGCTGCGCTCTTCCGGCTGTCGAGGGTTTCGCGCGCGATCAGGCCGAAACCGATCTTGTGGCCATGTGGCAGGAAGCGCGTGGTGATCGGCAGCTTGGCACGCAACGCTGTGAGCGTCGCGTTGTTGCCATAGGCCATGACGGCGTCAGCCGCCTGGAGGAACGGCGCTTCGCCGGCTTCGTCGCCGCCCTTCCACCAGACGATGGCGAGGCACTGGCCGATTTCCGGGTCGATCTCGGCAAGGAGGCTCGCGAACCAGCCGGCGGTCAGCGGCTCCGCCGACGCGAGCTTGCCGATGCTGCCCGCCTTGACCAGCAGCCCGCAGATCAGGCTCCAGAGCGAGAGCGCCGGTACGTTGCCGGCCCAGACATGGAGCAGCAGATCCGGCCCATGGGCGCGCAGGAAGCCGCCCTTGGCTGCGGGCTGGAAGCCGTCGAGCACCGCGGGGTTGGTGAAATCCTCGGCGAGGAAGCGCAGGAGCTGCGGCCGCCGGAAGGTCTTGAGATAGCTGGTCAGGCCGAGCCGCACTGTCTCGCGGTCATAGCCGGTGACGATCGGCAGGAGATGCTCGGCCTTGCGGCGCAGCGGATGCTCGCGGTCGAGCAGGCGCGTCACAGTGGCGTCGATGGCATCGACGATGCGGGCCGTCGGCATCTGCTTGAGGCGAGCGCGGGCATTGCGGCGCGCGGCCTCGCAGAGATCCTTGGCCTGCGTCGCTTCCAGTTCGGGCAGGGCGATCGCGACGCTTTCTCCCCAGGCCGAATAGCTGGCCTCACGCCAATGCAGCGCCTCGGGGTCCAAGCCCGGCAGATGGCCGGCATGCTCGATCATGGCGTCACGCCTTGCACGACATCAGCCCCGCGCTGCCGCGAGGAACTCGGCCACGGCGACGGAACAGCCCTTCGAGGCTTCACCATCGACGCGACCGAAGAGCTTGAAGCCGCCCGGCACGATCTCGCCGGCATCCTCGGTCAGGATCGCCGAGACGCTGTTGAAATGGGCGAGATCGTGGTGGACCAGCACGCCGCGCTGACCAGCGGGCAGGTCGATGCCGGTGAGCGGATCGACGACGCGGCTGCGGACCCAGTGCGGGCCGGACTTCACCGGATGCGAGATGGCATTGCCGTCGTCGTAGAATTGCGAGCTGAGCTCGGTCATGCCGTACATGTTGATGCAGGCCGAGCGCGGGACGCCGAACGCGGCTGACAGTCCGTCGTAGAATTCGTCCGGCCCGAGCTCGCGCGATTGGCCCTTGAAGCCGCCGGTGTCGAGGATCAGGCTGCCCTCTGGCAGGGCGAAGCGGCGGCCCTGCTCCGCCAGCGCATCCATCAAGGGAACGAAGGAATAGCTCGCGCCGAGCAGGGCATAGGGTTCGCCGCTCGCCTCGGCCTCAGTGAGCACCGGCAGGAGCCTGTCGAGATCGAGGCCGTTCGCGCGGATGAAGACGTCGGAATCCGGTGTGCCGCATTCGCGCCGTGCGAGGCCGAGATAATGAGCGAGCGAGGAGTTGGGCAGCGCCGTCTCGTCCGGGAAGAGGATGCACATGCGGATGCGCTCGAGCCCGCGCATGAAGCGCTTGCGGAAATTCAGCAGCATCGAGCGGCTCCAGACCGCGAGCGTCGGGTGGTAGCTGCGGCCGCGGACCCCTTGCGTGGTGCCGCTCGTCATGAAGACATGGGTGGCGGCCTCGGGCGGCGTGCAGCTCAGCGTCAAATCCTTGAAGGCGGTGATCGGCACGGCCGGAATGTCGCGCCAGCGCTTCACGGTCAGCGGCGTGCGGCCGCGCTGCAGGGCGAAGCGCTTATAGGGCTCGTTGTTGCGGAACTGCCAGGCGAAGAGCTTGAGCGCCATCGCTTCGAACTCGGCTTCCGTCGCGTCGGGAAGCGCGATGAATGCCAGCAGCGCCTCGACGATCTCGGCTTGCGTCACCACGGTCACTGCGTCACCCGGTCAATCCTGCCGCCGGCCATGCCGGTCGGACCCCACGAAAGGACCATGTGCGCAGATGGAATCGGGGCCTGGTGAGGCCGCCTGTCCCGCATCCCTACGCCGGCATGATCCGGATCAGGTTCGTAGGGTCACCGCGTTGCCGGATTTAAAGCCCGGCCGGCGGAATCTCAGCCTCCTAACGAGGCCCCCCTGGGAACGCGGCTAGGTGAGGCCCGGCGCCTCCTATTGTCAAGCGGGCTAACGATGGGCCGTGCGGCATTGCGGGCATGACGAAGACGGGGCTCGACGTAGGCCAGCAAAAGCGCTGATGTGCCGGCATGAACGTCTCTATTCCCGCCCCGCGCATCGCCTCCTTCCTTTGCGACAAGAAGCCGGCGACAGGCTCGCGCGGCATGGTCGTCACCAACCATCCGCTCGCCTCGGCAGCGGGCTCGCAGATGCTGCTGGCTGGAGGCAACGCCATCGACGCGGCCATCGCCTCGCTGTTTGCGCTCACCGTGGTCGAGCCGATGATGGTCGGCATCCTGGGCGGCGGGATCATCCATATCCGCATGGCGGATGGTCGCCACACCGTCCTCGACTGCCTCTCGACGGCGCCGGCGCTCGCGCGCGCCGACATGTTCGAATGCCTCTCCAACGAGATCGGCCGCAATCGCGACGTGCGCGACCGGCTCAACATCGTCGGGCCGAAGGCCGTGGCGGTGCCGGGCGCGCTCGCGGGCTGGTGCGAGGCGCTCGCAGAGTTCGGTACGCTGAGCCTCGAGGAGGTTCTGCAGCCCGCGATCGCGCTCGCGGCGCGCGGCTTCGTCACCAGTCCCTATCTGCGCGACTGCATCGCCGATACGGCTGCCGACATCGCCCGCGATCCGGGCCTTTCGGCGCTGTTCCTGCCCGGCGGTCAGCCGCTCCCGGCCGGCAGCCGGCTGGTGCAGGGCGATTATGCGGCGACGCTGGCGCGGATCGCCCGCGAGGGGCCGCAGGCGCTCTATGGCGGCGCGCTGGGCGCGGCGCTGACCGGCTTCATGGCGGCCAGTGGCGGGCTGATCGCGGCGGAGGACCTCGCGGCCTACCGCGTCAAGCGGCGCGAGCCGATCCGGGGCAGCTACCGCGGCCACGATGTCTTCGGTCCGCCGCCCCCCGCCTCGGCAGGGGTCCACATCGTGCAGATGCTGAACATCCTCGAGCGCTACGACATCGGCGCGCTCGGATTCGGTTCGGCCGACGCGATCCACCTGCTGGCGGAGGTGCTGAAGATCGCCTTTGCGGACCGGGCCGTCGCCACCGCCGACCCCGATTTCGTCACGGTTCCCGTCGCCCGTCTGATCGACAAGGCCTATGCCGACGAGCGCCGGGCCCTGATCGACATGGAAGCCGCCCGCCGCTGGAG
>JAEWJX010000037.1 GCA_023386365.1 Actinomycetes bacterium | reverse complement strand
ACCGAGCGCTGGCGCGTGTCGCCCCCCGCCACGACCGTCAGGTATCCGGATGCCGCTCCCGCGACGTGCTCGCCGATCGCACGGGCCCGCGCCACGAGTGCGGGCGGCGCGACGACGATCACCTGGGCAGGCTCGACAGTGCCGAACACCCCGCGCAGCGCGTGCTCGAGGATCGTCGTGCCGTGCAGCTCGACGAAGGCCTTGGGCTCGTCGAGTCCGAGGCGCTTGCCGCTGCCGGCCGCGACGACGACCACCGCGAGGCGCACGTCCGTGACCTGGCTCAACCGGCGGAGAGCGTCAGGACGCGACGACCTCGTCGAGGACGGTCGATGCCTTCTCCTCGTCGGTCTTCTCGGCGAGCGCGAGCTCGGAGATGAGGATCTGGCGTGCCTTCGCGAGCATGCGCTTCTCGCCGGCGGAGAGGCCGCGGTCCTGGTCGCGACGCCACAGGTCGCGCACGACCTCGGAGACCTTGATCACATCACCCGAGGCGAGCTTCTCGAGGTTGGCCTTGTAGCGGCGGCTCCAGTTGGTGGGCTCCTCCGTGAAGGGGGCGCGCAGCACCTCGAAGACCTTGTCGAGGCCTTCCTTGCCGATGACGTCACGGACGCCGACGAGGTCGACGTTCTCGGCGGGAACCTCGATGATGAGATCACCCTGGGTGACGTTGAGCTTCAGGTACTTCTTGGTCTCACCTTTGATGACCCGATCCTTCACCTCGATGATGGTTGCCGCACCGTGATGGGGGTAAACGACGGTTTCGCCGACCTCGAAGAGCATGGAGTTGTTCCTTCCGCAGACCTCTGATTTTACCACAGCGAGCGGGGTGCGGCCGGGCCGGGGCACCGGGGCCCGCTCGCCTGCCGGTAGGCTTGAACGGCTCGTCGTCTACCGCCTGGAGGATTCCGTGAGAGCTCGTGCCCTGGTCGCGATCGCCCTGAGCGCAGTGCTCGCCGTCAGCCTCGCCGCATGCAGCTTCTACATGCCGCCCGAGACCTCGAACCCGTACGACCCGGGCGACGGCATCAACTTCACCGTCGGCGACCTCAAGCTGCGCAACGTGCTCGTCGTCTCCGACGACGGAGAGACCGGCAGCCTGGTCGGCACCGCCGTCAACTCGACCTCCGCTGACGTCGACTTCACCCTCCAGTGGAACACCGACGGCGTCTGGTACGAGGTCGAGCTCGTCGCCGAGGCGAACGCCCGCACCGACTTCGGATTCGGCGACGCTCAGCGGGTGAACCTCGACAACCTCGGCGTCATGCCGGGCGGCCTGCTCGAGGCGACCGTCCACGTCGACGACACCCAGAAGGGTGAAGACATCCCCGTCGTCGACACCTCGTTCGTCGAGTACGAGGACTCGCTGCCCACGCCGACGCCGACCCCCGAAGAGACCGAGACACCCGCCCCGTAAGGCGCCGACCCATCCGGGTCAGTTCTCGAATCGGTACCCGAGGCCGCGCACCGTCACCAGCAGCTGCGGCTGCGACGGGTCGGGCTCGATCTTCGCGCGGATGCGCTTGATGTGCACATCCAGGGTCTTCGTGTCGCCGAAGTAGTCGGAGCCCCAGATCCGGTCGATCAGCTGCCCGCGCGTCAGCACACGGCCGGCGTTGCGCAGCAGGAACTCGAGCAGCTCGAACTCCTTCAACGGCATCGACACCTCCCGGCCGCCGACGCTCACCGAGTGGCGTTCGATGTCCATCCGAACTGTGCCCGCCTCGAGCACCGCGTCGAGCTCCTCCTCGGGAGCCTCCACGTGGCGGCGCAGCACCGCACGGATGCGGGCCAGCAGTTCGCGGCTCGAGTACGGCTTGGTCACGTAGTCGTCGGCGCCCAGCTCGAGCCCCACCACGATGTCGACCTCGCTGTCCTTCGCGGTGAGCATGATGATCGGCACGCTCGAGCGGCTGCGGAGCTCACGGCACACCTCGGTGCCCGACAGGCCCGGCAGCATCAGATCGAGCAGCACCAGGTCGGCGCCGTTGCGGTCGAAGTCGGCCAACGCCGCACGCCCGTCGCCGGCGATCGCCGTCTCGTAGCCTTCGCGGCCGAGCAGGAAGGCGAGAGGTTCAGCGAGCGACGGTTCGTCTTCGACGATGAGGATGCGGGTCACGTACGGGCTCCACGGGATGGTGCGGCGACCGGTTCGGCCTCCGGCAGACGGATGGTGAACGTCGACCCGCGGCCCTGCTGCGACCACACCCGAACGTCGCCGCCGTGGTTCTGCGCCACATGCTTGACGATCGAGAGGCCGAGGCCGGTGCCGCCGGTCTGGCGGCTGCGTGCGGAATCGACACGGAAGAAACGTTCGAACACGCGGTCGCGTTCGGATTCGGGGATGCCGACACCCTGATCGGTGACGGCGATCTCGATGGTCCCGTCGCGTCGGGTCACCCCGACGCCGACGCGTGTGCCGTCGGGAGAATATTGGATCGCGTTGGCGATCAGGTTGTGCACCGCGGTCACCAGCATCGCCTCGTCGCCCCACACGGCGGCGCCTGCCTCCGCCTGCGCGACGATCGTGATGCGGTGCGATTCCGCGGCGACACGGTTCGCGTCGACCGCCTGCGCGATCACCGAGTCGACCTGCACGCGGTCCGCGTTCTCGAGGGCGTCCTTCGCCTGCAGCCGGCTCAGCTCGATGATCTCGTGCGTGAGGCTGCGGAGGCGATCCGACTCGATGGTGAGACGGTGCGCGAACCGGCGCACCTCATCCGGTTCGTCGGCGGCCGACTCGAGAGCCTCGGCCAGCAGACCGACGGCGCCGATCGGCGTCTTCAGTTCGTGGGAGATGTTGGCGACGAAATCGCGACGCACATCTTCGAGACGGTGCGCCTCGGTGCGGTCATCGGCCAGCACCAGCACGTAGCGGCTGCCGAGCGGCGCGGCCCGCACCAGCAGATGCACCTGCGCGTCGCCGAACGGCCCCCGGGGAAGCTGCAGCTCCTCCTGCGACGCGGTGCCCTCGATGCGCACCTGGTCGACGAGCGCTACGATCTCCGGATGCACCAACGCGTGGTTCCAGACGAGACCCAGCGCAACGGCCGCCGTCGAGCAGGTGACCACGTTGTTGGATGAGTCGACCACCACCCCGGCGGTCTCGAGCGCGTCGATGACCTCCTCGACCCCATCCGGCACAGTGGGGCTGACGACGGCGGCGGCGCGCTGCCCGCGGGCATGCGCGGCGACGACGGCGGCGGATGCGCCGACACCTACCGCCAGCCCGAAACCCAGGGCCGCGGGCACGAGCCATGCCGCGTCCATGGGACTAGATTAGGGCGGGCCTGCAGGGGCCGACCGACCAACTGCGCAGCTATCGATATCCCTTAGCGGCATGTTCACGGTTCAGTCACCGCTCGTTAACCTTCCCGCGGGAGCGTTGCCAAGCGGCTGCGAGCGGTACGGCTGCCGCATGCCGACCAACGGCCGACACGAATCGGCGACGAAAGGACCAGGGCTTTCATGCGCGAGGTGTTCCAGCAGGAGCTGCGCGAGGTGCAGGAGCGCCTCGTCGAGATCTCGACGCTCGTCGGCGACTCGATCGAGAACGCGACGCGCGCCTTCAACGAGTCCGATGTGGCGCTCGCCGAGACGGTCATCGAAGACGACCGCAAGATCGACGTTCTCGCCACCGAGCTCGACGAGCTCGCCATCACGATCCTCGCCCGGCAGCAGCCGGTGGCGCGCGACCTGCGCATCGTCGTGAGCGCGCTGCGCATCAGCGCGTCGCTCGAACGGATGGGCGACATGGCCGAGCACATCGCCCAGCTGGCCCGCTACCGCTTCCCCGAGAAGGTCGTGCCGAAGGGCCTCCGCTCCACGTTCCGCGAGATGGGCGCCCTCGACGTCGAGATCGCGCGCAAGCTGACCGAGCTGCTCGAGACCCAGGACCCGGCCGTCGCGGAGCACATCCGCAACGAGGATGACAAGGTCGACGCGCTGCACCTGGCCGTGTTCGACAAGGTGCTCGGCGAGACGTGGAAGGGCGAGACGGCCGACACGGTCGACGCGACCCTCGCATCCCGCTACCACGAGCGTTTCGCCGACCACGCGGTCTCGATCGCCAAGAAGGTTCAGTACCTCGCCACCGGCGACTGGGCCTGACCCCGACGCCTGGGTCGGGGTAGTTAGCTGGAGCTAACCGCCCCCAGAGGGAGTTGCAACTCCCTCTAACCGGCGCTTTCCGGGTCCGGTTCCCCGTGGGCCCTCAGGTCAGGACCCGAGACCCTCGATCGCCTGCTCGAGACGCTCGACCTTGCCGGTGAGCTCGCCCGTGTAGCCGGGGCGGATGTCGGCCTTCAGCACCAGCGACACCCGCGACCCGTAGGCGGCCACCGCCTCGGTGGCGCGCTTCACGACATCGAACACCTCATCCCACTCCCCCTCGATCTCCGTGAACATCGAGGTGGTGCGATTCGGCAGGCCCGAGTCGCGCACGATCTGCACGGCCGCGGCGACCGCGTCGTGCACCGACCCGTCCACGTTGCTGCTGGTGGGGGCGACAGAGAACGCGACGAGCATGGGGAGACCTGCCTATTCGTTGGATCCGGACCGGTCGACGGTCCGCTTGGCTTCGCTCCGCCTCCTGTCAGCCGCTCTCCATGCCTCCACGCCGCGGCCGAACCCTCGGGAGATGCCCACGTAAGCGAGAACGATCAGCCCGACGACGACCAGCAACTGGATGAATCCGATGAAGAGCAACAGGAGCGCCGAGACCGTGTTGTCCGGCTCCGGGAGCATGGTGCCACCCTAGCCACACGGGGCCCGCCCGGCTCACCCGGGGGTGGGCATGCTCAGCCCTTCCGGCGGGGGAACGGGAGGAAGGAGAGGATGCTGCCGCGAGGCGGCGGATCGGCCGCGATCACGTCGCCGGATGCGGCATCGACGACGACCCTGAAGCTCCCGCCGTCCTCCGCGCGGCATTCGACCGCGCTTCCGTCGACCCCGACGATCCGCAGGTCGTCGAGCGCCAGCCGTTCGGTGTGCCAGATCACGCCGAGGTCGCCGTGCGGGCCCTGGACGCCCACCCCGGCGAGTTCGGTGAAGCTCGCGAGGACGAGCATGCCGGCGTCGGGGATTGCCTCCACCTGAGTCGTCGGGAAGACGCCGACGGTCTGCGCCGCGCGCGCCACCGTGTTGACGAGGTACGCGCCTCCGCCCGCGACGACGCACACCACGTCGGGGTGCGGAGTGGGGCGAAGACCGAAAAACGGCGTTCCGTAGCCCCCGCCGCGGATCGCCACGACCCACGGCTCCCCTGCATCCGGAATCACCCGCAGGTTGTGCTCAACGGAGTTCGCCGTGCCGAGCTCGATCACCGGGAACTCCGAACCGTCACCCGGAAGCTCGGGGTCGAGCTCCCAGGTGTAGTCGGCGGGGAAGCCGGACGTGTTGCCCTACTTCTTGCCCTGCGCGGCGACCGCGGCGGCGCCGGCGGCGGCGGCCTCCGGGTCGAGGTAGGCACCCGGACGCACCGGACGGAAGTCGTCGTCGAGCTCGTACACGAGCGGGATGCCGGTGGGGATGTTGAGTTCGGCGATCTCGTCGTCGCTGATGCCGTCGAGGTGCTTCACCAGGGCGCGGAGCGAGTTGCCGTGGGCGGTGACGAGCACCGTCTCACCGGCCGCGAGATCCTTCGTGATGTCGGACTCCCAGTAGGGCAGCATCCGGTCGATGACGAGTTTCAGGCTCTCGGTGCGGGGCAGGTCGGCGTCGGGCAGGTCGGCGTAACGCTCGTCGCCCACCTGGCTCCACTCGGCGTCGTCGGCGAGCGGCGGCGGCGGGGTGTCGAAGCTGCGACGCCACGTCTGGAACAGCTCGGGGCCGTACTTCTCCAGCGTCTCGGCCTTGTCGAGGCCCTGCAGCGCGCCGTAGTGGCGCTCGTTGAGGCGCCAGCTGCGCTTCACCGGGATCCAGAGGCGGTCGGCGACCTCGAGGGCCAGGTTCGCGGTCTGGATGGCGCGGGTGAGCACGCTCGTGTAGAGGATCGTGGGGGCGAGACCCGACTCGGCGAGCAGTTCGCCGGCGCGCTTCGCCTCGGTGACGCCCTGCTCGGAGAGGCGCACATCCACCCATCCGGTGAAGAGGTTCTTCTGGTTCCAGTCGGAGTTGCCATGGCGGAGCAGGATGAGCGTCGAGGTCATGCGGAAAGCCTACCGACGCACAGATAGCGTGGGCGCGATGGCGAGGACGAGCAGACCCGAGGGGCGGATCACGCGCGGCACGACCGGCGTGAACCGGCTGCGGCGCGTGGACCGGTGGATCGCGGCGCTGCCGGCCGTTCGTTCCGCCGACGATCCGCTCGTCGTCGACCTGGGCTACGGCGCCTCGGCCACGACGAGCAACGAGCTGCACGAGCGGCTGGCGCGGGTGCGTCCGGATGTGGAGGTCGTGGGGGTCGAGATCGACCCGGAGCGGGTGCGGATCGCGTCGGAAGCAGCCCGACCCGGCGTCAGCTTCCGGTTGGGCGGCTTCGAGGTGCCGACCGAAGGCGGGCGGCGACCGGCGATCATCCGCGCGTTCAACGTGCTGCGGCAGTACGACGAGGCGGAGGTGGCGGATGCGTGGGCGCGGATGCGGGCGCGGCTCGCCCCCGGCGGCCAGCTCGTGGAAGGCACCTGCGACGAGTTGGGTCGCATCTCGAGCTGGGTGACGCTCGACGCATCCGGTCCGCACACGTTCACGATCTCGCTGCGGCTGGCGGAGCTGGAGGCGCCGTCGATCGTCGCGGAGCGGCTGCCGAAGGCGCTCATCCACCGGAACGTGCCGGGCGAGCGCATCCACGGGCTGCTGGCGGAACTGGACCGGGCGTGGGCGACGCACGCGCCGCTGTCGGTGTACGGGCCGGTGCAGCGCTGGCAGGCGACGGTCGCCACCCTGCGCGACGCGGGGCATCCGATCCTCGACACCCCACCCCTCGGCGGGCGCGCCCGCTGGCGCCTGGGCGAGCTCTCCGTCCCCTGGGCCGCCGTCGCACCCCTCCCCTGACGGGAGGGGTCACAAAGTGCTCGAGACACGCCGTATTTCGAGCACTTTGCGACCCCTCACCGCGAGCGGGAGTCAGGAGACCGGGGGAAGCAGGGCGCGGGCGTCGTCGGCGGGCAGGCCGGTGGCCTCCAAGAGGTCGACCACCAGGGGGCGCAGCAGCAGCAGGAGCGCGGCGTCGGTCACGGGGGCGCCCGGGATGAGCGTGCCCGGGTCGAGTCGCGCCGCCAAGTGCGACAGCTCGGTGCGCGCAGCACCCGCCAACTCGGGGTCATCCAACTCCCGTCCCAGCAGACGGATGCCGGTGGCCAGCTGCGACACGACGGCCGCCAGCTCGGGGCGGTGCCGGCCGTCCCGCACCAGGAACTCCGACCTCCGCGCCACCGTGCGCAGGTGCCGCGCCGCGAGATCCGCCGCCCGCAGCACCCGGGAGTTCCGCTGCAGCTCACCCAGATGCCGGTGCACCCACGGCGAGATGCGCGCCACCGAGACCGCCGAATCCAGCGACGTCGACCAGGCGTCCACCAGGGGCTGCGTGCGCCGCAACCGCGACAGGGCCAACTCGCCGGCCGCCGGGTCGGCATCCGCCAGCCCGTCGACGATCGACCCGAGCGCCTCATCGAACACCGAGAACAGGGCGCGGCCGTCGCGCGCGGCAGCCCGCCGCGGGTCGCGCGGCACGAGCGCCGTCACCAGCAGCGCCACCACACCACCGATGAGCGCGTCGAGCGTGTAGCTGAACGGGCCGCCCGCAGGAGGCGGCAGCATCACCACGATCGCCGACGGCACCGCGGCCGCCACCGCGAACGCCGGGTTCGCCGACACCGCACGCCCCACCACGAACACCGCCGCCAGCACCACCACCAGCTGCCACAGCCCGTGCCCCACCAGCAGCGCCAGGGCGTCGCCGAGCGCCACCCCCAGCAGGATGCCGAGCACCGTCTCCGCCACCCGCACCGGCCGCGCGTCGCGCGTGAAGCCGAGGGAGTTGATCGTCACCGTGATGGCCAGCAGCGGCACCGCGTGGCCGAGACCCCAGTGCGCGATCGAGTACGCAGCCGTGACGGCCACCAGGATCTGCACGATCGCCGGCACCGACTCCCAGACCCGGCGGCCCGCCATCCGCACATCCACCTGACGGCGCACGCGGCGCTCCAGTCGCCTCAGTTCGCGGCTCACGCCGTCGGCGCGCCCGCTCACCGCAGCACCGCCGTCAGCGGCGCACCGCGCCGAGCCGCGGGATGCGGGGCACGTCGGCCTCGGCTCCCGCGTCGGTGGGCACGATGACCTCCTGGGCGGCGGGGACGAGCACACCGTCGGCATCGACGGTCAGCTCGGATGCGGGGTCGGCGGAGCGCTTCACGAGCGCCAGCGCGATCGGACCCAGTTCGTGGTGGCGGGCGGATGCGGTGACCCGGCCCACGACGGCGCCCTCGGCATCCGGACGCCCCAGACGAACCTCGGCGCCCGGCTCCGGCAGCACGCCGTCGCTGCCGTCGAGGTGCAGCATCACGAGACGACGCGGCGGGTGCCCGAGGTTGTGCACCTTGGCGACCGTCTCCTGCCCGCGGTAGCAGCCCTTCGACAGGTGCACGGCGGACCGCAGCCAGTCGAACTCGTGCGGGATCGCGGTGCCGTCGAGCTCGGTTGCCGCGCGGGGGCGCCAGGCGGCGATGCGCAGCGCCTCCAACGCCAGGGAGCCCGCGGCGGGAAGCTCAGCCAGCTCGTGCAACCGAGCGCGCTCGACGAGCGCCTCCCGGTAAGTCCACTCGTCGTACGGGTGCGTGCCGCACGCGTACTGGTGCCCGCCCGGCTGCACCGACACCCACGGATCGGACCACACGAGCGGCACCCCGTTCGGCGCGGCGGATGCGGCGGGTGCCTCACCCAGCGTGCCGACGGTCGCGTAGTCGGCCGACCGGTCGGCGACCTCGACGCGCAACATGAACCGCATCCGGTCGAGGAAGGCAGCGAAACCCGCCCCCGTGCCCGCATCCATGAGGAGCCAGGTGGTCTCGCCGTCGTCGAGCACGCGGGCCGCGTACTCGATGCGGCCGTTCGGATTCAGCAGCAGGGTCTCGGCGGATGCGCCGGCCGGCAGGTGCGCGATCGACTGCGACGTGAGCGAGTCGAGCCAGCTGAGCCGGTCGGGGCCGGTGATCGTGACCACGTCGCGGTCGGATAGGTCGACGACGGCGCGCCCCGCCGCGAGCGCCCGCTGCTCGCCGACCGGGTCGCCGTAGTGCTCCGGCGGGTCGCCGACGGCGCCGTCGCGCAGCGCGAACACGCTCATTCGACACGCCCCAGACGGCCGGACGCGTGCGTGCGCAGATCCTGTCCGAGGGCGGCGATGTCCCACGCCCACAGCAGGTGGTCATCGACCAGCCCGTACAGGCGCGTCGCCGCCGCGTACTCCTTCGCCGTCGACGAACGGAGCACCGCATCCGTCGCCAGGTCGATGCGGGGGCCGTTGATCTCACCCAGGTACAGCTCGCTCACACCGCCCGGCTGCACCAGCAGCACCTCGATGTCGAACGCGCCGCGGGAGTTGCGGAGGGTCTCAACCGACTCGGCGGTCTGGAAGATCGGGGCACCGGTGCCGGGCAGCATCGCGGGGCCGTCATCGGCGTCGCCGAGTGGACGCCCGAGACGCCAGTAGCCGATCTCGGAGAACAGGTTGCGGGGCGCCGGCTGCTCCTCGCCCTCGGCCACCGCATCCGGAGGCAGCCACGCGCTGCAGCTGTACTGCAGGTGCGGGGTGCCGTCGTGGCTGAACGCCACCCGCTGCCCGAACTCGTGCTCGCGCACCTCGTCGCCGACACGGTAGGCGATGACGCCGCTGCCCTCCCAGACCCCGATCAGCCACGAGAGCGGAACGAGTTCCGCCGGGAGGTCGACGTCGAGCTCGAACACAGGCTCAGCGCTGGCCGCGGAAGAGGTTGTAGAGCACGACGACCGAGACGCCGCCGATCGCGAGCGTCGCAAGACCGAGCAGGCCGATGAAGAAGAGCTCGAGCGCCAGCATCATGCGCTCCACTCTAGTCGCTGGCGGCGGATCAGGCCGGAACGGGCAGCTCCCCGGCGATGGCCCACAAACCGACCGTCGCCACCACCAGGATGCCGAGGGCGCCGGCGAGGCTCGCCACGATCCGCGACACCAGCCCCTCCTTGCGACTCACCCCCAGCTGGATCACGAACGTGAGCAGGATGGCGACCGCCATCACCACCGGCAGCCACACGAACGCCGACCCGGGCGCCACGATCCCCACGACGACAGCCCCCGCGAGGGCGGCCACCCAGACCGGGATGACGCTGAACAACGAGGTGGGCACCGCCTCATGCTACGGCTGCGTACACTGTGGCGTAAGCGAACAGACCCGAACACGCCCGGAAAGGAATCGCGTGGCGCAGCTCCTGATCCTGAGTTCTGCCGCCGATTCGGATGCCCTCCCGGCGCTCAACCTGCTCAGCCACCGTGTTCGCACCATCCCGGCAGAGCCCGCGTCGCTCGTCAACGCCCCCACATCCGACCTCGTCTTCGTCGATGCGCGGCAAGATCTCGCGAGCGCCAAGTCGCTCTGCAAGATCCTGCGCACCACCGGGATCGGGGTGCCGCTGGTGCTCGTGCTCACCGAAGGCGGGCTCACCGCCGTCTCCGGCGACTGGGGCATCGACGAGGTGATCCTCTCCACTGCGGGCCCCGCCGAAGTGGATGCGCGCATCCGTCTGGTGATCGACCGTCTCGCGAAAGAGAATTCGGTCTCGAAGATCCAGGCATCCGGGGTCGTCATCGACGAAGCCAGCTACTCGGCGAAGGTGCACGGGCGTCCGCTCGACCTCACCTTCAAGGAGTTCGAGCTGCTGCGGTTCCTCGCCACCCACCCCAGCCGCGTGTTCACCCGCGAGCAGCTGCTCAGCGAGGTGTGGGGCTACGACTACTTCGGTGGCACCCGCACCGTCGACGTGCACGTGCGGCGCCTGCGGGCGAAGCTCGGCGAGCTCGACTCGCTCATCGGCACCGTGCGCAACGTCGGATACCGCTTCAACGTGTACGAAGACGAAGCGGAGTCGGTGCCGAGCCGCGTCTGACCGCGTTCATCCGCCGTTCACGCCGTTACTGGCAGGATGGGGCGATGGAGACGAACAGCCCCTTCGGTGACGCCACGCTGGCCGCCGATCTGCTCGACGACTACGACGCCGACCCCGCGCCCGTCGACGACGGCACACTGCCTCCCGACCGCTTCCTCGACCGTGAGCTGAGCTGGCTCGCGTTCAACCAGCGGGTGCTCGAACTGGCCGAAGATCCGGCACTCCCGCTGCTGGAGCGCGCCAACTTCCTCGCTATCTTCGCCACCAACCTCGACGAGTTCTTCATGGTGCGCGTCGCCGGCCTCAAGCGCCGTATCGACACCGGTCTCGCGGTGCCCACCAACGTGGGTCGCGCGCCGATCGACGTGCTGAACGACATCTCCGACCGCGCCCACGACCTGCAGGAGCGGCACGCCCGCGTGTTCCGCGACCTGGTGAAGCCCGCACTCGACGAGGCCGGCATCCACATCGAAGGCTGGAACGACCTCGACGAGGCCGACCGTGAGCGCATGCACGAGGTCTTCCAGAACCAGATCTTCCCGGTGCTGATGCCGCTCGCGGTCGACCCGGCGCATCCGTTCCCCTACATCTCGGGCCTCTCGCTCAACCTCTCGGTGCGGGTGCGCAACCCCAAGACCGAGAAGGTCGAGTTCGCCCGCCTCAAAGTGCCGCAGAACCTGCCCCGGTTCGTGCAGCTGCCGGATGCGCGGGGCCTGCTGCGCTACATCCCCCTCGAAGACCTCATCTCGAACCACCTGGGCGACCTGTTCCCCGGCATGGAGGTGCTCGAACACCACGAGTTCCGCGTCACCCGCAACGAGGATGTGGTGATCGAGGAGGACGAGACCGAGAACCTGCTGCAGGCCCTCGAGAAGGAGCTGCTGCGCCGTCGCTTCGGTTCGCCCATCCGGCTCGAGATCTCGGACGACATGGATGACGTGACGCTCGACTTGCTGATGCAGGAGCTGCGCATCACCGACCGCGAGGTGTACCGCCTGCCGGCGCCGCTCGACCTCGGCGGGCTGTTCGAGATCACCAAACTCGACCGTCCGGAGCTGAAGTACCCGCGGCGCGTGCCCACCACCTCCGTCTCGCTGCAGCCGAGCGAGCCGACCGAGAAGCCCGACATCTTCGCCTCGATCAGCAAGGGCGACGTGCTGCTGCACCACCCCTACGAGTCGTTCGCGACCAGTGTGCAGGCCTTCCTCGAGCAGGCCGCCGCCGACCCGAACGTGCTCGCCATCAAGCAGACGCTCTACCGCACGAGCGGCGACAGCCCTATCGTCGAGGCGCTCATCGACGCCGCCGAGGCCGGCAAGGCGGTGCTGGCGCTCGTCGAGATCAAGGCCCGCTTCGACGAGCAGGCGAACATCTCTTGGGCGCGCAAGCTCGAGAAGGCGGGCGTGCACGTCGTGTACGGCCTGGTCGGGCTGAAGACCCACTGCAAGCTGGCGCTCGTGGTGCGTCAAGAGGGCGGCACCCTCAAGCACTACAGCCACATCGGCACCGGCAACTACAACCCCAAGACGAGCCGCATCTACGAAGACCTCGGGCTGCTGACGGCTGACCCGGTGGTCGGCAAAGACCTCACGCGCCTCTTCAATGAGCTCTCCGGCTACGCGATCGAGAAGAAGTTCAAGCGGCTGCTGGTGGCGCCCCTCCACCTGCGGGCGGGACTGCTGAAGCGCATCGACGCGGAAGCCGAGGCCGCCCTCGCGGGCAAACGCAGCGGCATCCGCATCAAGGTGAACTCGATGGTCGACGAGGCCATCATCGACGCCCTCTACCGCGCCAGCCAGGCGGGGGTGCCGGTGGATGTGTGGGTGCGGGGCATCTGCTCGCTGCGCCCCGGCGTGCCCGGCCTCAGTGAGAACATCCGGGTGCGCAGCATCCTGGGCCGCTACCTCGAACACTCGCGCATCTTCTCGTTCGAGAACGACGGCGACCGGCAGGTGTTCATCGGCAGCGCCGACATGATGCACCGCAACCTCGACCGCCGCGTCGAAGCGCTGGTGCGCCTCGTGCGCCCGGAGCACATCGACGAGACCGAGGCGATGTTCGAACTGGCCCTCGACGACGGCACCTCGGCATGGGACCTGCACGCCGACGGTGCGTGGGCCCGACACGACCGGGATGAGACCGGCGCGCCCCTGCGCGACCTGCAGGACGAGCGGTGGCGCCAGGTGTCGACCCGCCGTCGGGCCACCCGATGAGCCAGACGCCGCAGCTCGCGGCGGGTGCCGTCTGCTGGCGCATGTCGAAGAAGGGCAAGGCGAAGATCCTGCTCGTGCACCGCACGCAGCACAAAGACGTCTCGCTGCCGAAAGGCAAACTCGACCCGGGTGAGACCCTGCCCGAGACCGCGGTGCGGGAGATCGCCGAAGAGACCGGCCTCATCATCGCGCTCGGGGTGCCGCTCGGTGTCGTCGAGTACACGCTCCCCAGTGGCCGCGACAAGCAGGTGTACTACTGGGCCGGTGAGGTGAGCCCGGATGCGATCGCCAACTCCACGTTCGTCTCCAACGACGAGATCGAAGAGCTGCACTGGGTGGGGCTGAAGAAGGCCCGCAAGGTGCTCAGCTACACCCACGACATCGACATCGTCGACCGTTTCGGCGAACTGTTCGACCAGGGCCGCGCGCGCACCTTCGCCGTCATCGCACTGCGCCACGGCAAGGCAGTGCCCGGTGAGGACTGGGATGGCCCCGACTCCACCCGACCCCTCATGCAGCGCGGCACCGACCAGGCGCTCAGCGTCTCGCACGGGGTCGCCGCCTACCGACCGAAGCGCCTCATCAGCTCCACCGCCGAGCGCTGCATGCGCACCATCGCGCCCACGGGTCGGCTCACCGGCATCCCCGTCGACGAAGACCACGTGATCAGCCAGGACGCCTACCGCTCCGGCGGCAAGCCGGTGCGCGACTTCGTCGCCAAGCGCATCGCCAAACGCGAGAGCGTCGTGCTGTGCAGCCACGGTCCCGTGCTGCCGCAGATCATCGCCGCCGTCGCGGAAGAGACCGGCACCCCCATCACCTCACGCCTGCAGGCCGCCGCCGCCCTCGCCACCGGCGAATACGCGGTGCTGCACGTGCCCGTCGACGACCCCGCATCCGGAATCGTCGCCGTCGAAGTGCACGGCCCCACCGCCTGAGCACCGCCTGATTGGAGTGCGCCCGCAACCCAGTTGTTGCGGCCTCGTTCACCTCCCGTTCACCATTCCCCTCGAACCTGGTCACTGTCGGTTCGTAGCGTCGCCCCCGAGGCCGCCAAGAGCCTCGAAACCAGACCGACATTCCCGAAGGGAACACAGTGAAGATCACGCGTACCGGCGGTATCGCCGCCCTCGCGATCGTGGGCGCCCTCGCCCTCTCGTCCTGCGCAGCGAACGAGACCCCCTCTGCCAACGAGTCCGAGAGCACCCTCTCCGGCACGTTCAACGGCGCCGGCGCCTCGTCGCAGGGCTCCGCCCAGGAGGCCTGGGTCGCCGGCTTCCAGACCGCCAACCCCGACGTCACCATCAACTACGACCCCTCGGGCTCGGGTGCGGGTCGTGAGACCTTCATCGCCGGCGGCTCCGACTGGGCCGGTTCCGACTCGGCACTCAGCGACGACGAGCTGGCGGGCGAGTTCGCCACCTGCGCCGCCGACACCAAGCCGATCGACATCCCCACCTACATCTCGCCCATCGCGGTGATCTTCAACGTGGAGGGCGTGGACGAGCTCAACCTCGACGCGGCCACCATCGCCCACATCTTCAAGGGCGACATCACCAACTGGAACGACCCGGCGATCGCCGCGCTCAACGAGGGCGTGACCTTCCCCGACCTGGCGATCACCGCCGTGCACCGTTCGGACGACTCCGGCACCACCAAGAACTTCGCGGACTACCTCAACCAGGTCGCCCCCGACGTGTGGACCGAGAAGCCGGCCGACCCGTTCCCGTACCAGACCGGTGAAGGCGCCCAGGGCACCTCGGGTCTCGTCGAGGCCGTGAAGAACGGCTCCGGCACGATCGGCTACGCCGACGCGTCGAAGGCGGGCGACCTCGGGGTTGCGAAGATCAAGGTCGGCGACGAGTTCGTCGCGTTCACCCCGGAGGCCGCCGCCGCGGTCGTCGCGGAGTCGCCGCTCGTCGAGGGCCGCGAGGCCAACGACCTCGCGTTCAAGCTGAACCGCCTCACCGAGGACCCGAGCCACTACCCGCTCGTCCTCGTCTCGTACAGCATCGTCTGCACCGAGTACGCGGATGCGACCAAGGGCGAGTTCGTGAAGGCCTACATCGGCTACATCACCAGCGAAGAGGGCCAGCAGGTCGCCGCCGAGTCGGCGGGCGCCGCCCCGCTGTCGGCCGACCTCTCGGCGAAGGTCGCCGAGGCAGTCGCCTCGATCAAGTAACACCCAGTAGTACCTGTCGGGCTGCGGCCCCCGCGCATTGCACGGGGCGTCGCAGCCCGACACACTGAAACCCGAACCCCCGACCTGACGAGGATCGAATGACCGCCGCCCCGGCCCGGATCACCGCCAAGAAGCGCCTCGGCGACCGCCTGTTCTCCGGCGGCGCCCTGACGGCCGGCGCGCTCATCCTCGTCGTCCTCGCCGGCGTCGCGATCTTCCTCGTCGCGCAGTCGATCCCCGCCTTCCTCGTCGACCCGTCCGAGATCAAAGGCGAACCGGACAGCTTCTGGACGTACGTCGGCCCGCTCGTCTTCGGAACCGTCTGGGCGGCCGCGCTCGCGCTGCTGATCGCCGTGCCGATCGCGCTCGGCATCTCGCTCTTCATCTCGCACTACGCCCCGCGCCGACTCGCGCAGGGCCTCGGCTACACGATCGACCTGCTCGCCGCGGTGCCGTCGGTCGTCTACGGCCTGTGGGGCGCCGGCGTGCTGGCCCCCGCCATCCAGCCCTTCTACGTGTGGCTCACCGAGAACCTCGGCTGGTTCCCGCTCTTCACCCCGCCCGTCTCCGGCACCGGCCGCACCATCCTGACCGTCGCCATCGTGCTCGCCGTCATGATCCTGCCGATCATCACCGCCCTCTGCCGCGAGGTGTTCCTGCAGACGCCGAAGCTGCACGAGGAGGCGGCCCTCGCGCTCGGCGCGACCCGCTGGGAGATGATCAAGATGGCGGTGCTGCCGTTCGGCCGCCCCGGCATCATCTCGGCCGTCATGCTCGGCCTCGGACGCGCGCTCGGCGAGACTATGGCCGTCGCCATGGTGCTGTCGCCGGCGCTCATCATCAGCTTCGTGGTCACCAGCTCGCAGAACCCCACCACGATCCCCGCCAACATCGCGCTCAACTACCCCGAAGCCCACGGCATCGACGTGAACGTGCTCATCGCGACCGGCCTCATCCTCTTCGTCATCACCTTCGCCGTGAACTCGGTGGCACGCTGGGCGGTCTCGCGCCGCAAGGAATTCTCGGGAGCCAACTGATGACGACCCTCGACACCGCGCCCCGCACCGTCGCGAACTCGTACACGGCCGGCAAGCTGCCCAAGTGGACCCCGTGGGTGATCCTCGGCGGGTCGCTCGTGATCACGCTCGGCATCGCCGCGCTGGTCGGGATGCCCGAGGGCGAGTTCAACTGGATCCTCGGACTCATCGCCGGCGTCATCCTGTTCGTGTTCGCGAACTGGCTGCTGGCCCTGCTCGTCGAAGGCGGACGCCAGGCGAAGAACCGCCTCGTGACCTCGCTCGTCACCGGCGCGTTCGTGCTGGCGCTCATCCCGCTGATCTGGCTCACCGTCACCGTTGTCGCCAACGGCCTGCCGACGCTCACCAACGGCACCTTCCTCACCCAGTCGATGCGCAACGTCGTCGGCGAAGGCGGCGGCGCGCTGCACGCCATCGTCGGAACGCTCATCATCACCGGCTTCGCGGCGCTCATGTCGATCCCCGTCGGGCTGATGACCGCCATCTACCTGGTCGAATACGGCACCGGCAAGATCGCCCGCGCGATCACGTTCTTCGTCGACGTGATGACCGGCATCCCGTCGATCGTCGCCGGTCTCGCCACCTACGCCCTGTTCGCCCTCATCTTCGGTGAAGGCGCGCGGTCCGGATTCGCCGGATCGGTCGCGCTGTCGATCCTCATGATCCCCGTCGTGGTGCGCTCGAGCGAAGAGATCATCCGCCTCGTGCCGAACGAGCTGCGCGAAGCCTCCTACGCGCTCGGCGTGCCCAAGTGGCGCACCATCGTGAAGGTGGTGCTGCCCACCTCCATCGCCGGCATCACCACCGGCGTCATGCTGTCGATCTCGCGCGTCATCGGTGAGACGGCGCCGCTGCTCATCGTCGCCGGCTTCACCGCCAGCATGAACTACAACCCGTTCTCGGAGCGGATGATGTCGCTGCCCGTGTTCGTGTACACGCAGTACGTGAGCCCCGGCACCGACGCGCAGGCGTACATCGACCGCGCGTGGGCCGGAGCGCTCACCCTCATCCTGATCGTCGCGCTGCTGAACGCCATCGCACGCATCGTCTCCCACTTCTTCTCCCCCAAGCTCGGGCGCTGACCGCGCCGGCCGACAGAAACGACCCGAAGGAACCCACGTGTCCAAGCGCATCGAAGTCCGCGACCTCGACGTCTACTACGGCGCCTTCCGCGCCGTCGAAGGTGTGACCCTCACCATCGAACCCCGCACGGTGACCGCCTTCATCGGCCCCTCCGGCTGCGGCAAGTCGACCTTCATCCGCACCCTGAACCGCATGCACGAAGTCATCCCGGGCGCGCGCGTCGACGGCGAGGTGCTCATCGACGGCAACAACCTGTACGGCCCCGGCGTCGACCCGGTGCTCGTGCGCCGCCAAGTGGGCATGGTGTTCCAGCGGCCGAACCCGTTCCCCACCATGTCGATCCGCGAGAACGTGCTCGCCGGCGTGCGCCTCAACAACAACCGCATCTCGAAGCCCGACGCCGACGACCTCGTCGAGAAGTCGCTTCGCGGCGCGAACCTGTGGAACGAGGTCAAGGACCGCCTCGACAAGCCCGGCTCGGGCCTCTCCGGCGGTCAGCAGCAGCGTCTCTGCATCGCGCGCACCATCGCCGTGAGCCCTGAGGTCATCCTGATGGACGAGCCGTGCTCGGCCCTCGACCCGATCTCGACGCTCGCCATCGAGGACCTCATCGAGGAGCTCAAGACCGAGTACACGATCGTGATCGTCACCCACAACATGCAGCAGGCGTCGCGCGTCTCCGACCGCACCGCGTTCTTCAACATCGAAGGCACCGGCAAGCCGGGCAAGCTCATCGAGTACGACGACACCACGAAGATGTTCTCGATGCCGTCGGTGAAGGCGACCGAGGACTACGTCTCCGGCAAGTTCGGGTGATCCGCTCCCGCTAGAGCGCGGGCGCGTCCCAACTCAAGGAACCGCGGATCCCAAATCAAGGAACCCGTGTGGCCGGTGGTGCCTATGTGCCCCACCCGTCACATCCGCCCCACCGACTCCTTGATTCGGGAGTCAGATCTCCTTGATTTGAGAGTCGACGCGGCGACGCGGCCGCGGATCAGGCGGTCGCGACGACCAGGATCGGGTCGGTCGTGGGCTGCTCGGAGCCGCCCGCCGGCTCGACCGTGAGGCCGATCGCGTCGCCTGCCGCCATCTCGCCCTCGAGCTCCTGGCGCGCGTTGCCCGAGTCGTCGACGGTCACGACGCCGGCCGAACGCGGCCCCTCGGGGCCGATGTACCAGAGCTCGTAGTCGCTCGCTGCGTCGAGCGTCGGGGCGTCGGCGAGGTCGATCGCCGCGCGGCCCAACTCCCCCGACCACACCACGGTGGCGGTGCCGCCGTCCGTCATCTGCATGGTCGCGCTCTGCGCGTCGGATGCGGCGGCGATCGCCGCGAAATCGTCCTGCTGCTGCGAGGTGCCGGTGATCAGCCCCGGCAGGGTGAAGCCGCCGACGATGATCGCGGCAGCAGCAGCTACCGCCGCCACGACGACCGCGGGCCGACGGAACCAGCGGGTCTGTGCGCGCTGCTCGGCGGCACCCGTCGGAGCGGCGACCACCGCGTCAGCTTCGACCGCGACATCCGCATCCGCCGCCGCCTCACGCGGCAGCTGCGGCGTCGCATCGAGCTGGGCGAAGATCGCATCCTTGAGACCCGCCGACGGCTGCACGGGAGGCACCGCATCCGCGAGGGCAGCTGCCGTGTCGGCGAGCTCGCCCACTTCGGCGCGCAGCGCCTCCGAACCGGCGAGCGCCCGCTCCACGGCGGCGCGCTCCTCGGCGCTCACCGCGTCGAGGGCGTACGCCCCGCTCAGGTTCTCCAGGTCGTCTTTCTCGGTCACGATGTCACCCCCAGTTCGTCTCTCAGTCGGATCATCCCGTCACGCAGGCGGGTCTTCACGGTGCCGATGGGCACGGCGAGCCTCTCGGCCACTTCCCGATGAGAGTAACCGCCGTAGTAGGCCAGCAGGATCGCCTGCCGCTGCAACTCGGTGAGGCGTGCGAGCGCCGCCGTGATGCGTCGATGCTCGTCGCGTGCCTCCACCGTCTCGGCCACCTCGTCGAACTCGATCTCCAGCTCGCGGATGCCGACGCGGGTGTCGCGGTCGCGGGACGACTGCGACGCCCGCACCCGGTCGACGGCCCGGCGGTGGGCGAGCGTGAACATCCAGCTGGTGCCGTCGCCGCGCGCCGGGTCGAACCGTGCCGCCGTCTGCCACACCTCGAGGAACACCTCCTGCGCCACCTCCTCCGACTGGGCGGGGTCGACGAGCAGCCGCCGGATGAGACCCAGCAGGCGCGGCGCCATCAGGTCGTACAGCCGCGAGAAGGCGTCCCGGTCGCCGGCGGCGACCCTCTCGAGCAGCAGATCGGGCCGGGTCGCCGCCGCGGAATCGGGGCGATCCGGTGGTGTCGGCACGTTGTCGATCATGTCAGGAGCGCCTCCCAGAAGCACTTCGCCGACCGGATCCCGATGCAGAAGATGCGCTCCCACCATGGCGCACCTCCTGCTCGTCGGGTGTCGGGCAGTGGGGGTTCGGAGCCGACCGCCGAACGGATTGCTCAGCCGAAGGTGAACGAGTAGGCGGTGACGCCGGGCGAGACGTTTACCGTGATCGCGCCGGTCGTGTCGGTGTCGAGCGCCACCAGGCGGTACGACATCGGCGTGCCCGAGACCTCAATCTCGCGGGTGCCCGTGCCATCGTCGACCGTCACGGTCCCCTCCCCCGACAGCACCATCCGCACCTCGGCGCCCGCGCGGTACACGAGGCGGATGCGGGCATCCGCGGCGTCGGGTGTGATCGACTGGGTGCCGACCTGCCAGGCGCCGTCGAGCGCGAAACTGTCGGCGGGCACCGCGGCGGGGAGCGTGAAGTCTCCCGAACGGTACGGCTCGTCCCCGGCGAAGTTCACCTTCTTCGTCGACCCCAGGTAGGTCTCGGGTGTTGTCGTCCCCGCATCCGGGGTGTCGTCGACGAGGTCGGTCGGCGGGGGAAGCTGCACGTCCGGATCGGCCCGGGTCAGCAGCTCGCGGATCAGCTTCTCCGTGTCGGCGTAGCCGCCCTCACCGAAGCGGATGTGCCGCACGGTGCCCTGCGCGTCGATCAGGTAGTGGGCGGGCCAGTATCGGTTGCGGTAGGTGGTCCAGGTGGCGAGCGAGTTGTCGAGCGCCACCGGGTACTCGATGCCGAAATCGCGGGCCCCCGCCTCGACGTTGCGCTGCTCCTTCTCGAACGCGTACTCGGGCGAGTGGATGCCGAGCACCGTGAGCCCCGCATCCCGGTACGCCTCGTCCCACGCCACGACGTGCGGGATCGACCGCTGGCAGTTGATGCAGGAGTAGGCCCAGAAGTCGATCAACACGACCCGGCCCCGCAGCTGCTCGAGGGTGACGGGGTCGGAGTTGATCCACCCGGTGAGGCCGCGCAGCTCCGGCGCGGTGCCGCAGCTTTCCAGCTCGGTGGCCCCGTTCGTGCACTGGTCGAGGTCCTTGTTCTCGTCGGTGACCAGCCCGCCGAGCTGCAGCCGCTCGGCCACCTCATCCGTGCCGAGCCCCTCCTGCAGGGCGCTTGTGTAGTCCGGCAGCAGACGTTGGATGGCCTGCGGGGCGCCGAACGCGATCCCCACCGCGAGGGCGATCATCACGACACCGCCGACGGTGCGGATCAGCTTCTGGCGGGCGCGGAACGCCTTCACCCGCTCCGCCACCCGGCGGCCGGCGAGTGCGAAGATCAGCAACGGGATGGCGGCGCCGATCGCGAACGAGACGGTGAGCACGACCGTGTCGACCCCGATCCGCCCCGTCGATCCCGCCACCGTGATCGCCGCGAGCACCGGCCCCGCGCACGGCACGTACACGGCACCGAGCGCGATTCCCAGCGGGAACCCGCCCCGTTCCGTGCCGACCGCCTTCTGCGGGATCCACGAGAACGGCTTCTCCAGGATGTGCTGGAACGCGGGCACGATCAGCCCCACCCCGATCAGCACCAGCACCACGATGCCCGCCCAGCGCAGCACATCCTGCGGCAGCCCCAGCAGCGCCAACAGGAACGACCCCAGCAGCGTGAAGACGCTGAAGCTGGTGACCAATCCCAGGATCACCAGATAGGGGCGCCACGGCGACACCGTCGGGGGTGCGCCGCCGGGGCCGGCCAGGCGTGCGCTCTGCGCTCCCCCCGACAGGAAGATCACCGGCAACACCGGCAGGATGCACGGCGAGATCCCGGTGATCAGTCCACCGAGGAGGCCGATGAGGGCGAGCGAGATGTCCATGAGCGGCGTTCGGAGCGGCCCCGCGAAACGCTCGGTCGACATCCGACCCATCCGATCTGGGAAGGGCTCCGAATCCCTGTCACCGCCGCACACCGGCGACGGTGCACAAGGAGAAGATCATGCGAACCATCAAGCGCACCCCGCTCGTCGCCCTCGCGATCGCGACAGCTGCGGTGTTCCCCCTGGCCGGCTGTTCGTCGATGCCACCCGAGGCCGAGCCCTCGAGCCCTGCGATGGAGCAGCCGAGCGAGCCGATGACCGATCCCGCGTTCGCCGACCTGGTGGGCCCCGGATGCGAGGCCTACGCCGAGCAGGTTCCGGACGGCGGCGGCTCGATCGTGGGCATGTCCGCCGACCCGGTCGCGGTCGCGGCATCCAACAACCCGCTGCTGACGACGCTCGTCGCAGCGGTCTCCGGTCAGCTGAACCCCGACGTGAACCTCGTCGACACGCTCAACGGCTCCGAGTTCACCGTCTTCGCGCCGGTGGACGACGCGTTCGCGAAGCTCGACCCGGCCACCGTCGAGTCGCTGAAGCTCCCCGAGAACGCGGCGCTGCTCACCTCGATCCTCACCTACCACGTGGTGCCCGGCCAGGTGCTGCCGGACGCCATCGTGGGCGACCACACCACCGTCCAGGGCGGAACGGTGACGGTCTCGGGCAGCGGTGACGCCCTCATGGTGAACGACGCGAACGTGATCTGCGGTGGCGTGCACACCGCCAACGCGACCGTCTACCTCATCGACTCGGTGCTGATGCCGCCGAGCTGATGCCACCGGCGCTCCGGCGCCGCCACGACCGCGATGCGGGTCGACCTGCCCAGAGGTCGGCCCGCATTGCTCTGCGGTTTCGAGACGCGTCACCCTTCGGGCGGCGCTCCTCAACCACCTAGGGAGGAAGAAACCGAGCCGCAGAAACGCCTCTCGGCGGAAGGCCGCTCGAAGCGGCGAATATTGGAGCCCGGGGTTACTGCGGCCCGGCTCAACGATTCTACGTGAGGCGGATGCCGCTCGCTGCGAGCCAGGACGGCGTCGGGCGGGCGTCGCGCACCGGGCGCCAGATGCCGTCGATGCGCACGTAGTCGGCGCGCGGACCCGCCCGACGGATGCTGCGCAGCGCCTCGCCGAGGGCCGCCACGTCGTCGAGGGTGGAAGCGACGCCGAGGCTCGCCCGCACCAGCGGACGGTCGCTGAGTCGGTCGACGAGCGGGTGCGCGCAGAAGCGCCCCGATCGCACCGAGATGCCGTACTCGGCCCCCAGCACGGCGGCGAGCTGCCCCGAGCTGATGCCCTCCAGGTGGAAGGCGGCGACACCCAGCCGTTCGGTGCCGTCGTCGAATGCCGACACCAGGCGCACCCCATCCGTCGCCGCGAGGGTGGTGAGAAGCGCGTCGCGCAGGGTCGCCTCGTGGGCGGCGCGGGCACGCTGGTCGAGGGCGTCGAGGGTCTGCAGCGCGGTGGCGAGGGCGACCGCGCCGAGCACGTTCGGGGTGCCGGCCTCGTGGCGGGCGGGGCCGGTGCGCCACTCGACGTCGTCGAGCCGGACGCGTCCCACCGCGCCACCGCCGTCGAGGTGCGGCTCGGCGGCATCCAGCCAGTCGGCACGGCCGACGAGCACCCCGGCCCCGAACGGCGCGTACGCCTTGTGGCCGGAGAAGGCGAGGTAGTCGAGGTCGGCGGCGGCGATCGACACCGCACGGTGCGGGATCAGCTGGGCGGCATCCACCGCGATGCGTGCGCCGTGCGCGTGGGCGATGGCGGCGAGGTCGGCGATCGGCAGCACCTCACCGGTGACGTTCGTGACCGCCGTCACGGTGAGCAGGGCGGCCGGGCGGCGCGCCAGCTCGGCGTCGACCACCGCCAGCAGCTCCCCCGCGCGCCGCGGGGCGGTGAGGATGCGGGCGCCGCGCCGCCGCCACGGCAGCAGGTTCGCGTGGTGCTCCAGGTCGAGGAGCACCGCCTCGCCGGGGGTGACCTCGGCAAGCAGATTCAGCGCATCCGTGGTGTTGCGGGTGAAGACGACGTGGTCGCCCGGTCGCGCGTCGAGCAGGCGAGCGACCGTGTCTCGTGCGTGCTCGTAGGTCGCGGTGGTGACCTGCGAACCCCACCCGGCGCCGCGGTTCACCGATGCCAGATGCGGCAGCAGCGACGCGACCCGCGACGCCACACCGGTGAGTGCGGGTGCCGTGGCCGCGTAGTCGAGGTAGACGGGACGGACATCGCCGCCGAGCGCGAGGGGAACGCTCGGCTCGGCGACGACGTCGAGAAGCGGACGGGTGCCCACCGGGTGGGGTGGGGCCGACGTCGCCTGCCCCACCCTCAACTCCGGGTGCGCGGTCACGCCGCCTGGCGTCGCCGGGTGATGCCCACCCCGGCCGCGACCAGACCGCCGAGCACGAGCGTCGCGAGGCCGGTGGCGGTGAGGCTCACGAGCGAGGCGACGTCGGCGCCGGTGGCCGCGAGGGCCGGGGCGGCTGCGACACTGACCGCGGCCGACGAGACGGTGACGCCGTCGTAGAGCACCACGATCGAGTGGCTGCCCGCGGGCAGGTTCGCCGGGAGCGTCGCCGTGAGCGTGAAGGCGCCCGCTGCATCCGTTCCGACGGTGCCGAGCAGCTGCGGCGTCGAGTGGACCTCGACCGCGAACCCGGAGGTCGACTCCGCGAAGCCGGTGCCGCGCACCGTGATCGTGCCGCCGGCCTTCAGGTCGCCCGTCACGGTGACGGTGCCTTTGACGGTCGAGGGGTCGACCGGCTCCTCCGGCTCTTCCGGCTCCTCGGCGGCGACCACGGTCACCGGGTTGGAGGCGGCGGATGCGGACGAGTCGCCGACCGCGTTCGTCGCGACCACGGTGGCCGTGTGGCTGCCCGCCGCGACACCGGTGAAGGTGTGCGAGGTGACGTCGGCTCCGACCGCGACCGGAGTGCCGCCATCCAGCGACACCTTGAAGCCGGTGATCGCCGAGCCGCCGTCGGCGGGGGCGGCCCAGGTGACCGTCACCGACGTTCCGGTGACGCTCGCCGTGGGCGCCGCCGGGGTCTCCGGGGTGGCCGCGGCGACGCCGGGCAGCTCGTCGAAGAACGTCTCGAGTGCCGCCTCCGCCTCGGCGCCGAACGCCTGCGCCGTCGGGGTGCCGCTCAGGTTGCCGCCGGTGGGGGTGAGCCACCACTCGGTCATGTACTCCGTCCATCCGCTGGCGTTCGCGCGGATCCACTGCGACACGACGGGGGCTGCGGTTCCTTCCGAGATGTTGGCCTTGTTGTACTCCAGCAGGAACGGCACCTGACCCTTGCGGGCGAGCTGCACCGGCTGGGTGGTGTCGCCGCCCGGGTAGAACTGCACCGGGTTGACGGAGCCCGTCCACGTCTCGGCGACCGACGTCTTGTACTGGGTCTTCACGTTGGTGAGGTACGTGTTCCACAGGTCGCCGTACAGGTACGACGCGCGCTGCGGGAGGGCGGGGGTGCCGGTGGGCGCCGGGTTGTCGCGGATGTGCAGGTAGTTGCTGCCGCCGTTGCCGGTGGAGTCGAGCGAGTTGTCGAAGATGTAGACCTTCTCCACCCCGTTCTCCTGCGCCTCGCGGTTGATCTGCTTCAGCACGGCGCGGGTGTTGTGGCACCAGGTGCCGCCGAACAGGATCACGTAGTCGCCGTCCTGCTGCAGCAGGTGCTTCAGCTCGGCGTAGGTGATCGACTGGACCCGCCAGTCGTCGGTGTCGTCGGCGTCGTCGAGGATGTTGCCGCCGTTGGTCGCGGCGGTCGGGTAGCCGAGCTTGTGCCGGCGGTTGACCTCGCCCTTGAAGAAGGTGAACTGGTCGAGTTCGTCGAGCTGCGCCACTCCTCCCACCGAGGCGGCGGCGAACACGGCCGCCACCTGCGCCTTGTAGGCGTCGACGGCGCCAGGCACCGCGAAGTCGGCCGCCGTCTTGCGCACGTTGAGCGACGCGACGATGCGGTCTTCCGTGGGCACGCCGCCCACGTCGACCGTATGCGACTTGTCGTAGATGAACAGGTACGGGTCGGTGCTCGCCTTCGTGAAGGCGGGCGCGGTGTCCTTGTTGAGGTAGTTGTCGATGAGGCGGTTGCCGAGCGCCTCGATCGCCGCCTTGCCGGTGGGAGCGAGGGTGAGGGCGCTCGTGTTCCACACGTTGTAGGTGCTGCCGTCGAGCGCCGGGTCGAACTGGTAGATCGTGTCGACGCCGTACTGCTTCGCCACCTGGTCGATGTAGCCGATCGTGGAGGTGATGCTCGGGTCGTACGCGCCGCCGACGAGGAACGCGAAGCGTCCGGTGACGTTGGTCGCGTTGTCGTCGTACTTGCCGTTCAGCAGCCACTCGAAGCGCTCGAAGGTGACCGTCTCGAAGACGTGGTCGGCAGGCAGGCCGTACGTGTCGACCAGGTAGTCGGGTGCGACGTCGACGTTCGACTGCCAGCCGGCTGGGGCGGCGGCGGCAGGGGCCGCGAGACCCGCGACCGCGGTGGTCGCGGCGACGGCCACGGCGAGGGCGAGTGCCCCGGTGCGCCGGATGGGGTGGGTGGTCATGGTGGTGTCACTCCTTGGTCGGGTCGGAGGTGGATGCGGTGGCGGCGGATGCGGTGACGGTCGCGAGACGCGCGCGGCGGCCGCGCAGCCAGGTGTAGCCGCCGAGGGCCCCGGCTGCCGCGACGGCCAGACCGCCTAGCAACCAGATGGCGGCGGGGCCGCCACCCGATCCGCTGGTGTCGCTGCGGCTGCTGGCCGCCTCGACGTCGAGGTCGTCGTCGGTGTCGCGGGTGGGTTCGTCGGTCGGCTTCGCCGTGGGCGTCGGGGTGGCGGTCGCGGCGGGCGCGGCCGTCTCGGTGGCGGCGGGCGCGGTGCCCGTGGTTGCCGTGCCGGTGGACTTCGATCCGGTTCCCGAACCCGCGACGGGTGCGGGCGCGGGGGCGGGTGCAGGCGCCGGTGCGGGCGCGGG